>NZ_CP064951.1:0-308165 GCF_011751945.2 Actinomyces sp. zg-332
TCCACAGGAATTACAAAAATGTAGTTTTTTGAAATATCAATGTTTCCGAAATTATCCTTGAAATTACAGCAATGAAAGTATTTATCCACACCTGTTAATAAACTTGTGTATAACTTTTTTTCCAACTAATATTTGTTAGACGATAAAAACAATATGGTAGAAATTAGGAGAAGTTATGTCAGAACTGTCTTTATCTGAAATCTGGGATGAATACATTAAAATACAATCTCCTACTATCGGCCTAAAAGAAACAGGATTCCTTAACCTTTGTCGTCTAATAGGTGATATAGCCACAGAAAGCATCGTCTTACTCACACCTAATGACTATATTAAAGAACATATTGAAAAAAACTATAAAGAATCAATAATTATATTTATAACCTCAAGAATAAACTCTCAAATTTCTGTATTTTCAATACTTGTAGATAAAGCAATATCGTCTATTCCTTCTGTTCAGCCAGACTCTGAATTACATTTAGATACGCTAGACTTTGAACCAAAAGAAGAATCAAAAATATTGGAAGAAATAGATAATAATCTTGAGAATTCTCAAAGTAGTGAAGTTATTTACTATGATAAGGACTCACATTTAAATCTTAAATATACTTTTGACCATTTTATTATTGGAAATTCAAACAGATTTGCTCAAGCAGCCGCAATTGCTGTTTCGGAAGAACCAGGTAGTGCTTATAATCCCCTATTCATTTATGGAGGAAGTGGATTAGGAAAAACTCACTTATTGCATTCAATTGGAAACTCAGCACAAGCCTTGCAAGAAAGCTACGTAATTAGATATGTCAGTAGCGAAGAGTTCACAAACGAATTAATAAACTGCACAAGAGAAAAAAGAATGCACGAGTTTAAAGAAAAATATAGAAAAGTGGATATTCTTTTAATTGATGATATACAGTTTTTGAAAAATAAAGTTGAAACAATGGAAGAGTTTTTCCATACATTCAATACCTTATACAACGATCAAAAACAAGTTGTATTAACTTCTGACGTACATCCTAAAAAATTAGAAGGCATTGAAGAACGTTTACGCACACGATTTGAATGGGGATTAATCTGTGATATCCAATCTCCAGAGTTAGAAACTAGATGTGCAATTCTAAAACATAAATCACGTGTAGATAATATTGATGTTCCTGACGATGTTATAAACTTTATAGCCTCACTAATAACAAGAAACATACGTGAGCTCGAGGGCGCTTTAACACGTGTAGTTGCTTTTGCAAGTCTAACTAAACAAAATATTACTGTTGATTTAGCAAGAAATGTTCTAAAAGAATTATCGGATAATATAACAAATGAACCATTATCTTTAGAAGCTATTATTGAATTAACAGCCACATACTTTAACATCACTTTAGATGATATACATTCAAACAGTAGATCTAAAAATATTTGTTATCCGAGACAAATAGCTATGTATTTGTGTAGAACATTCACAGATTATTCTTTACCTAAAATAGGAAAAGCATTTAATAAAGATCATACAACAGTAATGCATTCTTTTGAAAAAATAGAAAAATCAGTAAAAACTGATCCAGAAATATATAACCATATACATGATTTATCTAAACAAATTAATAGACATAAAATTTAATGCATTTTAATGTGGAAAATAATAATTTTTTTGTTATTTAACTTGTGGATAACTTTCTACTATCTGTTTATAAGTTTTATACTAAATTTATAAACATTTTTATCCAAAGAATATGTAGCTTTTATAAACAAGTAAAAGTGTTTATATTTCAATGAAAAAATAAGTTATCCACAATATCAACAACCTCTACTATTACTTTTAAATTAAAAAGAGAAAATAATTTTATAAATAATCTGCAGTGGCTTTTGTCAAAAACTAAAAAAATCTTGAAAAAAATAGATAAAGTAAATAATCTTAGTTATAGAAAAATATCATCGGAGGAATAGCGTGAAATTTACAGTAGATCGTGACATATTGGCAAATTCAGTATCGTGGACTTCACATACATTACAGTCAAAAAGTACATCGCCGGTAAGAATGGGTGTGCTATTAAATGCTAAAAATGAGACATTAACCTTACAAGCAGTAGGAGATGACTCTTCCTCTAAGAGTGTAATCGAAGCAAAAGTTGATGAAGAAGGAACAATACTTGTTTCTGGAAAATTATTAGCAGATATATGTAAAGCTCTTCCTAATAAACCAGTACATGTAAGTCTTGAGGATAAAAAAGTACTTATAAAATGTGGATCATCTCGTTTCACACTAATAACAATGAATATTGATGAGTATCCTGAAATAAATCAGATGCCTCAAACATTCGGTACCGTTGATTCCCAAGAATTTTATAATGTTATAAATCAAATTAAAATAGCTGCGTCCAAAGATGATATGATTCCAGTTTTGTCTAGTATAAAAATGGATTTTATTGGTAAAAAAATCTACTTGACAGCTACAGATAGGTTCCGTTTAGCAAAAGGTGAATTAGATTGGACACCAGAGGACGAAAATATAAATGTATCTGTTTTAATCAAATCTAAGAATTTATATGATATAGCTAGATCATTAAACCACGGTGGAACTATAAGTTTAGGTTTAAATAGTACAGAAAATAGTACTTTAATCGGATTTGAATGTGTTGGATATCAAGTGACATCTTCACTAAGAGAAGGCGATTATCCAAAAGTTGATGGAATTTTCCCACAAGAAACTCCAATAACTGCTCTTGTTGAAACTAAAGAATTAATTGAGTCAATTAAACGTGTAGGCCTAGTTTTGAATCCAAATGAACCAATAAGGTTTAATTTTGATGAAGAAGGTTTGACCCTAGAAGCAGGAAAAGGAAACGACTCTCAAGCAACAGAAAGCTTATCAGCAAACCTTAACGGTGAAGATATAGTAGTTGCATTCAATCAAACTTTCTTAATTGAAGGACTAAGTGTTTTAGAAACAAAATATGTAAAGTTCTTCTTTAATCACCCAACAAAAGCTATCTTACTAAAAGGTTGGGATGATAAAAATAATGATGTAGTTGAAGAATTCAAATATCTACTAATGCCAGTAAGAGTATAAAAGTGTATATATCTGATCTTGCCCTGAATGATTATAGATCTTATAAAGAACTAGTCATATCTTTTACTAAAGGAATAAATATTTTAGTGGGAGAAAATGGGCAAGGTAAAACAAATTTAGTGGAAGCAATTGGCTATTTATCAACGTTTACTTCACATCGAGTAAAAAATGATAACACTTTAATTCGATATATTTTAGAAGAAAAACATTCAGCTCCGGGTGCAATAATAAGGGCTAGAAATATAAATAAAAATCACAATATTCTAATAGAATTAGAATTAATACAAGGTAAACCAAACAGGGCTAGAATAAATAAAAATAATGTAAAGAATAAAGAAATATTAGGACATATAAAAACAGTTATATTTGCTCCAGAAGATTTACAAATAATAAGATCAGAACCTAACATTCGAAGAAATTTCCTTGATGAGTTAATAACCCAAATTTATCCAACATATATGGGTATAAGAAATGAAATTGAAAAAGTTTTAAAACAAAGAGCAGCAGTTTTAAAACTAATGCAAATAAATATGAAAAAAGGCATTAAAACAGATCAAACAATGGTTCAGATTTGGGATGAAAAACTAGCTGAATTGTGTGCAAAAAGCTTAAAAGAACGAATTAAAATAATTAACCGTTTGTCAGAGCCACTAAAAAAATCATATAACAAAGTAACCAATGAAAATAAAACACTTACAATTGCTTATAAAAACTGTTTAGAAAAATATAATATTGAAATAAAAGATCCAGAAGATATTTCTCTTACAAAAAAACAGTATTTACAAGCATTTGAAGAAAATAAACAAATTGAAATTGAAAGAGGAATAAACCTAATAGGAGTTCATAGAGATGATATCGAGTTTTTCCTAAATGACATACCAGTAAAAGGCTATGCAAGTCATGGAGAAACTTGGTCTGTTGTCTTATCTTTAAAAGTTGCCAGCTATGAAATAATAAAGGAAATTTTTGAAGAAGATCCAATCCTAATATTAGATGATGTATTTGCTGAATTAGATACAAATAGAAGAAATAGTTTAATAAAATTAATAAAAAATACAGAACAAGTGTTTATAACAGCTGCAGTAAATGAAGATGTCCCAGAAGAGTTAGAAGCTAAAAAATATTATGTTAAAAATATTGATGGTATAACTAAAATATTTGATAATCCACATATAGAAAGTGAAGAAAATGAGTAAAAATGTGGATATAAATGATGAAGAAAATGTAGAAAAAAGATTAGTAAAAGTAATAGAAGAAACATTTACACGCTTAAAATTAGATGAAAACTTATACAAGTTAAAAGAAAAATATAAAACTAAAAAGAAAAAAGAAAATTCAAAAACTAATGATAACAGCGTATTTGCTAAAGGATATAAAGATCCTGTGTCATTTGGTGAATGTATGAACCAAGTATTAAATGATAATGATTGGGATGAAAAATTACTTTATGGAAAAATTATTTCTAATTGGGAAAATTTAGCTGGAATAAACAATGCTAAGCACGCAAAAATTGAAAAAATTGAAGATAAAACACTATATTTGAGAGTAAGCTCTACTAATTGGGCTACAACATTGAGAATGTTGCAAGATAAAATTCAAAGAAACATAGATATTGAAATAGGGCACGGTATTATAAAAAAGATAGTTATTATACCTCCATCAAAACCAAGTTGGAAAAAAGGAAAATATCATATAAATGGAAGAGGTCCCAGAGATACGTATGGATAAAACCAATAAAATAAAAAAATATACGAAAATAAGGGTTAATGTGCTTATAAATAGGGACTCACAGCAGAGCATGTTAAAATCGTTATAAAGCAAATATATGCATAATTACAGTAAATTATATGAAAAAAAGTGTTTTAAATGTAAAATAGTGTATAGTCTATGTATTTTCAGTAGAGAACGGGAGACTCACACGTGACAGAACATGACGAGAATGTAAATGCTGAAAAAAATGATTATGGTGCAGCCAACATTACAGTCTTAGAAGGACTGGAAGCTGTACGCCAAAGACCAGGTATGTATATTGGTTCTACAGGTGAACGAGGATTACACCACTTAGTTTATGAAGTGGTAGATAACTCAGTTGACGAAGCACTCGCAGGTTATTGTACAGAAATTGAAGTTTCCTTACTTAAAGACGGTGGAGTTAGAGTAGTAGACAACGGTAGAGGTATTCCTGTAGAAGAACATCCTACCGAGAAAAAACCAGCTGTTGAAGTTGTATTAACGATTCTACACGCAGGTGGTAAATTCGGTGGCGGCGGATATGCCGTATCAGGTGGTTTACACGGTGTAGGTGTATCAGTAGTAAATGCATTAAGTAAAAAACTTGCTGTTGAAGTATGCCGTGACGGATACAAATGGGAAATGGACTTCGTAAACGGTGTACCAACTGGACCACTACGTCAAATTGAAAAAACAGATAAAACTGGTACTACAGTCACATTCTGGGCAAATGAAGATATTTTTGAAACCACAACATACTCATACGAAACATTAAGGACAAGATTCCAGCAAATGGCTTTCCTTAACAAAGGATTGAGAATTACTTTAACAGATGAACGTCATGACTCAAATGTTGGTGACGAAATTGTTGGAGAAAAAGAGACTGAAAGTAATTTAAATAAGGTTTCATACTGCTATGAAGGCGGTTTGAGGGACTACGTAAACTTTATAAATACGACTAAAAAATCTGAAGTTGTAAACTCTGATATTATAAATTTTGAAGCTGCAAATGAAGATAATACTTTGAGTCTAGAAATAGCTATGCAGTGGACAACCGCATATTCTGAATCATTATACACTTATGCTAATACTATCAATACCACAGAAGGTGGTACTCACGAAGAAGGCTTTAGAACAGCTTTGACAAGTATTACTAATAAATATGGTCGTGAGAAAAATATTATTAAAGAAAAAGATGATAACCTCACGGGTGATGATATTCGAGAAGGATTGACAGCTGTTATATCAGTTAAGCTGACAAATCCACAGTTTGAAGGTCAAACAAAAACAAAGCTAGGTAATACAGAAGCTAGAACTTTTGTTCAACAACAACTATATGCTTATTTAACTGACTGGTTTGATTCTCACCCTGCTGACGCTAAAAATATTATTTCAAAAGCACAATCTGCTGCTGCTGCTAGGGTTGCTGCTCGTAAAGCACGTGAAGCAACTAGGCGTAAGGGTGTGTTAGAGTCAGCATCAATGCCTGGTAAACTACGTGACTGCTCAAGTAGAAAACCTGAACACTGTGAAATATTCATCGTTGAGGGTGACTCTGCTGGTGGTAGTGCTGTTGGTGGACGAGACCCAGAACATCAAGCAATTATGCCAATTCGCGGTAAAATTTTGAACGTCGAAAAAGCTAGACTAGATAAAGCATTGTCCAACAACGAAATTGGTGCTTTGATAACAGCTTTTGGAACCGGTATTGGTGAAGAATTTGATGTGAATAAACTCCGCTATCATAAGATTGTTCTTATGGCTGATGCCGATGTTGATGGACAGCACATTGCGACACTGCTATTAACATTCTTATTCAGATACGCAAAACCATTAATTGAAAATGGTTACGTATACTTAGCAACACCACCTTTGTACAGAATAAAATGGATGAATTCTTCTCATGAATTTGTTTACTCTGATAAAGAAAAAGATGATTTTGTTGAAAAAGGTTTAGCTAGTGGTAAAAGACTACCAAAAGAAAGTGGTATTCAAAGATACAAAGGTCTTGGTGAAATGAATGCTAATGAACTTTGGGAAACCACAATGAACCCACAAACACGTATTCTAAAACAAGTGACATTAACTGATGCTGCTTCAGCTGACGAAATATTCACAACACTAATGGGTGAAGATGTTGAATCAAGACGCGGGTTCATACAAAGAAATGCTACAGACGTACGATTCTTGGATATCTAATTAGAATAAAAGACGGGGAAAAAAGTGACAGAAAAACCACCTAGCGTGACAGACGACGAAAAAGAAGAATACAACCACGGATATATTGAACAGGTTGATTTAGAAGCAGAAATGCAAAGGTCATATCTTGACTATGCCATGAGTGTTATTGTTGGTCGTGCATTACCAGAGGTACGAGATGGCTTAAAACCAGTGCACCGTCGTGTTATATATGGTATGTATGATGGTGGATTTAGACCAACCTCAGGTTTTTCAAAGTGTGCACGTGTTGTTGGTGACGTTATGGCTAACTATCATCCGCATGGTGACGCAGCAATTTATGATGCCCTAGTTCGTTTAGCTCAACACTGGTCTATGCGCGCCCCACTTGTTGCTGGGCAGGGAAACTTTGGATCTCCAGGTAACTTAGGTGCTGCTGCATCGAGGTACACTGAATGTAAAATGGCTCCATTAGCAATGGAAATGGTCAGAGATATTGATGAAGACGCTGTTGACTTTATTGATAACTATGATGGTAGAAACCAAGAACCAACAGTTTTACCATCACGTTTCCCTAACTTATTAGTAAACGGTAGTGAAGGTATTGCTGTCGGTATGGCGACACGTATACCACCACATAATTTACGTGAAGTAGCTGAAGGCGTTCAATGGTATTTGGAAAACCCTGAAGCAACACGTGAAGAACTACTAGAAGCACTAATTAAAAGAGTTAAAGGTCCTGATTTCCCAACCGGTGCAACTATTTTAGGTTATAGAGGAATTGAACAAGCATACCGTACAGGTAAAGGCTCGATTGTTCAGCGAGCAATTGTTAATGTTGAAGAAATTCAAGGTAGACAATGTTTAGTTGTTACCGAACTTCCATATCAAGTAAATCCTGATAATCTTGCATCAAAAATTGCTCAACTAGTAAAAGATGGACAAATCCAAGGTATTGCTGACATTCGTGACGAATCATCTGAACGTGGTGGACAGCGACTAGTTATTGTTCTAAAACGTGACGCTATACCAAAAGTTGTACTGAACAACTTGTACAAGCGAACACAGCTACAAGACTCGTTCCCAGCGAACATGCTAGCCATAGTCGACGGTGTGCCACGCACACTTTCCTTAGACGGCTTCATACACTACTGGGTACGACATCAAGTAGATGTCATTGTACGTCGCACAAACTTCCGTCTAAGGAAAGCTGAAGAACGCCTACATATATTGCGAGGCTACTTGAAGGCTTTGGATGCTTTGGACGAAGTTATTGCACTCATTAGGCGTTCTCCAACCGTCGACGACGCACGCTCTGGACTCATGGATCTTCTTGACGTTGACCAAGTCCAAGCCGACGCAATTTTGGCTATGCAGTTACGTCGTCTTGCTGCATTGGAACGTCAGAAGATCATCACAGAGTACGATGAGCTAGAAGCAAAAGCTCGAGGTTATCGCGAGTTACTTGCTAGTGAAAAGTTGCAGTATGAAACAATTTCTAAAGAATTGAAGGAAATTGTTGATAAATATGGAGATGAGCGTAAAACAACTATTCTTCCTTATGAGCAAGAAATGTCTATGGAAGATTTGATTCCTGAAGAAGAGTGTGTTGTTACAATTACACGTTCAGGATATGTAAAGCGTACAACAGCCGATATTTATCGTTCACAACATCGTGGTGGTAAGGGTATAAAGGGTGCTTCTTTGCGTGAAGATGACATTGTAGAGCATTTCTTTGTTACTTCAAGCCATAGCTATTTGTTGTTCTTCACTAACTTCGGTAAAGTTTATCGTATTAAATGTTACGAACTCCCTGAAGGTAGCCGTAATTCAAAGGGACAGCATGTTGCTAATGTGTTAGCTTTCCAGCCTGATGAAACTATCGCACAAGTTTTGGCAATTGAAGGATTTGAAGAAGAAAAGTCTTTGATTTTAGCTACAGCCAGAGGTTTAGTAAAGAAAACTCCTTTGGTAGCATATGGTTCAAATCGTGCTGCTAGTGGTATTATCGCCATTACTTTGCGTGAAGATGAAAATGGTTTACCTGATAAGCTAGTTGCTGCCGCATTAGCTGAAAATGAAGATGATTTGATATTTATCACTAAGAACGGTCAGTCTTTGCGTGTATCAGCTAGTGAAGACGCATTACCATCTCGTGGACGTACAACTCAAGGTGTACGTGGTATTCGTTTGAAGGAAGACGACGAATTATTAACTATGCAAGTTGTTGATAACTCTTGTGATCTTTTAACTGTTACTGAAGGTGGTTTTGCGAAACGTACTCAAATTGGTGAGTATAGGAGACAAAATCGTGCTGGTTCTGGTGTGAAAGTAGCTAACTTTGTTGACGAAATTGGTTGCTTAGCTGGTGCTGTGAGTGTAAACCAAGATGACGAAGTTATGCTTATCATGGAAAGTGGCAATATTGTACGTGTAGCTGTCAGTGAGGTTAACAGGACTGGTCGTGTCACTAAAGGTGTCATTTTCGTGAAACTATTTGAAGGTGATAGAGTCATTGGTGTTACTAAATACCTAGAAATTGATAATGGTGACGCTGACGAAACAGCTCCTTCAGAGGAAAATACTGGTGAATCTGTTTCAGATGAAAGTTCTTCAGAAGAGTAATTAACGTTTAGGAAAAAATATGCAAAGAAATCTTTCCCATAATGACGAGGAAATCCTTGAATCACAGATTTGTGTTTCAAAAGTAAATATTTTATCTGTGATGAAATTTAGTTTCCTTGTCTCTGTTGGATTAGGGATTGCTTTTGTTGTAATGGTGTGTTTGTCGTGGTTTGTTTTAGACTCCATGCACGTTTTTTCATCTTTCCAAGAATTTGCTGGGGATATTGGTACTGGCCGTGTTACTGGATTTGTCCAGTACCTTTATTTCTCAAGAGTTTTAGCGATAAGTATTATGTTAGCAATATTAGGAACTGTTGTTTTAACAGCAATTTCTGTTTTGTACGCATATATTTATAACGTTGTTGCTCATTTAGTTGGTGGTATTAAAATCACTATTACTAATGAGTAATTTCTCGTGAATTTTATCCATTTGTAAAAAGTGTTGCTTTTTTACTAAATACCATGTAAAATTTTTCGAGTGTTCATATTGAACAGTTGGGACTATAGCTCAGTCGGTTAGAGCACTACACTGATAATGTAGGGGTCGCTGGTTCGAGTCCAGCTAGTCCCACGTCATAAAAATAATTATAAATAGTTTTCAAAAACTTATTGATTAATGATATTTTATGATGTATCCTTGAATACGTTGTTCGCTAGGGGATATGGCGCAATTGGTAGCGCACCTGCTTTGCAAGCAGGGGGTTACGGGTTCGAGTCCCGTTATCTCCACCAAAATTACTCTCCAGTTTGGAGAGTTTATTTTTTTAATTTTTTTGTTATTAATCAACTCTAAAAACTATATTTTCAATTATTTGGAATTTTATTTTCAAATCTATATTCTTTTATATAAATAACGATTAAAATCACTTATAGTCTAAATTTTAGTGTATGTTTATCCGTGCAATTGATATTATTGTACGTGTAAATAAATATTTCTTTTTTGAGTAACAACAAGGGAGTTGTTGTGATAAAATACGCAGATTTTGTTGAAAGATATACTTTTCCTGAAGGCATAAATCTTTCCGATGACATTAAAGAGGAAATTCTTTCCTCTTCCTGGGAATATCTCATTACTTTGCCTAATATTGAAGACATAATTTGCTGTATTCAAGACTTACTTGAAGATAGTGAGTACTCAATTTCTGAAGAAAATATTGAAATCATAGCTAAATCAATAATTGAATGTAGACGTAAACAAATTGCTGATTATAAAAATTCACCCGAGTATAAACCATCACGTTTAACAGCTGCTTTTAAAGAACTTAGGGAAAATAATGTTTTAGCACTTGAAAACTTTAGTTGTTGTGGAACTTGTGCATCCAGCGAAGCTTACGACTTGATGTATGAGGAAGAAGAGTGGTTTGCTTACATATATTTTCACCAGCAAGATACTGAAATATTAGTTGAAGATGGAAGAACTTATTTAGGTTACGAGTGCAAATGGACAAAAATTTGCTCTGAAGAAGACTATGATGCTATGGCAGAGGAAGAGCGTCATGGAGTTTATTTGAATGAATGTAAAAAATTAGCTGACGAGATCTTGAAACCTACCTTTAATAAACATGGAATTGAATTTACATGGAATTATGATTTGGGTACTAGAATGCATATCAGTAACGCTGATTTTTTCGCAGATATTGAAGACGAATAGTTTTCCTATTTTATATAAAGCTCAAGGTTATATGTCTTGGGCTTTTCTTTATAAGTGCTGCTGTTTTTAGATTTGACACCCTTAGGGAAAACCTGTGTAAAACTTTTAAAATATTTATATAAATTAGGTTTACCTTAGTTATAAAGTGTAAATTTTTTCTCTATAAACTTTTTCTCCCCATGCTTATCCACAAAAACTGTGGATAAAATGTGTATAAGTTAATGTAATCTTAAATACCAAGTTGAAAGTTAATCCACAAATTACATATTTGTAATATGTGAATAAGTATCCACAGGTTTTTCCACAGGATGTGAATAAAAAATAAATTACATTTTTGTACTTTTCCACAAAGTTATTAACAGTGTGTGAAAAAGTCCTATTTTTCAGTTTTTCTAAAGATAAAAATTTTTATTTTACGTAAATATACTTTTTCACAAGAGAATTTTTGTTTTGTGGATTAACTTTCAAGTTATTAACAGATTTATTTGAGTTGTGGATAAAACTGTGTATAAATTCTCTTAATAATCGTAATGTTGTGTGAAAACCTGTGTAAAAGTGCTTAATTATCCACAAGCTATGTGATTTAAATCAACTATTTAATAATGAGCGAAGATAATTTATATCTATATTTAGTTGCAGTACACATTATTTATGATTCTTGTTGGATAAAGTTTTTGTAAGACATATATTCAAACTAAAATATTAGAAACAGTGTAAAGGTATGCACTTGTTAGTTACGATAGCTAAAACACGTAAAGCTTTCATCAACGAGACACTGGAACATAGCATATAAATTAAAATTTCAAAGTTACTTGTAACCGTAAATGCAATAAGTGTTGTTTTCTACTTCATAATTTATATTGTATTTATTTAGTATTTCTTGCAATTTTTTACTAGCATCAACTAGTTCACTTTCAACCAAAGTACCTATATGTTTTAGATACCTAGGTCTAATCTTTATCCATTCAATAGATATAGTGCCGTTAGGGAAACAACAGCAATCACAACGATACCAAGTCCCAAAATTACTATCATCATCTTCAAGTTTAGGAACAGAATTCTCATCTTCAAATAAGTACTTAACAACATAAGGTGGAGGAAAAGGCATTTCTTCTAGCATGGCTTGTGATAATTCGTTCCACTTCGTGTTATTCATATAACTACATAAGTTTCTTTCAGATATTATCGCTAAAACTTTTTCTCTTTCAGATTTCATAGTAGGTACTTTCTGTAAGTGAAGTATAACAATCATATTAAAATATTCTTAAAGAAAAAGCACCTCTAATGAGGTGCTAGTTCAAAACATAAAAAGTTAGATTTTATCAGTAAAATCCAAAACATAAAAGTAGTTCAACTATAATCACAGGTAAAGCACTGAGTATAGTTGCTGAGGTTGATTTGTAAACCTTAGGACGGCTCAAAATATAAGTCATAGCTGTTCCAAATACTAAACCACCAATATGTCCCATTACTGCTATGTCAGGTATAATGAACGTCATTGCAAGGTTTAGCCCTATCAAAGTAAGCATAGGTGTTGTTGAAATCCCTTGTCGTTTTTGTAGCACGTAAATTGCTCCAAATATACCGAATATGCCTCCAGAAGCTCCTAAAGTAAAAGCATTTGCCCCTATGGAAGTGAGCATATAGTAGGCTGCGGTTAAAGCTGAACCACCTATTATAGAAACGATATACACTATCCCAGTTCTTAGAGAACCTAACATTTTTTCAAGCTCGCCACCTATGTAATACAAGGTGATCATATTGAATAATATGTGTAGAAAACCTATGTGTATAAACCCAGAAGTTAAAACTGTCCAAGGATTGAACATGGTCCAAAATGGATGGTAAGCAAGTTTGAAACTGATATGAGGGATAAATAACTGTAAAATGTAAAGAAATACACAAATTGCAACTATTGCTTTAGTAAAAGGGGTGTGACTTTTCTTAAGTCTAATAACTGAATGTGAAATATTGTAATTTTTATTGCCCAGCGAAAATTTTTTCACATTATTAGATTGTTGGTAAGAATTTTTATTCCATTCATGCTTATAGGCATCAAAATCATTAATTGGTGATATGTCTGACATACTTAATTCCTTGTTTTAAAGAAATAATATTGGTAAACACTAGAATTTACCAATATTATTTCCAATGTTTCACGTGAAACAATTAATCTTCGATGATTTCGATTGACTTTATTACAACGTCGTCTAGTGGACGGTCACGCATATCTGTAGGAACAGTAGCAATCTTATCAACAACAGCTTTTGACTGGTCATTAGTAACTTTACCAAAAACAGTGTGCTTGCCATGTAGCCATTCAGTAGGTACAACAGTTATGAAGAACTGTGAACCGTTAGTTCCGTGACCATCACGTTTTCCAGCGTTAGCCATAGCTAAGACATAAGGGTCGTTAAAGTTATATTCAAGATCAATTTCATCGTCAAAGGTGTAACCTGGACCGCCCATACCAGTACCGGTTGGGTCACCACCTTGAATCATAAAACCATCTATAATTCTATGGAAAATTACGCCGTCATATAGAGGTGTATCTACCATAGTTTTACCAGTATTAGGATCAACCCATTCGCGTTCACCCTTTGCTAGTTCAACAAAGTTTTTTACGGTAACGGGTGCGACATGAGGAAAAAGTTCTATGCGAATGTCGCCTTCGCTTGTATGCATAATAGCTTCCATAGTATTAATTCTTACATAATGATATAAACTAAACAAATAGATAATAATAACTTTCACTAATAGCCAAATAAGAAAAGAAATATTAATATTAAGTAAATAAGGAAATAGCAGATGTTTTATGGGTGCTAATGCATTAAAATAGAAAGAAGTACAAATAAAACTAGAGCTAATTCTTTAGAGTAACTATCATAGGAGACCAAAATGACTTGTTGCCGCAAACGTATAGATAAAGAAAAACTTAAGACAAATGTAGCTAACGCAAAACAGTTAGCACAAATTCATGGTCAAGCATACAAAGAATATGCACAGGACCTATTCGCAAATGGCAAAGAATGGGCAACTCCTCGTGCAGAAAAGGCTTGGAAAGAAACAGTTAAATTCACAGCCCCACGCTTATCTTTAGCTGCTAATAAAGTAGCTCCAGTGCTAGAAAATGCACACACAAAACTAGTTCAAGACTATATTCCACGAATCGATTCACTAACAAAGGAAGAAACAATGTCAAATAAAACTCATAAAGTACGTAATATCGTACTAATTTTCACAGGGCTTGTCACAGCTGTCGTTGCTGGCGTTTTGGTATGGCGTCGTCTACAGCCTGTTGATGACCCATGGGCAGAAGAATACTGGGAAGACTTTGAAGAGGAATGTGGCGAAGACTGTGATTGCGCTGCAGTAGCTGATGAAGTAGTTGAATCTGAGAAGTAATTTTTATCAGAAGAGGGTGTGGATAACCTCCACACCCTCTTTTATTTAAAACGCTATCGCCTAGAAATAAGCTTAAGGATAAGCTGTTTGGTTTTATAAGCTACAGAAAATAAAAAATATAATCTCGAGTTACAAACAATATCACGGCTTGGTGCAACATCAACTATTTCTTTAGAAAATTTAGTTTTAAACTCGTTCAATCCTAGTAATTTTGGTGAAAAATCTGATCCTATTGCCATTAAATCAAAATTTGCAATACCCATGTCGCGTAAATAACAACAACAGAAATATATTAACTGGTCATAACAATTTTTTGAACGTGCTATTTTACTAGTAGCCGCATAGTATTGGACTGCTAATCCATCATGGATAGTTGTTATACTCCAACAAACTGCTTGACCATCTATTCTTCCAACGAATACCTTACATTTTTCACCAAGAGTTGAAATCATATTTTTATAAAAATCTGCGTCATTAGGTACGAAATTATCACGATTTGCTGTTTCAACCATTATTTCGTAAAGTTCGTCAAAGTTACCTAAGATAGTTTTAGATTCTTCAAAACATTCCATCCCCGATACCCGTAGACCTTTACGTACATCACGACGTCCACGTGGTTTCATTCTAGATAGAATATCTTCATCACTACCCTGAATATTTAAAATCACAGTTTTATCATAAGGAATTATACGTACGACTGGACGTGTAAAAGTAAAGTTTTCAGTAATGTTTAAACGCAAAAAGATAACTTTTGAATCATGTTTACGGACAAAATCGCGCAAAGCTAGACAAACTTCTTTTTCATAACTCTTTGAATTATCAGAAAATACAGGAGAATTTCTTGCCCATAAATATTTAAAGCCACCAGCATGATATTCATATAAACTAGTTACAGCAATAGGAAAACTATCATTTGTTATAACTAAACGTTTCCATAAGCTGTGTCCACGGGATAAAGAAAAGCTTTCCCACTCAACGCTTTGTTCAATGGGAAGGCTTATGTTATTTTCTTTACAAAAATTAATATAAGATTTTTCATCTACTTCTATGATGGATAAAGAAGACATGACTTTAATAAAACTTGGGGCTTATCGCCATCTAAGTGCCATCATAAAACCAGAAAAAGAAATAAGCGTACCTATGCCTAAGTTCCAGTTACCAATACCAGGAATAGGATAAGAACCGCTAGAAATGTAGTAGACAACGATCCAGAATAGCCCTGTTAACATTAGTGTAACCATTACTGGTGCCCACCAAGATGGACTCATCTTAACGTTGTCAACCCAAGATGGACGGATATCAGTATCAGAATGAACAGACTGTCCATTACTCTTACGCCTCTTTGATTCTGGCATAAAAACTCCTCGTAAAATAGATAGACGTACTAATTCTAACGAAAATGTGGAACTAAAACAAAATACATTCACAATGTGAAATAAAATTTTAATTAATATAGACTAACTACGCTAATAAGCCACAATAAATTATCAAACTTCAAAGACTATGAAATAAGAAAGTTATTAAAAACTTTATCAATATTATAAATTCATAATGAAAAATAACTCAAAAACTACTATAACCATCTAATTAGATAGTAAAATATACGAAGTGTACTTTAAATAAATATGTAAACAATCTAGGAATGTAGAAAAGAATGGGCGAAGTAAAAAGCGAAAAAAATATGAGACATCGCAGACATAAAAAACCATTTAGTATATACACTTTAATAAATATTATTGGTGAGTTATGTATAACTTTGTCTGTAATATTAGGTTTATTCATAGTTTGGCAAGTTTATTACACAACTTGGGAAGTTGAAGATCAGAAGAGAATAGCAGTTGAACAATTCCACAAAGATGCTCCAATCTTGTCAGAAAAAATTGCTAAAGACTTACATTATGATCAACCACCAACAATAGAACGTCCAAATGTAGGTGAAGTATTTGCCGCTTTATATGTACCTACTTGGAAGAAAGATCCAATGCCAATAGGTGAAGGTGAATACCCAGCAGTCATAGACAGAGGATATGCTGGGCACTATAGAGAAACAGCCTTACCAGGAACAATTGGTAACTTCTCACTAGCTGGACATAGATTGACTTATGGAAATAACTTTGACCAACTTCCAGAACTTAAAGATGGGGATCCTGTTATAGTTGAAACTAAAGATACATGGATTGTTTATAAAGTTACAGGTCACCAAATAGTTTTACCAGAAAGAGTTGATGTTATTGCACCAGTACCGAATAAGCCTGGTGAAGCACCAACTGAACGAGTCATGACTATGACAACTTGCTCAACTTCAACTGGTGGAAGATGGGGAAATAGTCACAGATGGATAACTCACGCTAAATTCCACCACTGGGTAAAGAAATCCGATGGTATACCAGCAGAACTAGCAAGCACATATAAAAAATAACTTCAGAAGTAAGAGACTTTATAAATAAGCGAGGTCAAGAAAATGTACTCAGCTCTTTGGAAAATTCTTCCAGGGCCTAAATGGTTGAAGGCAATAGAAGCTTTAATCTTATTTGGCTTAGTCGTAATGTTCCTATTTGAATGGGGATTTCCATTTATGGTGAACTATCTAGGACTATTCAAAGCAACAGTATAGTTCTATTACTGTCAATATTTTTGCAGAACAAAAGGACTTTAGCTGTAAATTTCACTTCTTGCATTTTAACAGCTAAAGTCCTTATCGTGCTTAAAAACCACAACAACTATGAAAACTTAAATTTCAATTCCCATGAAATCCAATATTTCTTGCTTAGAAAAAGGCTCCACAACTATATTATTAGCGTCTATGAAACTATATTTTTCCTTAGGTAGTTTTTCTATAAAATCTGTATAAGGATACTGAGTATTACCAACCTCATCAGTAAAATAAAAATAAATATTCCACTCTACTTGTTTATCTTTACAAGCAACATAATTCTCAAAAGATAAGACAGGTTTAAAAGGTAAAACTGTTCTCACATCCTCACTTAAAACATAAATACCTACTACTTCAGTTTTTTCATCAATATCACTACCTTTATCATCTTTTGATGAAAATAACATTTGCTGAGCAAAATACGCATCTATATTTTGTACTTCAACTAGAAAATCACTAAAACTTTTAACGCTGTCTTCTGAAGTATAAATTTTTTTAAAAAGCTCTTTATTAATAGTGCAATCATGGTTCACACCTTGTAATACTAAATCAGTTAGTTCCTCTGAATTAATATGCTTATGAATATTTTTCAAACCAGCCAGAATATCAGCATTATAATCAAAAATATCTATGGTTTCTGCAGAGTAAACCTCGCCATTTTCACAAATTATATTGCTATTAAACTTATAAGATAAAGCTTTTATTACTTCAATCGCAGTTTGCCAATCATAACTAGTTGCAGGAGTATTAACTCTTACAACATAAGAATTTATGTCATTTTCGTAAGAAAGCTCAAATCCACGTCCACTTTTACCACGAATACCTAAAAGTAAACAGTCAAAATTTTTTATTGAAGAAGCATAAAACTTTTCAATATCAATGTTTTCATCAGTTTCATTAAAGTTAAACTGCTCAAGACTATCAAGTAATTCAAGACAATCTTGCACAGATATAGGCTTTGCATAACCTAATAGTTTCTTTTTATTCTGAATGGAAAAACTAACACTCATTACTTCACAATCTCATTTGAGTAACATGTACATCTTAAATTGTAACACAGTTCTTATAAATGTATGAGAATATACAAATAAAATGAAACCTATTTGCATGATATACAAAAAATAACTTATAAATTTTTAAAGACACTTTTATAAAATATTGAAAATATTTGGCAATGATAAAAATAACTCATACAATAATCCAATAAAGAATGTAACGTTTAGGTAAAGGTAAGATGCAAGCTGCTGAGAAAATTCAAGAATGTCACCAACTAGGTGTACATGACATGTTTAGGATTGGCATAGGTCCATCTTCTTCCCACACAGTTGGGCCAATGAGAGCAACGAATGCTTTTATACAAGAATTACAAACTATAAACAATTTTGTTTTAAAAGAACTAAACGTAGAACTATATGGTTCATTAGCAGCAACAGGAAAAGGCCACTACACTGATAAAGCTTCAGTATTAGGTTTATGTGGTCACGACCCTAAGACGGTACCAACTAGCGAACTCGAAACTATATTAGAAAAAATTCAAGAAAGTGGTGTCATAGTTACACCTGCTGGGACAGTAGAATTTAGCTTAGAAAAAAATGTTAAATTTATGTCACACATAGTTCCAGATTTTCATGTAAATGGGATGAAAGTTACAGCTTTAAATAGCGATGGCAAAATAATTTTAACTAATACTTATTACTCAGTCGGTGGTGGGTTTGTCATGGTAGAACCTACCTCAGGTGAAATTTATTCACTAGATGAAAGTAACTTGAGAGATAGAAAAAAACCAATACCTTACCCATTTACTACAGGTGGAGAGCTTTTAAAACAGTGCGAAACATCAGGGTTGTCAATCAGTAAAATTGTTTACGAAAACGAACTAAGTATGTATGATGAGCAAGAGATTGATAGCTACCTAGATGAAGTATTAGAAGCTATGAATGATTGCATTAAGACAGGCTGCAAAACAAAAGGTATACTACCCGGGGGGCTGAATGTTAAGCGCAGGGCTAGGCAACTTTTCGAACAACTCTGCGACCGCAAACACAATGCTGAAAAATGCGATCTGCATGAAAGCACCGAACAGTATGCTTGGGCTGGAACAAATATAGATCCGCTTAGAGCTATGGATTGGGTGAATTTATTCGCGCTCGCTGTGAACGAGGAAAATGCTGCTGGGCACAGAATAGTGACAGCCCCTACAAACGGCGCAGCTGGTATTATTCCAGCAGTTCTAGGCTACTATAAGGTATTTGTGCCAAATGCTAGTTTGCAGGGCTGTAAGGACTTCTTACTGACAGCAACAGCGATAGGCTCGATAATTAAAACCAACGCTTCAATTGCTGGAGCTGAAGTGGGCTGTCAGGGTGAAGTCGGCTCAGCAGCAGCGATGGCAGCAGCTGGTCTTGCTCAAGTCTTCGGGGGAAACCCGCAGCAAGTAGAATACGCTGCTGAAATAGCGATGGAACACAACCTTGGGCTAACTTGCGATCCTGTAGCTGGTTTAGTCCAGATACCATGTATTGAACGAAATGCTATAGCTGCAGTCAAAGCAATTAATGCTGCTCGTATGGCTTTATGGTCTGATGGAAACCATAATGTAAGTCTTGATGTAGTTATTGAAACTATGCGACAAACAGGTAAAGATATGCTTTCAAAGTATAAAGAGACTTCAGAGGGTGGTCTTGCCGTAAACGTTGTAGAGTGTTAACTTGCTTGCATAGTCTCGCAGATAGTTGATATTTCAATGGTTTTACGTTTTAAGTATTTTAACTGATTTAGGTTTATTGATTAGAGAAGTTTTTGGCTACTTGAAATATTTAGTCTAACTTTGTTCAAATTAGAAAAATTACAAGAAATATGCGTAAAATAGTGAATTTTCATTGATGTATTAAAAACAAAGTGAGTGCGATACTTTTACGACAGAGTTTTCCACAATTTTAATATCCGCTTCTTGTAAGCCGAATATTATTGCTACACTATAAATCAGAGCAGGTACTAAAATGTTTAATATAACTGTGTAAAATCACTGTTATGCAAGTAGTGGAGAAGTAATGAGTGCAGAGACAAATAAATATAAAGCCCTTGTTAGTGTAGCTATGAAACAAGAAGCTCAGCCTTTCTTGGATTTAGCTGATGTAAAGCGTGAGTTCAAAATTAATAATGTTGCTACTGGTTGGGAACTAGAACACGAAGGTGTTAGGTTTATTTTAGTACAAAGCTGTGTGGGGCTGGTCAATGCAACTGTTGCTGTTTCTAGTGTCTTGGCTCAATATGACGTTGAGTACGTTTTTTCTGCTGGTTCAGCTGGTGGTATGGGTGCTGATATACGTGTAGGTGACATAGTTTGTGGTACTGATTACACTTACAACGGTGCTGATGCACGTATTTTCGGTTACGAATTAGGTCAGCTACCACATATGCCTGTGAAATACTTTGGTGATGAAAAACTTTTAGATGTTGCTAAGTCTATTCTAAATGAAGACCGTATTTTTTATGGTCAAATAATTTCTGGGGATAGCTTTGTTACAGAGGCTAATATTGGTACTAAACGTGAAGATTACCCTGAATGTTTGGCTACAGACATGGAAACAACAGCTATAGCTCAAGTTTGTTATGTAAATGATATTTCTTTCTTATCAGTTAGGTGTATTTCAGATTTATGTGGTCCTAGTGCTGATAAAGATTTTTACATGGATCTTGATCGTGTAGTTTTGCGTAGCGCTAAGACTGTTTTAAATATTTTGTCTGCTTTATAAAGTGATTATTGGGAGTAAAAATTATTCCTACTTAGTTTTTCTCACTTTCATTTACAGAGTTTGTAGTTTGCAATAAGCAGTAAGCAGATATGTGATGATGTGAGAAAAACTTAGCTTTATCTTAGAGTTTTGTTCAAAACAGTTATGGCAGTAGTAACGCTATTGTTGCTATTGTTATTACTTCAACTTTGCCCTCGCATTGGGGTAAATGAGTGAGTGTTTGCCAATAGTGTTAGTAGTGTCTATGAGCTTTGTTTAACTTGCGTTTTGAGTTTATAGCTTACTATGTGAGTCATTTATTTTGTATTTACAGAATAACTTTCAAGGAAACAGGCAAATGTGTTTTTGGCTAATGATAGAACTAAGCTAGTTATATCATCTGTTAGATGTATTTGGTTGTCTTTTTATTTTTGATATAGGTTATAGTAAAACTACTTGTCACTTGGCTGTGACAACAATACGCTTATTTACTAGTTATTGTATCTACGAATCTAGCATTCTTGTCTTTATAAATTTATTTCACAGATTATCAGGTAAGTACTACTTTTACGCTATAAGTTTTATTTTTTAGAAACTGTTTTGTGGTGGTATTTAATCTTTATATAAGCTATGCTTTACAATTTTGAATTATTACGTGGCTACTTAGTTTAAAATTAGAGCTCTGATTCCTTTACAAATAAAGTTGCTGAATTAGTTACCATGTCTTTTGGGGAAATTATTGAGCATTAGTTATAAAAACTCTATTTCTGTCAAAAATTTATTTACATCGTTATATATGTGTAGGTGAGCAATAAAATCACATTCAGGTACTTGAAAATGCAGGAAAGTAAGTATATTGAGGATTGGATAATTATTAATCTATTTTATAAATGAGTATGCGACTTATATTAACCAAGCAAACCATTAATATAAGTCGCGATACTCTTTATTGTGCCACTGTTTCCAGCAAGTTTATTTAGTAGTGTCCACCGTAATGGATGTATATTTTTGTCTGCTCTACATCACTTATGACTTTGTCCATAGCTTTTCTGTCAACATCACTTGTCATTGTGTCACGTTTTTTCTACAAATAGTTTCGTAGGCTATATCTCATTGGAACTAAGCATAGTGTAGCGATTATTCCACCAGTTAAGTACGCTGTCCAATCCATAATTCCTCCTGAGTTATATTAATTGTATGTATGGGGTTATATAGATTAGGTCTACATAAACCTGCCCATAAGCCACATACATATTTTTTCCAAAGAGGAATTTGAGGTTGTGTAAATATTCCTATACACGTGTTTCTATTTGGAAACCAATCCCTATATGGTGCTCCAGTTATTGGTTTTCCTTCATAAACACATAATTTTCTATTCCGTTGACTGAATCTATGAATTAGTATTCGTGTAGGATAGAAAGTAGCAAGAATAAAATTACTTACAACCTATAATTAAATTATAAATTAAATTAATGGAATTATTCAAGATTAATGATGTGGATATTATTTCTTTATAAAAATGATATTTAATAAATCTTAAGACAAGATATTGTGGTTCGACACGCCAAAGAGAATAAATCTAAAAAAGTTTTCCACATTTTTCTGAATATTTTTTCAGAGGTTTTACACAGCTTATTTACCTGAAAACTCGCATAAATACTAACGAAAAATATTTATAGATTTTTTAAAACAAAAGTTATCTACATACTTTCCACAAATTTTCCACGAAATATACACATTATATGGTAGACACAATATATAGTGGTTATAGACATATTTGAATACAACAGCTAGTATTATCTAGTAACAAAAAAAGAATTACATAAATGAAATTAACACGGTAGTAACCGTTAGGGAAATAAGAGGGAAAAGATGAGCATCACAGTCTACACAAAACCAAGATGCGTACAGTGTGACGCCACAAAACGTGCTTTAGATAAAAAAGGAATTAATTACGAAACAGTAGATATTGCTGAAGATATTCAAGCACTAGAGTACGTAAAATCCCTAGGCTATCAGCAAGCACCAGTTGTAGTTACAGACAACGATCATTGGGCAGGTTTTAGGCCAGATAAAATTTCAATGATAACTGAAGCTGCATTAGCTGTCGCAAACGCATAAGCTTTCGTAAACGATGGCAACACTTTTCTATATAGTGTTGCCATTAATTTATGTGTTAATAAATTATTTAGGAGTGATAAACGTGGGAAATATAGTTTATTTCTCATCAGCCTCTGAGAACACAGCTCGGTTCGTAGAAAAACTCGGGTTGCCGGCTCGTCGTATACCGCTACTTCCAAAAGATCCTTTTTTGGAAGTTGATGAAGAGTATGTTTTGATAGTTCCGACATATGGTGGCGGAAATATAAAGGGAGCAGTACCTAAACAAGTAATTAAATTCCTAAATAATGAACACAATCGTTCGCTATGTAAGGGAGTAATAGCTTCTGGTAATACAAATTTTTCAGAAGCATATTGTATAGCGGGCGATATTATTGCACAAAAACTTGGTGTACCTTTCCTATATAAATACGAATTACTAGGTACTCCACAAGATGTCGAAAAAGTACGTGAAGGATTGGAAAAGTTTTGGCAGAAACACTAACCGACACAGGTTTAGAAGAAACAAACGAACAAACTGACTATCATGCATTAAACGCAAAGCTAAACTTGTATGATGCTCAAGGCAAGATTCAGTTTGATGCTGACAGACAAGCAGCTCGTCAATATTTCTTGCAGCACGTTAATCAAAATACAGTGTTCTTTCACAATTTACGTGAAAAAATAGATTACTTGCTAGAACATAAATACTATGAAAAAGAACTGTTTGACAAATACTCATTCGAGTTCATAAAGTCACTATTCAAGAAAGTCTATGCTAAAAAATTCCGTTTCCCTACTTTCTTAGGTGCTTTCAAATATTACACATCTTATACCCTAAAAACTTTCGATGGAAAACGTTACTTGGAAAGATTTGAAGACCGAGTAGCGATGGTTTCACTATACCTAGCTGATGGTAACGAAAAACTAGCTGAACAGATTATGGAAGAAATAATCTCGGGTCGCTTACAACCAGCAACACCAACTTTCTTGAACGCTGGAAAAGCTCAGCGCGGTGAACTAGTTTCATGTTTCCTCCTTCGCATAGAAGATAACATGGAATCAATTGCTCGTGCTGTAAACTCATCACTACAGTTATCAAAACGTGGCGGAGGCGTTGCTTTATGCTTAACAAACTTGCGTGAAGCTGGAGCTCCTATCAAGAAGATTGAAAACCAGTCATCAGGTGTAGTTCCAGTAATGAAAATGCTCGAGGACTCCTTCAGCTATGCTAACCAGTTAGGTGCAAGGCAAGGTGCTGGAGCTGTTTATATTAATGCACACCATCCGGATGTTATGGAATTCCTTGATACAAAGCGTGAAAATGCTGATGAAAAAATCCGCATTAAAACACTATCATTAGGCTTAGTTATACCAGACATAACATTTGAAATCGCTAAGAAAAACGAAGATATGTACTTGTTCTCACCATACGATGTTGAGCGAGTATATGGAAAACCAATGTCAGATATCTCAATTACTGAAAAATATTATGAGATGGTAAATGATGGTCGTATCCGTAAAAAGAAAGTAAATGCTCGTCGTTTCTTCCAGACTATCGCTGAAATTCAATTTGAATCAGGCTATCCATATATTGTATTTGAGGATACAGTAAACCGTGCAAATCCAATTGATGGTCGTATTTCGATGTCAAACTTGTGTAGCGAAATTTTGCAGGTATCTGAGCCAAGTGAATATGAGCCAAACTTAAACTACAAAGTTATAGGTAAAGATATTTCATGTAACTTGGGTTCAATGAATATAGCTAAAACAATGGAATCGCCTGACTTTGGTAAAACAGTTGAAGTAGCTATACGTTCCCTAACAGCTGTTTCTGATAAATCAGACATTGAATGTGTGCCATCTATTGAACGTGGTAACAAGATGAGTCATGCTGTTGGTCTAGGACAGATGAACTTGCATGGATATTTAGCTAAAGAAAAAATCCATTACGGAAGTGAAGAAGCTCTAGATTTTACAAACATATATTTCTATTGCGTAAACTATTATGCAATCTTAGCTTCAAGCAAAATTGCTGAAGAAAGAAATGAAACTTTTGCAGGTTTTGAAAAGTCTAAGTATGCTAGTGGCGAATACTTTGAAAAATACATTAGCAAAGAGTGGAAACCAGAAACTGAACGAGTTCAAGGACTATTCGAGCAAGCAGGTATTGAAATCCCAACAGTTGAGGACTGGAAAATACTTGCCGAAAGAGTTGCTAAATATGGAATGTATAACCAGAACTTACAAGCAATTCCACCAACAGGTTCGATTAGCTACATAAATAACTCGACATCTTCAATACACCCTATAGTTTCACGCATTGAAATTCGTAAAGAGGGCAAAATTGGACGTGTATACTATCCAGCTCCATACATGGATAACGATAACCTAGAATATTACAAAGATGCTTACGAAATTGGTCCTGAAGCAATAATTGATACGTATGCGGTAGCAACACAGCACGTTGATCAGGGATTGAGTTTGACTTTGTTTTTCCCAGATACAGTTACAACTCGTGACTTGAATAAAGCACAAATTTACGCATGGAGAAAAGGTATAAAGACTTTGTATTACATTCGTTTGCGTCAATTAGCTTTAGAGGGAACGCAAGTTGAAGGTTGTGTATCTTGTATGCTTTAGAGCAACTTTAGTTGTATGCTTGAAGTATAACTAGTTATAAGTAATAAGCTGTAAATATAGAAATAAGGAAAAGTATGAGCGAGATTAAGCTTGTAAATAAAGTTCAAGCGATTAACTGGAATAAGATTGAAGACGATAAAGACTTAGAAGTATGGGATCGTTTGACTGGTAACTTTTGGTTGCCTGAAAAAATTCCATTGTCTAACGATATTCAGTCATGGAAAACTTTGAAACCACACGAGCAACTTATGACTACACGTGTTTTCACAGGTTTGACAATGCTAGACACTGTGCAAGGTACAGTTGGTGCTGTTAGTTTGATTCCTGACGCAATTACCCCACATGAAGAGGCTGTTTATACAAATATTGCTTTCATGGAATCAGTACACGCTAAGTCATACTCTTCAATTTTCTCAACTCTAATTTCAACTGCTGAAATTGACGAAGCTTTCCGCTGGAGTGAAGAGAACGAAAACCTACAGAAAAAGGGTGAAATTATACTTAGCTACTATCATGGTGATGATGCTGAAAAACGTAAAGTAGCTTCCACTATGCTAGAGTCTTTCCTTTTCTACTCAGGATTTTATGCTCCAATGTACTGGTCATCACACGCTAAGTTGACAAATACAGCAGATCTTATCCGTCTAATTATTCGTGATGAAGCTGTTCATGGCTACTATATCGGTTACAAGTATCAGAAAGCCCTAGAAAAGGCTTCAGATGCTCGTCGTGAAGAACTGAAAGACTATACTTTCTCCTTGTTGTATGAACTATACGAAAACGAAGAACAATACACAGAAGATTTGTATGACCCAATGGGGCTTACAGAAGATGTCAAAAAATTCTTACGTTATAACGCTAATAAGGCTTTGATGAACTTAGGATATGAAGCATTGTTCCCACCAGAAGCTACTGATGTGAACCCTGCAATTTTGGCGTCACTTTCACCAAATGCTGATGAAAATCACGATTTCTTCTCAGGATCTGGTTCATCATATGTCATCGGTACAGCTGAAGCTACTGAAGATGACGACTGGGATTTCTAAAGATTGCGAATAAAATTTATAAATTCCTATATTTATAGCTAGATTTATTAGGGTGTGAGCAATGTTTCACACCCTAATAATTTTTTAAAAACAAATAATGTTTCACGTGAAACAACAGCATTTTATAAATTTCTTTCGTCATATGTTGCAAAGATGTGAAATTTTATAGCTTTGTATACTTGGCGATAGATTTTCAAAATTAATTTTTCAAGGCAAATATTCGCTTATTTTACTTGTTTTTTGGCTCAAAAGTTTAGGGCTACAATATTTAGAAATTGTAGCCCTATATTGAATGCTGAAAGTAATTAGGTTGATTATTTAAACCTTAAATCATTCCTAAAATGTTTCCATCATCGTCAATATCGATATCTAAAGCTGCTGGTAGTTTTGGAAGTCCAGGCATTGTCATAATATTACCCACTTCTAAGACGACCATTCCAGCTCCGGCTGATAAACGAACCTTACTGACAGTTATTGTAAATCCTGAAGGAGCTCCTAAGAGCTTGGCATTATCTGAGAAAGAGTAAGGAGTTTTAGCGACACAAATAGGTAAGTTACCGCACCCCATTTTCTCTATTTCTACCATGCTTTTACGAGCAGCACTTGAAAATTCCACATTGCTAGCTCCGTAGAACTTTGAGGATAACTTTGAGATTTTTGTCTCAACAGTATCTTCTAAATCGTAAGGATAGAAATTAAGTTGCTCTTTACCTTCTGATAAATCTTCACCAGAAGTAATTTTTACGACAGTTTCAGCTAAATCAACAGTACCTTCACCGCCTGCACTAAAACCATCACAAATATCACAAGGAACTTCAAGCTTCTTACATAAATCTTTTAGTAGCTCTACTTCTTTATCTGTGTCACTAGAGAAACGGTTTATTGCTACACATACAGGCTTGCCGAATGATTTCATGTTTTTTACATGGCGTTCTAGGTTTACGAAACCAGTTTCAAGAGCCTGCAAGTTTTCTTCAGTCAACTCTGTCTTGTCGACTCCTCCGTTGAATTTCAAAGCTCTAATGGTTGCTACTATTACCACAGCGTCAGGGTATAGCCCACTAGTTCTACATTTGATATCGAAGAATTTTTCAGCCCCAAGATCTGCCCCAAATCCAGCTTCTGTTATAGCATATTCGCCAATTGATAGAGCCGTGCGAGTTGCTAGAACACTATTGCAACCATGAGCAATATTAGCAAAAGGACCACCGTGGACTACAGCTAAATTACCTTCGGTTGTTTGAATGATATTAGGTTTGAAAGCTTCAACGAGCAAAGCCATCAATGAGCCGACTATTCCTAAATCTTCAACTCGTACAGGTTTATTATCAAAGGTATAAGCAACGATTATATTATTTAGACGTTTACGCAAGTCATTTAAATCAGTTGCTAAACAAAATACTGCCATAATTTCAGATGCAACACTAATCATAAAGCCATCTTCGCGAGTTAGCCCATTTGTATGCGGACCTAAACCTATTACGATATCGCGCAAAGGACGATCATTCATGTCTAAAACACGTTTCCACAATATACGCTTAGGGTTTATATTCAGAGAATTACCTTGATGAAGAGTATTATCTAAAACAGCTGCTATTAGGTTATTTGCTGAAGTTATTGCATGAAAATCACCTGTAAAATGTAGATTTAAGTCATTTTCAGGTATCAAGCAAGACTTTCCGCCACCGCTAGCTCCGCCTTTCATTCCAAAACATGGACCTAGAGAAGGTTCACGCAAAGCAGCAACTGCTTTTTTGCCTATTTTGTTTAACCCTTGAGTTAAAGATATGGTAACTGTTGTTTTACCCTCTCCTGCAGGTGTTGGGTTAATTGCAGTTACAAGGATTAATTTGCCTTTTTTCTTGTCTTTATAAGTATTTTCTTTTATGAACTTGTAAGACAACTTTGCTTTATATTTGCCATATAGTTCTAAATAATCGTCTTTGATCCCAAAACTATTGGCAACTTCACTGATATGTTTCATTTTTTAGCCTTTTCGTAGAGGTGGTTAAAAGTGTAACATTCAGCGCCTATTATCTGTATAAACAACTCATATTTATTTTAAAAATATTTATTTTATTTGTGTGGTATTCGGGTGAAATTTTACTTTTGATTACTTAGTTATTCAGTTATATTTTGAGTCGTTGCTTTTAGGATTTTAGGAAATATACTTTTAGCCAGTCTGGCTGGGTAATTTTGTGCGTCCTCTGTGAGAATTACATTGTGCATTGTTATGTTTATAGTTGCCATTATTGTGTCGATTATGTTACTCATGCTTATTGTTGGTCTTAGATTCATTTTATCTAAGTACTCAATTAATGTCTGTGAGAAAGCATTTTTAGTGTAACGCATTGCATCTTTATATGGTTGTATACATTCAGGTGTGCGTATTGCGTACAAGTAAAATTCGGTTCTAATTATGTGGAAATCTAGGTCTAGGGGTACTTTGGTAAGGATTAGCTCTATTACTTGTTCTGGGTCAAGGCGTTCAGTGTTTTCTTTAGTGGTTTCGAACAAGTTTTGTGAGTACGCTTTTACTAAGTTGGCAAATTCTTCATGCATTAGTATTTGTATTAATTCGTCTTTTGATTCAAAAGTTGAGTAAAAAGCTCCACGTGTGTAACCAGCGTTCTTTGTTATATTTTCGATAGTAGTACTAGCAATACCGTGTTTTATAAAAAGTTCTTTAGCTGATGACAGCAAATTTATTTTTGTATTTTCTTTGTTTCTTTTACTCATTTGTTTGTTTGTCATATATATCCCTTTTTCCTTTAATATATTCTTGCATATTTAAACTTTAAAAGGTATCTTAAGTGTATATAAGATACGTAAATGTATTTTATATACATACATTTAGTTCAACTACGTATTTAAATGCTGTGTCGAACTAGTTGAAGTGTTTGGAGGTTGTTTTCGTGAGATTCATAACCTCTAGATATTTTCTCACACTTCAAAGGAGTAATCACTGATGCTATGAGGTGCGAGTTTTCGTACCTCATGGTTGTTATATTTGTCATGTTAGCATGTTTGAAAATTTTGAATAAAATCGAGTGTATTTTTTGCTGTATTTGAAAAATGATGTATTCTTTACTTGTAATTAGATACATGTTCGTATCTAAAATAGATTAATTAGATACGCAACCGTATTAAGGATGTTTTATGACTGTAAGCGATATAACTAAGTCAAAACTTAAATTAGTGACAATCATAGTAACACTAATAGCGATTCCATTAATGTATGTATATTTAGGAACGCTACTTTTAAATGGTTCAGATCCAGCTGAAAAATTAAAGAATATAAATGCAAGTATTGTTAACCTAGATCAAGGTATTACTCAAGATGCCGAAAAGGTTAATATAGGTGAAAAAATTGAAAAAACCCTTTTAGAAAGTGATAAAGGGTTTAATTGGATAAAAGAAGATAACTTAGCCAAGGCGAAAACAAATTTAGAAAATGGTAATCACAAAGTAGTTCTAACAATACCAAAAGACTTCACAAAAAATATATCTAATTTACCAAAAAATGCTTCTACAGAACCAAAAATGGAACACATAACACTACAAACTAATGATGCAATTAACTACAACACTGGAACAATTGCAGATACAGTTAGTAAAGTAATCCAGGCAGAAGTTAGAGCAGATATTACTAAAAAGATGAGCAGTAAAATGCTTAGCTCTATAACAAAAATCAAAGAGTCATTAGTAAAAGCTACAGATGGTACTGGACAATTATCAGAAGCTACTGAAAAACTAAATGGCGGTATAAACAAACTAAAAGCAGGAACAGATCAGCTAGTAAATAAAATTCCAGACCTAACTAAAGGAACAAGCCAACTAAACGATGGTGCAAATAGACTATCACTAGGCTCAGAAAAACTAGAAAGAGGTCTACAAGAACTAAGTGCTAAAGCTCCTCTTATTCCAGAAAACATAGGAAAAATCAACACAAATCTAAAATCTTTAGCAAATAACACTCAAGCATTATCAGGAAGCATAGCACAACTAGCCCAAGGCATAAGCTCTGTAAAATACGGATTAAATTCAGTTAACTCATCACCTAATGGAAATGTAAATGTGCTAAAAGACAGTATCGGAGCATATACGCAAGGTGTAGACAGCATAATTGCAAACAAAGAAGGACTAAAACAAGCAGGACAAGGTTTGCAAAATATAACTCGTCTATTGGATGGCACAAATCAGAAAATTACACAAACACAACAAATAATTGAAGAAATGTGTCAGACAGCACCAATGGCAGGAAGCCAAACTTGTACACGTTTGCAAGCAACAAAGCTACAGCCTCAAGAACTAGGTGCGTTACAAACATCAAGCCGTCAAACAGAAAAAATAGCACAAAGCCTACTACAAATATCAGAAGGATTTGCAAAACTAGAAGGCAAATCAGCTCCGCTAAACCAAGGTATTACAAAGATAGCTGGTGCAGTAAAACAATTAAACGATGCATCAGTAAAGCTTGAAAATGGTGCAACTAAACTAAATCAGAGCGCACCAAAGCTAAACGAAGGCACAAATAAGTTATCACAAGGAGCAAACGAACTATACTTAAGCTCACAAAAACTACCATTGGGTATTGCTAGTGCGTATCAAGGTTCAGCTCAGCTAAACGCTGGTCTACACACGTTGAATAACGGCACAAGCAAACTAAACCAAGGTGTAAGTTTATTGAGTGGTAAAGTGCCTCAGCTCACAGATGGTGTAAATAAACTAGCAGATGGTAGTGGCAAAATAAACGATGGAGCACACAAACTAGATGAAAGTTTGACTGAAGGTGCTGAAAAGATTCCATCTTATGACGAGGCTACTTCTCAAGCAATAGGTACACATATAGCTAAGCCTATAGAGGCTAAAATTGAGCGTATACACCCAGTTATGCATAGTGGTATCGGAACTTTGCCATACTACCTATCACTAGGTTTGTGGTTACTACCATTGCTAGTGTTCTCATTAATCCCAGCACTATCACGTAACGAAAATAACCAGATTAATCTAGCTAAATCTCTAGGATTAGCAGGTGTGGTTGGCATAGTAGAAGGTTTATTCGTCGGGATAATAACAAATACATTGTTTGGACTATCACTGGCAAACCTAGGTGGATTTATTCTAGTAATCACTTTATCAACCCTAGCATTTACACTCGTAAATCAAGCATTAATTGCTTTGTTCTCAAGAAAAGGTAAAGCGATTTCCATTTTGCTTCTAGTTTTACAGATGGTAGCAACAGGATTAACTTATCCAATGGATATAATGCCAAGCTTCATACAGACAATAAGCTCATGGCTACCACTAACCTACACAACTGAAGCAATCAGAATATACACTTCAAATGCTGGACAGAGCTTAGCAGTTCACATGACTGTACTAGCAATAACAGCATTTGTAGGAATACTAGGAACGATTTTGGCGACAAAGTATGCTTCTGAGAAAAATAAAGCATAAGCTGAAGTCTTTATAGTATTTGTTCACACCCCTAATAAAATAACACAAAAATTATGAGAGCTATGTAAAACCGTGGCTCTCATAAATTTTTAAACGAATACTGGCAATTGGAGTACAATTTCTAAATTATTAGCCAATTTAAGAAACCTTATAAGTAAAATCCAACCTAAAATCAGCAAATAAACGTTTTAACAATTAACTTTTTTCAGAACTCTAATAAAACTTCATTTGATCTAGCTTGTACACTTTTGAAAAATATGACACTTTAATAATTAATGAACTTATCCGCTAACGCACATATATAAAATTCACAGTAAACAGAAAAATAAAAGAAAATACTATAAAATAGGTGTGTGCAAACTAATAAGAATCTTATAAATCCAAATACAATAACTTATCCAGATAACCTTCCTGTAACTGCACTAAAAACTGTGCTAAAAAATACTATACAAGAAAACCAAGTAACTATAATTTCTGGAAGTACAGGCTCAGGTAAAACAACACAAATACCTAAAATATGCTTAGAATTAGGTAGAGGTGTAAACGGTGTAATAGGTCATACTCAGCCCCGCAGATTAGCAGCACGCACAGTTGCATCTAGAATAGCTCAAGAATTAAGAGTAGAACTTGGTGAACAAGTTGGATACCAGATAAGATTCACAGATCACACCAATGAAAATACACAAGTAAAACTAATGACGGACGGTATTTTACTGAATGAAATTCAAACCGACCCTCTTTTGAAAAAATATGACACCTTAATAATTGACGAAGCACATGAAAGATCTCTAAATATTGACTTTATACTTGGGTATTTGTCTACTCTAAAAACAAAACGTCCAGATTTAAAAATAATAATAACTTCTGCCACAATCGACTCACAAAAATTTGCTAAACACTTTGCTACAAATGGAAAACCAGCCCCAATAATTGAAGTAAGCGGTAGAACATATCCAGTAGAAATTAGGTACAGACCACTCGTTGTAAATGTGGAAGAAAACGAAAGTAACAGAACAACTAAGCTTGAAGAACAAGTTGACCAAGTTTTTGGCATAATACAAGCCTGTGACGAACTAATACAGTGTGGCAGAGGCGATATATTAGTATTTTTAGCTGGAGAAAAAGATATACGTGACACTCAAAATGCTTTAGAAGATTACTATGGTGAAAAATGTGAGATTTTACCAGTATTTTCAAGGCAATCAACAACCCAGCAGATGAAAATTTTCAAACCAAACCACACAAAGACTCGTATAGTTTTAGCTACAAATATTGCTGAAACTTCTTTGACTGTGCCAGGAATAAGATATGTGGTTGACCCCGGTTTGGCTAGGATATCAAGATACTCTAATAGAACAAAAGTACAACGCCTACCGATTGAACCTATATCACAAGCCAGCGCTAACCAAAGATCTGGGCGTTGTGGACGAGTCCAAGACGGTATAGCGATTAGACTTTACAGTGAAGAAGACTATAAAAATAGACCAGAATACACGCAACCTGAAATACTGAGGACTTCTCTAGCTGCAGTAATTCTAAAAATGGTATCTATAGGTTTGAATAATATAGAAGACTTCCCATTTATAGATAAACCAGACATTAAAGCCTTAAAAAATGGTTTACAGCAACTGAAAGAGATCGGGGCTTTTAGAAGTGTTGATGTGAAAAATACTGGCTTAGCTACTTCTAAAACTCCCACAAACTTATCTGGTACTTATAAAATAACTAAGCTTGGAAAACAAATAGCTAAGATGCCTATTGATCCTCGCTTGGCAAGAATGCTAGTTGAAGCTGATAAAAACGGCTGCTTAAGTGAAGTTATTGTTATAGTTGCTGCCTTGTCAATGCAAGATGTCAGAGAAAGACCTTTAGAATATCAAGAGGCTAGCGACCAATGTCACAGCCGTTTTAACGCTTCCACATCAGACTTTTTGACCTACCTAACTTTGTGGAGATACTTGCGTTTACAGTCAAATAACCTCTCCGGCTCAGCTTTTCGTAAAATGTGTAAGAATGAGTTTTTCCACTATTTACGTATTAGAGAGTGGATTGACATAGTTAACCAGTTAATTGAGCTTACAGAAAACTTAGGATTTAAAGCTGACTATATTTCGCTACCAGAAATTTCTAAAAAAGAACATGCGACTAAGAGTAATGACGAAATAGCTAGCTTATGTGTCAGTTATGGTAAGAGTAAAGACACTCCTGATAGCGATCAAATACATTGTTCTTTGTTAGTGGGGTTATTGTCAAACATTGGATATTATGACTCTAAACATGGTGAATATAGTGGTACGAGAGGGTCGAAATTCATTATATGGCCTGGATCTAGCTTATATGGGGTGAAACACGAATGGGTTATGTGCGCTGAAATAGTTGAAACTTCAAGAGTTTTTGCTCGTACAGTGGCTAAAATAAACCCTGAGTGGATAGAAAAATATGCTCGATTTTTAGTGAAATATAATTACTCTGATCCAATTTGGTCGAAAAAATCTGGAGCTACTTTAGTTAAAGAAAAAGTACTGCTATACGGTTTGCCAATTATTAGTGATAGAACAGTTCTTTTGGGAAGATTAGACATAGAATTTGATGGAGTTCAAGCTCGTGAGTACGCTAGGGAATCATTTATTAGAAATGCTTTAGTTGAAGGTGAATGGTTTACACACCATAAATTCTATAAAGCTAATGAATCTCGTCTAGGCAGAGCTATTGATTTACAAAATCGTCAGCGAGATTTTGGTTTAGTTGTGGACGATCAAGATATATTTGACTTCTACGATGAAAAGCTACCTGACAATATTATTTCAGCGAAACATTTTGATTTTTGGTGGAAAAAACAAAAAGATAAAAGTATTTTGGACTTTGATAATAAGTTTTTGTTCAAAGGTCAAGTTTTCAACTCTGATTATCCTAAAACGTTAGAAGTTGACGGACATAAACTAGACTTAAAATACGTTTTTAATCCTCAAAGTGAACGTGATGGCATTACTGTAAAAGTTCCTGTTGCCGTAGCTAAAAATTTGAGTTCAGAGCGTTTCGAATGGTTAGTAGAAGGTTTGCTTGAGGAGTTAATATATAATTTGCTCAAGAATTTGCCGAAAAACATTAGAAAGTTTTTAGTGCCTATACCTGATTTGACAGGTAAACTTTTGGAATTTTTCCATACTCCAGCTGAACAATACAATGTTGAAACTGTTGATAGTACACAAGTAATTGATACTGAAGAAATAGTTGATGTGACTTCTAAACTCAAAAACTTTAGTGGAAAGTTTGATGATTTTAAAGATTTACATAGGCAACTTTTAAATGAAGCTGTAATGAAAGAAAAACTTAGTGAAAAGAAAAAGCAGTCTGTAAAAACTACAAATCAGAGAGCTGGTGAAAATACTAAAGTAGGTAAGAGTCAAGATAATCCAGCTATTTCAGAGACTTCTAGTAAAAATACTACTACTTTAAAAAATGATAAGAAAAACTATTACCTAAATCAGCCAATGTTTGAGGCTTTCAGAAAAGGTGTTTTGCTGCTGAAAAACATAGATGTGACCTTTGAAAACTGGCAGGAAGCTACCTCAAAGTTACCTAAGCATCTGCTGATGAATTTCAAAGTAGTGAATGAAAAAGGTTTGACTATATGTGAAGGACGTAATCTTCAGGCTTTGCAAAATTCTTTACTTGAACGCGAAAGTAAAATACAAGCTACTCAGAAAAATCTGGACAGTGGAACTGAAACTCCTCAAGATAACTACTCTTTGGGAATAGTTGAAGAAATAAAGTCTATGCGTAAGAAATATGAAGAGTACGGTAAAGACTTTTACGAATATCCTAATAACTTTGATACAACTCCTGTGAAATATAAAGATTTGTTGTTGTATCCGGCTTTAACTTTGTCTTCAAAACATAAACTTCCTTTAGTTGATTTATCTACTACCTTTGCCTCAAAAAATCACTATGGCAAGCAAAACTTAAAACAGCTACTCAACAATTTGTTTAAGCACAATCCTTTTATGAGTTTTTCTACGCCTTTCATGAAAGAAAATGATAATAAGAATAAACTAGAGGATTTTTCTGAAGATGAGCTACTTCAAGAAGACTTCAACGTAAATGTAACTTTAGTTGCTGACCCTAAGTTACAAAAATGGTTACACAAAAATGCAACTATGCATTTGCTTACTAAAAAATTGTCTTTGTCTACAAAGAGAATAACGACAAGATGGACAGGAAAAGAAGCAACTATTTTGGCTTTAAATCCGTATAAAGATATTGATAGTTTTGTTTCAGATGCACAGTATTTAGCTGTGAGAACATTATTTGACTCTCATGAAGAAAATGTTTTTGACAGCACTTGTGAAACTTGCGAAAAGCTATACCCATCTACCAAAGATGAATATGACACTTTAGAAAAATACATTTATAACAATTTAGAGGATAAAGTTTATGAGATTTTAAAGATTTGTGTTGAAATCTTTGAAACAGCAAAGTCCCTAAATGATGAAATGAAGACAAGTAATAATATCGCCATTTTGCATACAATAACTGATATTAAACAAGAATTAGACATCTTAATATATGACGGATTTTTACGTAATAATGATTTATCGGGGCTAAGTCGTTTCCATAAGTATATTCAAAGCAATATTTACAGACTAATGAAAGCAAAGCAGAATCCGTCACAAGACCAGACTTTAGTTTGGAAATTTAACAGTGTGAAAGATAGAACAGCTACTTTCTTGAAAGCAAATTCTACTGCTTTAGCTGATAAGCAAGAAAACTACTCGAATTTATATCAAATACTACAAAATATAAGATATTTAATATACGAATACCATATATCTTTGTTTGCTCAGCATTTAGGGACTACAGTAAAAGTTTCAGATAAACGAATAACAAAATATTTGGAGGAACTTATCTAAAATTAACTAAAGAATATATAAATATAAGCATTACAAAAAATTTAATGATAATGTTTCCAAATATATTCCAAAATTTTACTTATATAGAGCATATGTGAGTTTTATGTGCGCTGAAGTCCTAAAACTAATTAAACATTTAGAATTTAGAAGTTTCGTTTATATATCTATTGTTTAGGGTTTTAAAAGTGCTTACGAAGAGGTAGAAATTGATTAAAAATGCTGAAAAATTAAAAAAGACATGACTAATAGTAGCAAAAACGCCGTAAATACGTTAATTTGAAGAAATAAAATGTAAAATACGTATTATGTATAACTATTTTAAAATACGATTATATTAGAGTAGGGGATAAGCTTGGGATACCTAAAGAAGATTGAAAAAGGCTTGGAAAGAGCGATAAAAACCCCATTTAATAAGCATTTTAAGACAGAAGTAAAAGCTGTTGACATAGTTAGTGCAATAAAACAAGAAATGGACGATAAAGTAGCAGACGTATCTAAAACAAGAACTATTGCACCAAATGATTTTATTATTTCCTTATCGAGTAGTGACATGGAACAGCTCGAACAATGGGGAATCGACACTATGGCTGAAGAAGCCGTACAGTCAGCTACAAACCACGCTATGAATCAGCGTTATTCCTTTGTAGGTCCAGTGAACGTTAACTTTACAGTCGATGACGTGTTGCCAACAGGAACATTGCAAGTAGTTTCAACAACTAGGCGTGGTGCAATAGCTCCAGCAACAACGAGTTCTTCAGCACAGCATCCTATACTTGAAATAGATGGAACACGCTATTTACTAACAGGTGCAGTAACAGTGTTAGGTAGGGGTAGTGACTGTGACATTGTTATAAATGACACAGGTATTTCTCGTAGGCATTTGCAAATTCAAATCACTCCAGAGCGTGTTGTCGCAAAAGATCTTGGCTCAACTAACGGAACGTATATAGAAGGTCACAGAACAGACATCGCTACACTTGTAGATGGTAACCAAATTACAATTGGACGTACTCGAATATTGTTTTGGGCATCACCTGATGACGAGAATTATCAGTAAGTATTTATATAGTTTCACGTGAAACAAAACAGGTAACAGGCAGACAGGAAATAATCCTATGGACAGTGAATTAACAATAACGCTAATCAGACTTGGTTATCTAGCGTTACTGTGGATCATGGTTTTAGCTTGCGTCATAGTAATCAAAAGTGACCTTTATGGAAAAGTTTTCAGCAAGAAAACACCCAAAGGTGTTCAAGAACAATATGACAGTGACACTAATAGAAGCCTTGTGATAACTGAAGGATCTATGGTTGGTATGACCATTCAGCTATTACCTGGAAATACTGTTACTATCGGGCGTTCCCCTACCTGCACAATTGTAATTAACGATACTTATGCTTCTAGTTTACATGCCAAAGTTTTCAATGATGGTAATAAATGGGTAGTTGAAGATTTAGGATCCACAAACGGTACTTTCCTAGGTCAAGAAAAGGTTAAATCACCGATGATATTACGCCTCGGTGATACTATAAGAATCGGACAAACAGTTATGGAACTGCGAAAGTAAGGTACTGAAAGCATGAGTAAAACCAAGTTACGTTTCGCTGCTCGTTCAGACATAGGCATGATAAGGAAACAGAACCAAGATTCTGGCTATGCTGGCGAGAACCTATGTGTGCTTGCTGACGGTATGGGAGGACCAGCTGGAGGTGACATCGCTTCTAGTGTAGCTATTTCACACTTGAAGGAGCTGGATGCCCCGGATATTGCTGTAGAAGAAATGATACCTCTCATACGCGAAAAGGTGGCTGCTGCTCATGAAGAGCTGATTGAACGTTCGTCTAATAACTCTGAACTCGTGGGACTAGGTACTACCTGTATTGCTGTTTTGAAATCTGGTGACAAGTTAGCAATGGCGCATATTGGAGATTCCAGAGCATACATTTTACGTGATGGAGTAATTCAGCAAATAACAGTTGACCATTCTTTTGTTCAGTATCTAGTTCAGACAGGACAGCTTACACCTAAGGAAGCTGAAAATCACCCTCGTAGATCAATGTTGTTACGAGTGCTAGGTGACTCGATAACAGATGTAACCTTAGATGAATCAATGCGAGAAGCAGTAATTGGAGATAGATATCTATTATGCTCAGATGGGTTATCAGGTGTAGTCAGTAGTCAAACAATGCAAGATGTGATGAATACTGTGAAAGACCCTGATGAGTGCTGTGAAAAGCTTATTTCCTTAGCATTGCGTGGTGGCGGACCTGATAATATTACTTGTGTTATTTTCGATGTCATCAGCGCTGATGAGCAAGACGAAAGTCAAACACGCATTGTAGGAGCTGCTTCTACTGATCGTCTAGAAAAAATCAGAAGAGAACAGACACCGGCAGCAATGGCTGCTGAACATTTCGATAAGACTAGTGAAAAACTAAACGAAAAGAAAAAGAAAACCCCTACAGTTACTAAACCTAAAAAGAGCCACAAAAAAGGTATAATTGCGACTTTAGTAACTTTGTTTATACTGTGTGGAATTTCTACTGGATTATTTTTTGCTTATAGTTGGACACAAGGCAAATATTTTATTACCCAAAACAATAAAGGACAAGTTGTTCTCTATAAAGGAATACCTCAGACAGTAGTTGGTTTCGATTTATTTGAACCGCAATATATTACTGACATTGATACTCATGACTTACCTCATGCTTATCAGCAAACCTTGAAAGATAACATTTCTTTCGATAACTTGTCAGAGGCTAAAAAATATATAAACCGTTTAGATAATATACAAAAAGAATATATAGAGAAGAAATCCTCTGATAACAAAGATTCTAAAGAATGAACACAGGTTAAATACTTGAGAACTCTAATTGTAAATAAAATTCAGGTGCAAAAATGAAAAACGAAGACTTAGTTGGATCAAAACGAGGACTTGAATTCGTTCTACTAATTATAGCTTTAGCTATAGGTATTGGTGGGTACGTAATTGTTGCTCTAAATAGGACTGGACAACTTCCATCAAAGTTATTTTTGCATGCATCAATTCTGATTTTAGTAACCTTTGGTGTTCACTTCATAATTCGCCGTTTTGCTTCTTATGCTGATCCTATTATTCTACCTATAGGTGTAGCTTTAAATGGGCTTGGTTTGGCAATGATTTATAGGCTTGATTACTCATATAAAGCATTGGGACAAACTGGGTTTATTGTTGATAGTAGACAGTTAGTTTGGTCGTTAATTGGTATTAGCGCTTGTGTTTTTGTTTTCATAGTAATACGTGATCATCGTGATTTACGTAACTTTACTTATACAGCTGGTTTGCTTTCAATTATCTTACTATTATTACCGATGATTCCAGGTTTAGGTTTAAATATTTATGGTGCTAGAATTTGGATTCATCTAGGATCTTTCTCTTTCCAACCTGGAGAAATAGCTAAGCTTTGTCTTGTATTATTCTTTGCTGGATATTTTATGCAGACTAGAGAAAAGTTAGCTTTAGGTGGACGTAAAATTTTAGGTATACGCCTACCTAGGATAAGAGATTGTGCTCCTTTGATTATCGCTTGGATAGCCTCCATTGGTGTACTTGTATTACAACGTGATCTAGGAACTTCATTACTAATTTTTGGTTTATTCGTAGCAATGCTATATCTAGCTACTGACAGAGTTTCTTGGATAATCATGGGACTAGTAATGTTTGCCCCAGGTGCGGTCGTAGCTGCAAAGATTTTCCCTCACGTTGGTGCTAGGTTTAATATTTGGTGGAACGCTTTTGATAACCAGATTTACAACCAAGATCCTGGTGGTTCAGGACAGCTAGTTTCAGGGCTTTTCGGTATGGCAAATGGTGGTTTGACTGGTACTGGCTGGGGTAAAGGATTCCCACAACTTGTACCTTTTGCAAACTCTGACTTTATAATTGCTTCAATTGGTGAAGAACTTGGTTTGACTGGTTTTATGGCAGTTATCTGTTTGTATGCTATTTTCGTGCAACGTGGCTTGAAAGCAGCTCAAATGCTGCGTGATGATTTTGGTAAACTATTCACAGCCGGTTTGTCATTCATTGTTGCCTTGCAAGTATTTGTAATAGTTGGAGGTGTTACTCGTCTAATTCCTCTAACAGGTTTAACTACCCCATTCTTAGCATCTGGTGGTTCTTCGCTGGTTTCTAACTGGATAATATTAGGCCTGTTGATTAGGTTGACCGACAGTGCTAGACGTAATTGTATTTTTGAAAAAGAAATTGTTTTGATGGAATATGAACCAGTGCGAGAAGTAGTAACAGTTGCTGGTACAGGTTCTATTGGAGATGACGATTTAGTGGAGAGAACAGATAAGCCTAAATGGTTGAGAAAAATAGATGTATCTAGTAATGATTTGGAGGAAAAGTAATGAATCGCCAAATCAGACGTTTAAGTATTATTGTAGTTTTGATGTTTATTGCTCTCATGGTTTCTGCTACATATATTCAAGTAATAGCTGAACCGTCACTAAGTGCTGATAGCAGGAATGTGAGAAGCATATATAACTCATTCAATAAACAGCGTGGGCCGATTATTGTTGATGGAGCTGAAATTGCTGCCTCTGATCCAGCTGATGATACCTTTAAATGGCAACGCAAATACAATGATTCGAACTTGTATTCCCACATAACAGGTTATTTATCAGTAGTCTCTGATGCTTCTACTGGACTAGAAAAAGCTTACAATGAAGTGTTAAATGGCCGTTCACATTCGCAGACTTTGGCTCAAATCAATAGCATTATTACAGGTGAGAAACCTAAGGGCGGGGCTATTGAACTTACACTAAATCCTGCAATGCAACGTGCAGCTGCTGATGGGCTAGGAAAACTGCGTGGTTCTGTTGTAGCTCTTGACCCTAAAACAGGGGCAGTTTTGGCAATGTACTCTACACCAAACTATGATGCCAATAGCATTGCTTCACATGATAGAAAAACTTCATTGTCAGCTTTTGATACGCTCAACAAAGATAAGCATCAGCCTCTAGTTCCTAAAGCTACAGCTGATAATTTCCCTCCAGGCTCCACTTTCAAAATCATTACAGCTGCTGCAATGCTATCTAATGGTATAACTCCTGAAACTATTTTAGATGCACCACAATTCTTAGCATTGCCAGATTCTGATAAAAAACTGCCTAACTATGCTAATAGACCATGTGGTAGTGGTCGTGTTCCTCTAAGATATGCTTTTGGTATGTCGTGTAACACACCTTTTGCTAAATCAGCGATGGAGCTGGGGGCTGACCAGATTCGTAAGTTTGCAAAAGACTTCGGATTCAATGAAACTACTGATTTATCTCGTTTGAATGTAGCTAAAAGTAATTTCCCAAATAAACTATACTTACCACAGTTAGCTTATTCAGCAATTGGACAGTATGAAGTTCGTGCTACTCCTCTACAAATGGCTGTAGTCGCAGCAACTATTGCTAATGATGGTGTGCGTATGAAACCTTATGTTGTAGGTGCAGAACTTGATTCAAATCTAAAACCTGTTTCACAAACTACTCCTGAAATAGCAGCCAATGTTTTGACTCCGCAAGTGGCTAAAGATTTGAAAGGTATGATGGAATACGTGGTAACTTCACGTTTTACGACTAATGTTCATTTGAAAGATGTGAAAATTGCTGCGAAAACAGGTACAGCTCAAACAGGTATAGATGGTCAGGATCCTCATGCGTGGCTAGTTGGTTATGCTCCAGCTGATAATCCTCAAATTGCTTTTGCTGTGTTGATTGAAGGTGTAGATCAAGGTCATCACGACGAAAATGCTAATAGGGCTGCTCGTATAGCTGAGTCGTTGATAACTGCTGGTTTGTCATCTAGGAAGGCTGGTTAATGAAAATTGAAGCTGGTCTTGTCCTTGCAGACCGTTACCGTTTACTCTCACGCATAGCCATTGGAGGTATGGGTGAAGTTTGGCGTGCCAGAGATACTCACTTGAACATTATTGTTGCTGTCAAAATTTTGCGTGATGAACTTGTTGGACAAGAACAGTTTTTGAACCGACTACGTGTGGAAGCTGAGAATGCTAAAAAAGTAATGCACCCTAACTTGGCTCGTGTATTAGATCATGACGAGACTAATGGACGTGGCTGGATAGCTATGGAATTTGTGCAGGGGCAGCCGTTATCTAAGCGACTAGTTTCAGGCTCTACTATACGTGTGCGTGAGCTGTTGCCTATACTTATACAGATTTCTAACGCACTATTTGCTTTGCATTCAGTTGGTGTTGTACATAGAGATGTGAAACCAGCTAATATTCTGGTTACTGATGAGGGCGTTGTTAAACTAACTGATTTTGGCATTTCAAAGTCAGATTCTCAGCCTAATATGACCGCTGTAGGTATGGTAATGGGGACTGCTCAATATTTAGCACCTGAGCAAGTTTTAGGTGAAGCAGCTTCTCCTCGTGGTGATATTTATGCTTTGGGTATTATTGCTTATGAAGCAGTTGTGGGCAATAGACCTTATACCGGTAAAACTCAAGTAGATATTGCTTTTGCGCATGTTAATGAGACTTTGCCTCCTTTACCAGCGTTTATTCCACCAGCTTTGTCTACTGTTATAGAGAAAATGCTAGCCAAATCTCCTGAGGATCGTTTTGAAAACGCTGATGTTTTAGCTAAGCAACTACATAAAGTAATGTTACAGATATGCCCTGATGTGGTTGTGCCGAATGCTGAAATTACAACTTTTGAGCGTCCTTTGACTCGTCGTGAAACACTTAAAGTTCCAAAGATTTCAGCTGATCCTGATACTGCTTTGCAACAAATCAGTGAGTCGTCAAGCTTTGCTGAGCATGAAAGTCCAGCTGAAAATGTTTCACAGCTTTCAGATATGTATCAAAACATTACAAACACTTCTAGCTCTTCAGAGTTAGGCCATCAGCCTAATGATTCAGAAAATATTGATGTTTTATCTTCTAATCCTGTTGAGGTAGATGAACAGCCTACTCAAAATGATGAGCGTATTTCTGAAAAAGTTGTAAAAAAGACTAAAAAAATGAAAGTTTATCGCCGTGGTGGGCTAAATCACAACTTGAAAACAATTCAAAAACAAAGCGGTAAAGATAGCTCAGATAAATCTGAAATTAATCTTTCATCTAAACTTAATCAAAAGTCTTCTTCTTTGAGTAATATGTATCCGAACTTAAACACTACATCAATTAAGAAAATTAAAAATGTTAAAAAATATTTTTCTCGAGATAAATTTCTCGGAAAAACTTTTGATGAAATTATTCGTGGTGAGTCGGATGAAAATAGTAAACAAAAGATTTCGAATACTACTTTACTAGCTTTGTGTATTGGAATATTGCTATTTTTTGCTCTATTTTTCTATTTTGTTTTCACAGGTTTTTCTTCACTTTTAAATGCTCACTCGCATGATTTTATGAATAAAGATTTGTATGTAGAACATTTTGGAAATATTTTTTCATCCAATTACTTAAAAGATTTTGAAATGTTATTTGTTTTAACTGTTGTGCCTAGTCAAGGTACAATGTATAAAGACAAGATTTCTCTATCTAATCGTATGAATTTTGTTTCTACTATTTCATGTCGTAGTGTGTATAGTAGAAAAAATTTGTTTATGGGGATAATGGAAAAACTATTTTGTTTTTTCAAACAAAAAGTTAGTCATGGACTAAGAAGGAAATGATATGGTAGATAAGATGCCACGCTTGTTAGCTAACAGATATGAGGTACGTGAACTTATCGGTCGTGGAGGAATGGCTGAAGTTTACATTGGTTTTGACAAGAGATTATCCAGAACTGTTGCTATTAAGATGTTACGTGTTGAATTAGCTCGTGACGCTATTTTTCAAACCCGTTTTCACCGTGAAGCTCAGTCTGCTGCATCTTTAAATCATCCAACTATTGTTGCTGTATATGATACTGGTGAAGAGCCAGCAATTACTGGTGATGGTAAGGAAATACTTGTTCCTTACATTGTGATGGAATACGTTGATGGTCATACAGTTAAAGATTTGTTGGCTGATGGTCAGCCTGTCCCTATAAATGAAGCTGTTGAAATTGTTGTTGGCGTTTTGAATGCTTTGGAGTATTCGCATAAAGCTGGTTTGGTTCACCGTGATATTAAACCAGGTAATGTCATGCTTACTCGCGCTGGAAAAATTAAGGTCATGGACTTTGGTATTGCTCGTGCTATGACTGACTCTCAAATAACTATGACTCAAACTGACGCAGTTGTAGGTACTGCACAGTATTTATCTCCGGAGCAAGCTAAAGGTGAAACTGTTGATGCTCGTAGCGACTTGTATTCTACGGGTTGTTTGTTGTTTGAGCTTTTGACTGCTCGCCCACCTTTTAAGGGTGATACTGCTGTTTCTGTTGCCTATCAGCATGTTTCACAGTTACCACCTTTGCCATCATCTATAAAAGCTGATATACCATCTGCTTTAGATAGAGTTGTTTTGAAAGCTTTGAGTAAGAGTCGTGAAGAGCGCTACTTGAATGCTGCTGAAATGCGTAATGACATACTAGCAGCTGTGGGTGGGCATAAAGTTTCTGCTCCTCCAGTTGGTGATGCAACACAGATGATTACAGCAGTAGATAGTGATGCTACTAGCGTGATGAGTGCTACTAAAGTTACTCCTAATTGGCGTGATACAGGGGTAAGCTCTTTTGAACCTAAGCACTCTGAAGAAGAACCTAAATCTAACAAAATGAAATGGATTTGGGCTAGCATAATTGCTTTAATTGTTATTTTGGGTGGTGTTACAACTTATTTGGTCCTAGGTAATCAGGCTCCTAGCCAAATTGAAGAACAAGTGACCGTGCCTAAGAATCTTGAAGGTTTGAAAGAAGATCAGGTTGCTGAAGCTTTGAAGGCTGCTGGTTTGATAATGAAGGTTGGAAAACCTGTAGAGTCTGCTACTGCACCGAAAGATACTTTTGTTTCTTCCAGCCCAGCCGCTGGAACTAAGGTGAAAAAAGGTACTGTTGTTACTGTTCGTTTCTCAGCAGGTCCAAATGAAAAGATTATGCCAGATGTCTCAAATATGTCGCAATCTGATGCTATAGCTCGTTTGAAGAGTCTGGGATTAGAACTTGATAGTGTGGTTACTCAAGATAGTGGAAAAGTTGAAGAAGGTAAGGTAATTAATACTGATCCAGCTCCTGGTTCTAAAGTGACTAAAGGCATGAAATTCCGCTTGTATGTATCTTCAGGACGTGTAGCTGTTCCTGCTGATTTAGTTGGTAAATCAAAGGATGAAGTTACTAAATTCCTATCAGACAATGGACTAAATTTTGAGGTTGTCTCTGTTGCAACTAATCAAGAAGCACCTAACACAGTATTGTCTATATCTCCTTCAGGTGTTGTTTCTAGAGGAACTGTTATAAAGGTAGTTGTAGCTACTGATCCTGGTCCTGCTGCACCTAATAGTGGTAATGGTAATAGCAATGGAAACGGAAACGGTAATGGCAACAATAATAACAACAATAATGGTGGGAATACTGGAGGTAGTTCTTCTACTTCTCCCAACTAACTAATTATTTGATATCTTAGAATTTATCCCCTTTGTCTTTATAGATAGAGGGGATTTTTATGGATATTTTATTTCGTTTTTTATTTATCTTCTGATTTTACTTTGCTTATAAATTTATTTTTATTGTTGGTTATGTTTCACGTGAAACATAACCAATGAAAGTAAATAAGCAAGATTTATGTTCTTTATATCATGTGTTATATGTATTTTTATTACTAAAAACTATAATGTTTAATATAAATACTTATTTGTGTTTAGAGCGAATAATCAATATTTCTGATTATTTATGTTACAGAAGCCTTTAAAAATTTTGTTTTTACTCAGTTAAAGATGTAGATTTTAAAATATGATTAATATAAAAAATTTGCAAGTATCTTACGGTAAAAATATTGTTTTAAATATTGGTACTGAGGTCAAGATTGATGACTCAGACATAGTGGGTGTTATTGGTTCCAATGGTGCTGGAAAAACAACACTTATAAATGCTTGCTTAGGATTGGTTCCTTATAAAGGTAAAATTGATTTTTCTGTTCCTCGTAGTGATATTGCAGTACATTTACAAGAAAATCATTACATGGGAACTGTTAATGTGAAAAACGTTCTCAAAGGTTTGTTAGGTGTTACTCCAGGCAAAGATGCAAAATTGGACGAACTAGTAGATTATTTTGATTTCAAAACTTGTCTTTCTAAAAAATATAGCGAACTATCTGGTGGACAGCAACAACGTTTAACGCTAATAATGGTTCTTTATAAAGATGCTCCAATTACTTTTTTCGATGAAGTTACAACCGGTTTAGACTTTGAAACTCGTCAACAATTAATGGAAAAAATTAGTAATTGGTACGCTAATAAAGATGCTAGTGTTTTGATGGTTACACATTACTATGATGAAATTGAACGTTTGGCTAATAAGCTTTTAATTTTAGATAAAGGTCGTTTAGTTAAATACGGTAAAATTGACGATTTATTTGCTGAATATATAGGTTATAGTGCTGTAATTGTTTCAGGATTAAAAGACTCAGACTTTAAAGATTTCAATGTCATAGTTGCTCCGGAGAATAAGGTTGCTGTGCGTTGTGATAGTCCAGAAGATGAAAAGCGCATTTACGATTACTTACTTCAAAAACAAGCTAACTTTGAACGTACAAATCGCGATATTGAACTGATTTATTTGAATGTATTAGCATCTGAAAAGGCTGGAGTATAGATATGAAGTTTAACTATCTAGTGCTAGAAATTAAAAACGTTTTAGGAAATTTTATTGGTTTATTCTTCAGCTATATTTTCCCTATAATGCTTGCTAACATAATAATTTTCTCTAGAAAAGGAGAGATTCCAGCCCAAGCAGTACCAGAGTTCAAAACTAGTGTGTTCCTTTTGCTAATATCTGTTATTCCTATATCGTTAGCTTTAGTCGGTTTTCCAGCTTTATTTTCACAGGAAACTGATAAAGGCGTGACTAAACGTATGATTTTATTTGGCTATACGATTGAAAAGCAACTTATAAATAAACTGATTGCTAATGTATTAGTTATATTCTCAGCAGTTGGAGTTTATTTTCTATGTGTTGGTTGGGTAAACGAGATTAATAAGCCATCAGCTTTTAGCATTATATTCTTATTATTTGGTATATTATTCATTAGTATAGATTTTTTCCTTATTACTTTTACTCTAACGCTTTGGTTGAGAAAGTTTAGTCGAGTTTATGGTGTAACAATGACGTTGTATTTCCTAGTTATGATTTTGACAGGAATGTTTGGTGTATCACCAGATAAGTTCGGAAAAATAATAGAAACTATTGCGAACTGTATACCTATAACTTTGTTGACTAAACTAACTACTGAACACTGGGGAGAAAGCTTTTACAGTTTAGGTAACTATCCTTACGTTTTGATAGGATTTACTGCTTTTAGCATCGTTTGTTATTTCCTAGGAACTCGTAGTTTTAAGAAACAATAGTCTTTTAATATTTACGGATTTATAGTTAGATTTAGGTTACCAAAATTGCTCTGAATGTAGCTTGGTGAAGTTTTGTTGTAAATATTAAAGTAGGTTTGTAAATCTTAAATCAGCTTATATGTATGTAACGATTCCTGCTTGACACGAGTGTGTGCTGTTTATTAATGAGAACGTTATGTATTAGAAATAAATTCTACCCATAGCTTAAAGGTATATACTTTGAAAAGTTATTGACAGATTATTTACCCATGAAGATTAAAATAAAAAACAAAGGTATAATAAAATAGTATAAGTCTAATTTAGTTATACTATTAGGTATTTAATGTTAAGAAAAGCTTATAAAAACTAGTGATTTTTCGCGTAATACTAGAATAAAAGACACAAATAATAGACAATACTTATGTACAAATTTTATTTTAATCATTCTTAAAAGAAAGAATAAACTATGCCAGCAATAATTGTAGTAGGAACGCAATGGGGCGACGAGGGAAAAGGTAAAGCTACAGACCATTTAGGTCAGAACGTTGATTATGTTGTAAAGTTCAACGGCGGCAATAATGCTGGACATACCGTTGTTATAAATGGTGAAAAGTATGCTTTGCATCTACTACCTTCCGGTATATTAACTAAAGGTGTGACACCAGTAATTGGCAATGGAGTTGTAATTGACTTAGATGTTTTATTTGAAGAAATTGACACTATTTCAGCTAGAGGGATAGATACTTCAAAGTTATTAGTATCAGCTAACGCGCATATTATTCCTAGCTACAACAAAATAATGGATGCTGTGAATGAAAAATTCATGGGAGAACGTCAAATAGGTACTACTGGGCGAGGAATAGGTCCAACTTATGCTGATAAGATGAACAGAGTTGGCATTAGGATACAAGACATATTTGATGAGTCTATTCTGCGCCAAAAATTAGAAGGTGTTCTTTTAAGAACAAACCCTATGCTCACACAGGTTTTTGGGCGTGAGGAAATTTTAGTTGAAACTATAATGGAAGAACTCTTGAAGCACGCTGATAGATTGAAACCTATGGTTGCTGATACTTCGCTAATTTTAAATAAAGCTTTAGATGAAGGAAAGACTGTTTTGTTTGAAGCAGGACAAGCAACAATGCTCGATATTGACCATGGAACATATCCATTTGTAACTTCTTCTTCTTGTGTTACAGCCGGTGCTTGTACAGGTAGCGGTATTGGGCCTACTCGAATTGATAGATGTGTTGGAGTCATCAAGGCTTATACTACTCGTGTTGGTGAAGGTCCATTCCCAACAGAACTACTTTGTGAAGATGGGGAAAAACTGCGTCAAGATGGCGGTGAGTTTGGAGTTACTACTGGACGCCCACGTCGTACAGGTTGGTATGACTGTGTAGTTGCACGTTATGCTTCTAGAGTTAACGGCTTGACTGATCTAGTTATGACAAAGCTAGACGTGTTGACTGGTTGGGAAAAAATTCCTGTATGTGTAGCATATGATGTTGACGGTGTAAGATTTGAAGATATGCCAGTAAGCCAAAGTGACTTCCACCATGCTAAGCCAATTTTTGAGTATTTTGATGGTTGGACAGAAGACATTACAAAAGTTCGCAAATTTGAAGATTTACCAGAAAATACACAGAAATATGTATTAGCTTTGGAAAAAATGTCAGACTGCAGAATCTCAATAATAGGCGTTGGTGCTGGTCGAGATGATGTAATCGTACGCCATAACTTAATATAATCATTTAGCTTCGCTTTATATGAGCGAGGCTAAAAAATTATTAAAGTTGATTATGGTTGTTTGTGCGAGCTGTAATAATAAATTTAGTTATATGAGTTTTATTTAGATTTCCAGCTAAGAACAGACATTGTAATCAATAAGAATGTAATTGATAAAAATAAACTGATTAATGAAGAGCAAAATAAAAGTAGACTAGAAATACTATAAATAAGGAAAATATATGTTGCATTGGAGTGAACTAGATAAGAAAGCTGTTGATACAGCTCGAGTATTAGCTGCAGATGCAGTGGAAAAAGTTGGTAATGGTCATCCAGGTACTGCTATATCAGTTGCACCATTAGCTTATATGCTTTATCAAAAAGTCATGAAAATTGATCCTCAGGATGACAGGTGGCTTGGTAGAGATAAGTTTATCTTGTCAATTGGTCACTCTTCACTAACACAGTATACTCAAATGTTTTTAGCTGGTCTGGGATTAGAACTAGATGATTTGAAATCTTTGCGTACATGGGGTGCTTTGACTCCAGGCCATCCAGAATACGGTCACACTCAATTCGTTGAGACAACGACAGGTCCTTTGGGTGCTGGTGTTGCTAATGCTGTTGGTATGGCTATGGCAGCACGCCGTATACACGGTATGTTTGACCCTAACACTCCAGTTGGTGAAAGCTTGTTCGACCATAACGTTTACGTTATTTTGGGCGATGGCTGTATGCAAGAAGGTGTTGCTGCTGAGGCTGTGAGTTTGGCTGGAACACAAAAGCTTGGTAACTTGATAATGTTTTATGATGACAACCATATTTCTATTGAAGGTGACACTAAGATTGCTTTCAATGAGGATATTAATAAGCGTTTTGAAGCCTATGGTTGGCACACACAAACTGTTGACTGGACTAATGGTGGTACTGGCTACGCTGAGGACATCGACGCTATATACGAAGCTGTTTTGAATGCTCAGAAAGTAACTGATAAGCCTTCTCTTATTCGTGTTCGCACTTTAATGGCTTGGCCTTGTCCAACCATGCAAGGTAAACACAACTTACATGGTAATAAACTAGGAGCTGAAGAATTAGCTGGTTTGAAAGAAGCTGTTGGTTTTGATCCTGATAAGAGTTTCGATGTTGATGAAGCTGTTTTGAGTTATTGCCGTAAAAATGTTGCTGAACGTGGTGCAAGTTTCCGTAAAGAGTGGGAAGAAAAGTTCGCTACTTGGAAGCAAGAAAACCCTAAAGAGTTTGCTTTGTACGAGCGTTTGGTCGCTGGTGAATTACCAGAAAGCTTGAATGATGCTTTGCCTGTGTTTGATGGTGAGAAGATGTCAACACGTAAAGCTTCTGGCGAAGTTCTATCAGCGTTAGCTGATGTTATGCCTGAGCTTTGGGGTGGGTCTGCTGACTTAGCAGGTTCTAACTGTACTACTATGAAAGGTCAGCCTTCTTTCATTCCTGAAGAGTTGTCCAGCGATGATTTCCAAGGACATCAATTTGGTCGTACGCTACACTTTGGTATTCGTGAACACGCAATGGGTGGTGTCATGAATGGTATGGCTCTTACTGGTTTGACACGTCCTTATGGTGGTACTTTCTTAGTATTCTCTGACTATATGCGTCCAGCTGTCCGTTTAGCTGCTTTGATGGGAATACCTAGCGTTTTCGTCTGGTCACACGATTCTATTGGTGTAGGTGAAGATGGTCCTACTCATCAGCCTATTGAACATCTTGCTTCTTTGCGCGCTATTCCTAACCTAGATGTGGTACGTCCAGCTGATGCTAACGAAACTTCAGTTGTGTGGGGAGAAATTTTGCGCCATCAGACCCACCCATCAGCTTTGATTCTATCTCGTCAAGATTTGCCTATACTAGATCGCTCTAGCTTAGCAGGTGCTGAAAATGCTATATACGGTGGATACGTATTAGCAGACTCTGACCGTAAAGCTGATGTTATTTTAGTTGCTACAGGTTCTGAGATTGCTTTAGCTTTGAAATCTAAGGAATCTTTAGAGTCTGAGGGTATTGCTACCCGAGTTGTGTCCATGCCTTGTATCGAATGGTTTAAAGCTCAATCTCAAGAGTACCGTGATAGCGTATTACCAACTGATATTCCAAAGGTTAGCGTAGAAGCCGGTATATCTATGGGCTGGAAAGACTTGCTCGGTGCAGAATCTGGTCATGTTTCGATTGAACATTTTGGAGCTTCAGCTGCTGCGAATGTGTTATTTGAGAAATTTGGCTTCACAGCTGAAAACGTTGTGAAAATTGTCAAAGATACTATTGAATAATTTAGTTGATTAGGGGTGGGACTTTTATGCTCACCCCTTTTATTTACTTTTTAAAAAATCATTTTTGTGAGTGTTCGTTGTAAAATCACGCATTTTCAGTTCTAGCTGTGGTTTGTACTGTATAAGTTACGTGCATATATTAAATCGGCAGGAGTAGTTATTTTGAAAGCTAATTCATCTCCGATTATGTGATATATTTTCCCATTTGAATTTTCTATCATAGAACTATCGTCTGTGAAAGCTGTCTTTTCGTTTTCTCCATTTTTTTCGTACTTTTCATGTAGATTTATCATGTTTTTTAGATTAAAAATTTGTGGAGTTTGTACTCTATAGTATTTGCTTCGATTCACAGTTTTAGATGTCTGATTTCCTATAGTGTTGAAATTAGTAATTTCTTTTAGAGTGTCTACTACGGGTAGAACAGGTATTACTCCGTAATTTTCGTTTGTACTTAGATTTAGGTAGAAGGTTTTTATTAGATTTGTTACGAGAGTGTTTGGTGTAAAACATCTGGCAGCATCATGTATTAAAACTGCGAAATCTGAATATTTTTTATTCTCTGTATTGCTATTTAATTTTGTATAAGAGGTTTCACTATAGCTTATATCTCGTGTTAGATTATTTTTAATGAACTGCAAAGCTTTATGTATAGAGTTTTGTCGCGAATTTCCGCCAATTACTAAATGAATTTTTTGTAAGTTACTAACATTTAGAGTTTTGTTGGATTTTATTATATTTTCAAATTGCTCCTTATTTTTTTCTGGAATTGTAACTACTATATGTCCTATTTCTTTTATAGATAAAAGCGATTCTAACGCGTATTCAAGTATTGTTATTTTTGGTTTATTCGTGTGTTTATTTAGGTTATTTTCTAAATTTGTACCTCCATTATTTGTGGCTTTTAGTAAGTTTATTTTCTCTTGTAAAAGGGTATCAATTTTATCATTAATGATATCTATAATTTTTTCTTTATTTGCTTCTAATTTAGGTATTTCATTGTATATGCTTTGAATATTTACATGGGTATCAAAAAAGGTATCATTAATATGTGTTTTTTCTATAGAATTTGTGTTATAGACAGTTGTAGTAATCTTATCTATATTAGTTTGTTTATTTGTACTATAAAAAACGTTTGGGTCTGTAAGCGGTATTAACGCTTTAGGTAAATTTTCTCCCAAACGTTTTCCTGAACCCGCAGCAGTTAATATAGCTACAACTGTCTTTTCCACAAAATCTCCTATTTACCTTGGTTAGCTACTGCTTCCATAGCAATTTTTGCAGTTTCGGGATCTAGGTATTTCCCACCTTTTGTTATTGGCTTGAAGTTTTCATCCAACTCATACAATAAAGGTATACCCGTTGGAACATTTACGCCTGCAATATCGTCATCACTAATGTTGTCCAAATGTTTTATTATGGCTCTTAGAGAATTACCGTGTGCTGCAACCATAACTGTTTTATTGGTAGCTAAGTCTTTGCAAATTTCGTTTTCCCAGTAAGGCATTAAACGCTCTAGTACATCTTTTAGGCATTCAGAGCTAGGGATAGGTTCGCCAGCGTAACGAATATCATTACCTTGTGAGTAAGGGTCGTCATCCTCGATTGCTGGTGGAGGTACATCGTAGGAGCGACGCCATAACATAAACTGTTCATCACCATATTCGTCGCGTATAGCTTTTTTGTCTTTACCCTGCAAAGCGCCATAGTGGCGTTCATTCAGTCTCCAAGAACGCTTGACTTCAATCCAGTGTCGATCAGCGTTATCTAGTGCTAGATTTGCTGTCATAATTGCCCTACGTAGCATTGAAGTATGTAATATATCAGGTAGGATGTTTTCTTTTTTCAATAGTTTTCCAGCATTTTTTGCTTCTTCAATTCCTTTATCAGATAGGGCTACATCGACCCAACCTGTAAATAAATTTTTTGCATTCCATTCACTCTGACCATGACGAACTAGTATTAGCTTGTATACCATGACCCACCGCCTTAATAAGATTCTAAATAGTTTAGATATGTTTTTAACGATACTTAAATAATAAACGTAAAATAGTGGAATACACTAAAAGTTTTGTAATTGTGGATAACTTATCTAAAAAAGGAGTTATCCACAATTTTTAAAATTATAAAAATCCTATCTTGCAATTTATATAAACTATTTTTGATGGATTTGATAGAAAGCAGTTTTTTCTTTTACAAGCATAGGAGGTAGTATGTGTATTTATATTTGAAATTGTTGCTTTGTTATTGTCTAAGCTAATCTTGGTAATGTATGTTTAGAATTTGAAAATAGTTAATTTTGAATAAAAGTAAAGTTATATATTTAAAAATATAGAGAAAATATTGTAAATTTATTGAGTTATTTTTAATTAAATTTTAAATTGGATATAGAATATTAAATGTGTCAGCAATGAATCATTAAGAGAATGTAATTATTTATTTGTTGTATATATTTGGACTTTGCCTGTAGTGGTTGAAAAGTAATTGTTGAGCACAATCTGGGCTATTTGTGATGATTGTTAGAAAGAGCCTGCAAAGATTTTATTAACAAAATATTACAGGAAGGGGCAGTTATGACTGTCACAGAAAGCGCTATACGGGAAGTTGCACCGTCTAACGTTCCAGAAGATGTCATTAAATGGGTAAGTAAGATTGCTGAATTAACTAAGCCTAATAATGTTTATTTTGCAAATGGCACAGAAGTTGAATGGAAAAATTTGACTGATGAAATGGTTAATTCAGGAACATTAATTCGCCTAAATGAAAATAAACGCCCTAATTCGTTTTTAGCACGTTCTTTGCCATCTGACGTTGCCCGTGTTGAGTCTCGTACGTTTATTTGTTCAGAAAAAGAAGAAGATGCAGGACCAACTAATAACTGGGCAGATCCTAAAGAGATGAAAAATACTTTAAATTCAGTATTTGATGGTTGTATGCGTGGACGCACAATGTATGTAGTTCCGTTTTCAATGGGACCTTTGGGTGGACATATTTCTAGACTAGGTATTGAGATTACTGACTCTCCATATGTTGTATGTAATATGCGAATTATGACGCGTATGGGCGAAAAAGCTATGGATCTTATTAATGAGGGGCAGTATTGGGTTCCTGCTGTGCATTCAGTTGGGTATCCTCTTGTAGATGCTGAAGGTAATGAACGTCCAGATGTATCGTGGCCATGTAGTGAAGAAAAATATATTACTCACTTTCCGGAGACACGAGAAATTTGGTCTTACGGTTCAGGATACGGTGGTAACGCACTTCTGGGTAAGAAATGCTATGCTTTGCGTATAGCTTCAGTTCTAGGTCGTGATGAAGGCTGGATGGCTGAGCATATGCTGATTCTACGTCTCATTAACGAAAAAACGGGTAAGAAATATCACGTCACAGCTGCATTTCCATCAGCGTGTGGTAAGACAAATCTAGCTATGCTACAGCCTACAATCCCAGGGTGGCGCGTTGAAACCATAGGTGATGATATTGCTTGGATGCGTCCAGGTCCAGATGGTAGATTGTATGCTATTAACTCTGAAGCTGGTTTCTTTGGTGTAGCTCCGGGTACGGGTCTTGGAACTAACCCAATTGCTGTTAATACGTTGAATGAAAATGTTTTGTTTACAAATGTTGCTTTGACAGATGATGGAGATGTATGGTGGGAAGGATTAACAGATGAAAAGCCATCTCATCTAATCGACTGGTTAGGAAATGATTGGACTCCAGAGAGTGAGACACCGTCTTCCCATCCAAATAGTCGTTTTACAGCGCCTGCTTCACAGTGTCCAATTGTTTGTCCAGATTGGGAAGATCCTATGGGTGTTCCAGTTGATGCCATTTTATTCGGTGGACGTAGAGCTACAAACGTTCCTCTTGTTGCTGAATCTTATGATTGGGAACATGGTGTATTCATTGGTGCTACTGTTTCTTCTGAACAAACTGCAGCAGCTGAAGGTTCTGTGGGTTCATTACGCCGTGACCCATTTGCTATGCTACCTTTCTGTGGCTATAACATGGCTTCTTATTGGCAGCATTGGCTAGACATGGGTGAAAAACTTGGTGACAAAGCTCCGCGTATTTATCAGGTTAACTGGTTCCGTAAAGATGATGAAGGTAATTTCTTATGGCCAGGATTTGGGGATAACTCGCGCGTAATTGATTGGATTCTACGTCGTATTGAAGGTGAAGTTGAAGCTATTGATGGCGTAACTGGACGTTATCCTAAGAAAGAAGATATGAACTTTGACGGCTTAGATATTACTGATTATCAATTTGAGCAGTTATTTAAAGTTGAACCAGATCGTTGGGCAGTTGAAGCTGATATGACAGAGGAATATTTCGCTCAATTCGGAGATAAAGTTCCATCTGAATTAAACCAACAATTAGCTAAACTACGTGAACGTGTAAGTAATAGCTAAGTTTTAGCTGTTGACTACTACTTTGTTGCTTACACTTTATTTCTAATATTTTGTAGGCAAAGGTGGTTGCTCAATTTTCTGTATCTATTGAAGTGGCTAAATTGTGTAATATTACATATTAAAATTTATATTACCGTATAGAGTTTAGCCACTTCTGAACAATTTTTTATATATACTTCACTGAGTATTTTTATAGTTTAACGTATGTGTATGCACATCACGTGTTTGTTATATTCGATAGTTTATTAGTGGATTGTTTATAATGGTGAATTCTATATTCCATATTAATCATCTATTTTTTGCTTGATATTGTAATTTGCGGAATATTATTACCAGTTACTTTTATTTTCTAGCCTGATTGCGAAGTTCAATTTTATGTTTAGCTTAAATCTTAGAATATGCTTACTGTAAGTTGTGGCTGATAAATATTGAATGTGTGTTTATAAAATAACAAGTGGAGGTAAAAATTGATAGTACGGTAATTAAAATACTTTATTCTATAGTGCTTAAAATATTACTCAATATACTTGTTGGGGTTATATTTATGTAGGTCTCGAGGAAATTATTTTGAAAGTTTATATACAAGGTGGCTAATTAACTACAGTAATTATCTGTGTAAACTCTTGTAATAATGGAATATTAGTCATCGTATTTACTTTGTTTCTAATTTGTGGGGCTTGGAATTTGTAAATGTCCGAAAGTTGTATTGTAGTTTGTTTTTATGCTTATTGTTTTCTTAGCAATTGTTAGTTTAAATAGATTGGAGGGTACTTAAAGGTTTTTGTGAAGCTTAGTAAAAGTTGTGCCATTTTTACTTTTAGTGCTGATAGTATTTGTTTTTGCCTTGTTGTTCATATATTTTTAGATAATGGAAAGTTTATTTATGGGTACTCTTTAGGTTTGAAAAGGCTATGTAATTACAATTATTTAGATAAGTGTTGAACAATAAGTTTATGTATTATGTTGTTAGTTGTTATAAAAAATGACAATTTATAGTACATAAACATACAATAGATACAATTATGTAGAAAAAATGCTATGATAACATACATTGTTGTATGTTAAAGCGTTTAGTCTGGAAGTAAGGGGAAGCTGTGAAGAATAGTGACACAAAAATTACAGACACAAATAACAAGAAGTCAATTTTCAATAAACAAGTTTTATCTTGGTGTTTATGGGACCTAGGAAGTGCTGCTTTCAACTCAGTGGTCACAACTTTTATTTTCACAGTCTATTTAACATCTAAGCCTTTTGGTGACTCTTCTGACACGTCAACGGCTGTTGGGTATGGTTTTACAATTGCAGGTTTTCTAATTGCACTACTTGCCCCACTTACTGGGCAAAGAGCTGACAAAGCTGGAAAAGGAACATTCTGGCTGGGAGTAAACTCGATGATAGTTGTTGCCTGTATATTTGGGCTTTTCTTTGTGAAACCGCACCCAAGTTATTTACTGTTAGGCATTATTTTACTATCAGTTGGAAACGTCTTTGCTGAATTTGCTGGAGTTAACTACAACGCAATGATTACTCGTGTTTCCAATTCTAATAATATAGGCTTAATATCTGGAATTGGTTGGGGTAGCGGATATGTAGGTGGAATCGTTTTGCTACTCATACTGTTCATAGGTTTTATTAGCCCGGAAGTTGGATGGTTCGGAGTAACTAGTGCAGAAGGACTAAACGTTCGAGCAAGTATGCTAGTAGCTGGCCTTTGGATGCTTCTTGCTTCAATACCAGTACTGTTATTTGTTCCAGGCAAAAAACATGATTCGCAACTGCCACCTAAAGTAAGTTTGTTCCAGTCATACAAAGAACTATGGTCGACTTTAAAGCTAATCAGAAAAGAAGCTCCTCAAACTTTCCTATTTTTAGCAGCTTCAGCTGTGTTCCGTGATGGATTAGCTGCAGTATTTACGTTTGGTGCGGTTATAGCTGCTGGAACATTTGGTTTTGAAAAATCTGAAGTAATTCTATTTGGAATTATAGCTAATTTAGTTGCAGGTATTGCTACTATGCTGTTCGGCTTCTTTGATGATTTGCTAGGTCCAAAGATAGTTATAATTGTATCTCTAATATGTATGTGCATATCAGGAACTTGCGTGTTTATATTTGCTGGATATGGACCAATCTATTTCTGGGTTTTCGGTCTGATACTATCGGTATTCGTAGGTCCTACACAGTCAGCTTCTCGTACTTACTTGGCTCGTATGATACCAGAAGGTAAAGAGGGTGAAGTATTTGGATTATACGCTACTACTGGACGTGCAATTAGCTTCATAGCTCCAGCTGCATTTACTCTATTTGTAAGTACAGCAAAAAGTTTCCATTCTGAATACGCACAAAGCTGGGGAATACTAGGAATTGCTTTAATATTGCTAATAGGTTTAGTTATGATGATTTTTGTAAAAGGTGATCCTAAGCATAAAACATTCGACAACTAAGATTGCGTTGTGTTACAAAGTTTATCAAAACACCTAGTAGCAATGTAGAATTATTTATAATCCAAGCTTTATGGAGTCTTATTATTTCTCTTCATCTTAGGCGTGTACTCCACTACAACTTATTGTGAGATACATTGCTTGGAAATAAAGAAGGTTGAAATATGGATATATGTAAAGATTGATAGATTTAAAATGTATATTTGTCTGCTACTTTGGTAGGGTGTGGATGCAATGCGTAAACTTTACGAAGAACTATGTCATAAATACGATTTGATAAGTACTGAACGTGTAAAAAAAGCAAGTGCTGAAAATAAAGTTACGATATACCGTTCTGGTATAGGAATTGACGTCCATCCCTACTCTAAAACTACTAAACCTTGTATGCTCGGGTGTCTAGAATGGGATAACACTACTGGTATTGAAGGGCATTCCGATGGAGACGTTATTGCCCATGCTATATGTGATAGTCTATTGTCGGCTTCTCGTCTTGGTGACTTGGGTGTTGTTTTTGGTGTTGATAACGTTGAGATGAAGAATGCTAGTGGCGAATCGATGCTTAAAAAAACTTTGGAAATGCTTAATGGTGCTGGCTGGTTTATTGAAAATGTATCTGTTCAGTTATGTGCAAAAACCCCTAGAATAACACCTAGACAGTTTGAGGTTGCTTATAAAATGACTGAGATTTTACTAGCTCCGGTGTCTTTTGGAGCTACAACTACTGACGGGTTGGGATTTATTGGTAAAGGTGAAGGTTTATGCGCAATTGCTACTGCCCAAATATCTAAGATTATGTAATTTTAAGCGTATTTGTACCTGACAAAATTTAGTTATCAAAAAAAGGTTTTTAATTAAGTCTTTATTTTGTGAATAAGTGTTTGCTATTTATTGTGTAGTTATTTTATATATTTGCTGATTGATCTGCCTATGACTAGCTTTGATAAATTCTTTAGACTGTTTTAGAATGTGATATATTCCAGTGTTACTTAGCTTTATTATTAATTTCTAAGCTAATTTTTGTAGTAATATTTGACTTTGGTTTTATGTCTGGTTTTATTTACGCATATTTTAATTGCATTAAGTGATTGCGTAGTTTTTAAATACTCTAGTTTGATATTTTTATAGCTATTTTTAGAGTTTTAGTAGGATAGTTATATTTTAGTTTTGCTAGTTTGGTCATATTTATTTTTGCATATTTGCGAGTGATATTTGTTGTGTTTTCAAGTATAGCTACGTAACATTTGTATTTGCTACGTAGCTATAAATAGCCAGTGAGACTATAAGGTTTCATTTGTATGACATTATTGCTAACTTGTCAAATGTTATGTTATTCGAGTTTGCTAATATGTTTACAAATGGGGGTATTAAAGAAATTGTAAATTAATATTTTATTAAAGTAAAAACTTTAATAAAAAAATAGTAAAAGTTAATGTTTTTGGTATTTATTTGTCATTTTTATAATTCATAAAGGTTTTCTATGTATGAAAGTATTTTTATTTAGTGCGAGCTTATTATTTATAGGACTTTACTACGTGTCAATAAACACTATATACATTTCAAGTATGTTTGGGTAAAGTCTGAAAATATTTTAATTAAGTTACCAAAGCTGCAAAATAGTTATTAATACTCAGAAATGCTTTATATAATATTTTGCCCTTAAGTGTATTTTCATTTTTTATAAACGAGAGTGATTAGTAACTTTAGTTAGGGTCTCTTGATAAAAAAACTAAGATGAACGCACTAAGAATAAAAGGATTTTTCGGAATTGATGGTATGCAACAAGACAAAGTAGCTGAAACGTGTTAAGTAATAAGTTGTTACCTCAAGCAGTGAAAGTTAAATGACGGAAAATGAATAGAGTTAAGTTTATGAGTGCCTAACTCATTGTTCACTTACTCACTCCCCACTTACTTACCTTACTTGCCATTCACTCATTTGCTCACTCAGGTATTACTTCTTAGCAAACTTTCATACCAAAGGAACTCACAAAAACGACACTACTTGAAATATGAAAAGTGTAAGTTATTAAAATTTCTGAATATGTAGGCTACAAAATAGAGGAATATATCTTGAACCTAACTATAACTCATTAACTAATAAACTAAACAAACTATAAAATTTCGCTTACCTAAAACTATGAAAAGGCTATTATTTATCTCAAATGGTCGAAATGAGTTGGTAAAGTGAGATTTTACTTCTTATTAGTTTCTAATCTTGTAGTTTTGCCTAACCTAAAATTCCGATGAAATTGTCGCTATGCTGGTTATTTTTCTAAGTTTTAGACTACTGTTTTGTTTCTAGTAGATAGGATTTTGGATAGCCACCTCCATAAAGAAAACATTACATTGCTCGAAACAAGCGGTAACGCCAATTCGCTAACCTTGATTTATAAGCATTAGTTTCACGTTACCACTTGCTCCGTAACTTTATGTATGCAGAAAAAGTGGCCATGCTACAAATACTACTTGCATTACAATGAGTGGGGCTAATATGTGTATGTAGCTTAGTATTAGTGGTATGGTGCGTTTTTGTGCGATGTTGATTCCTGTGAATATACCGCCTAGTATGAATGCGTAGCTTAGTGCGTAGTATTCGTTGGGTGCTGTGAAGCAGATAATTATAGATACAATAATTGATAGTGTTATGAGTAAGCTGAAAGTTTTGTTAGAAAGTTTCATTGCCCCTCCTTAAATTTTAATGTATTGCATTTATAATCTGAAAAGCTACTATGGCATTTTTTCATATTTGTATTTGAGTAGGTTTTTGCCTATTTATTTGCATTAGTTACACTTAACTCTTTGAATGGGAATAGGGTAAGTATAGAGAAAATTATTGTCAGTTTTTTTAAACATATTTCCTCCTTTGGAATGAGTGAGAAAAGTATCTCACGCTCTCATTTTAAAGTTTTATAAAAGAAAGTGCAAATAGTTCGTAATGTAAAAATCGAATAGATTCCTAAAAAGAATTCTATCTATATTGAATGGTTGAAATGAATTAGTAAACTAACGCTTTGGACTGTACAATGCACTAGCTAAGTTCAGCTTTTAATTAGAAAAGCAAAATTTCAAAATATCCATAGGTGTATAGGTTTCGATAAACTAACAAATGCAGAGCAAAATCTTAAACCTACATCTAAGAAAATCAAAGTTATATCAAAGTGATGCTAAAAATTAACGAAATAGTTTAAATAATATTACTAATATATATACTTAAAAATAACTCAGAAAATACTACATGCTACCTGAACGACTCTAATTTAACGCCCAGCTTAGACATAAAGTAACAATAAGAATCCTGCCTAGCTATAGTCAAAATTTATGCGCCAAGAATATCACAGTAAATCGCCTAAAATCTCGTAAATTCACCTCTCATAAAACTAAAAACCGTAAACAAACTATAGGTATATGTTGTAATATATATACATGGCTTTACATTTATACGATTCGGCAACAAAACAAGTCCGAAAATTTGAACCTTTAAAAGAAAACGAAGTGTCGATTTACCTATGTGGTGCAACAGTACAAGGTAGTCCGCACATAGGACATATGCGTTCTTCCCTAGTTTTTGACGTACTAGTGAGATGGCTACGTAGACGCAAATACAATGTTACTTTAGTTAGAAACGTCACTGATATTGACGATAAAATCCTTGTTAAGTCTGCTGAAGCTGGCGAAAACTGGTGGGTATGGGCTTTGAAGTTTGAACGTGAGTTCACTGAAGCTTACAATGCTTTGGGTGTACTTCCTCCAACTTATGAACCACGTGCAACTGGTCATGTGACAGACATGATTGAGCTAATCCAAATCCTTATCGATAGAGGCCATGCATACAGCAACGACGATGGAAATGTTTACTTTAGCGTAAGGTCGCTGAAAGACTACGGAACGCTGACAAACCAAAATATTGACGATCTTGCAACAACTGAAGATGACTCACAGATTGACGGTTTAGTTGAATCCGGAAAGAGGGATGCTTGTGACTTTGCTTTGTGGAAAGCTGTAAAGCCAACTGAACCTCAAACTGCTTCATGGGATACCCCATGGGGAAGAGGAAGACCGGGCTGGCACTTAGAATGCTCAGCAATGTCAAAGCGTTACCTAGGTGAAAGTTTTGACATTCACGGTGGCGGAATTGATTTGCGTTTCCCTCACCACGAGAATGAGCAAGCACAGTCTCACGGAGCTGGTTGGGGCTTTGCTAACCATTGGATTCATAATGCTTGGGTGACAATAAAGGGTGAAAAAATGTCTAAATCTCTAGGCAATTCACTTATTGTTTCACACCTTTTAGAAGAAACCCCAGCGCCAGTTTTGCGTCTAGCACTTGGCACTGTGCATTATCGTTCAACTGTTGAATTTTCTGAGCAATCCTTACATGACGCACAGCTAACTTGGGATAAATTCACTAATTTCGTTGAAAGAGCAGCTAAGTTTGCTGGGCAAGTTGAAGATATCGAGTTAGATGCTGATGAGTTACCACAAGAGTTTGTGAACGCTTTGGACGATGACTTGAACTTGGCTAGTGCTATGGCAACTATTCATGAGTGGATAAAGCTGGGTAATAAAGCTATAGCTGATGAGGACGCTGAAAACACTCGCAAAGCTTTGCTTTACGTGCGCTCAATGCTTGATATATTAGGCTTAGATCCACTTTCGCCAGTATGGTCAAATGCTGGCTCTGGAAATGAGCAAGACGAAAACGCAATGAAAGCTTTGGATACCTTAGTGCATAGAGTTCTTGAGGATAGACAACAAGCTCGCGCTGAAAAAGACTGGGCTAAAGCTGATAGTTTGCGTGATTTACTTGTAGAAGCTGGAATAGTTGTTGAAGATGGTGCTAATGGAGCATCTTGGCACTTGGGATAATTGCGTAAATGTTTTGTGAAGTTGCTAAATAAATAGGTGACTTTAGCATTTGCTTACACTTTCCTAGTGATTATTTTGTTAGCAATAGCTTCAGTAAGTTCATATACTTCAATGTAATTTAGCTGTTTCACGTGAAACGAATCTTAAATAATGTACAAAGAGCTGGGCGTTAAACCTAGCTCTTTTTGTGATTTTCAAAGAAAAACTTTGGTAGTGTAGTAGAAAGTTATTGGGAAACACTTTTATCTTAAGCATAAAGCAAAAATAAAATTACTGAGCTTGGCATAATAAAAGTAGAGCTAAACAACTGCATAATACTGTAGTGAATTTTTGGGACTGAAAGCTAAAAAGATGTGTAGTAATAGTTATCTTGTACACCTTAGCGTTCGATAATATTAGCGTAAAAGTTATTTCTTACGAAGAAGTTTAGAGGTTTGTGGGGTAACCTTTCATCTCTACCTTTTAAGCGTAAAATTCAACATATCTGCGTAATATTTTCTTATCGCTAAGAATGAAATAAGGATATAAAAGTTACTAAAATTTACCTAAGCTTGCATATTGAAACTTAGCCTATAAAGATAAACTATTCTTGTAGCATTTAGCCTGTAGGTCACTTGAAATGAAGACAAGATATTATTAAAAACTTCAAGACTTAGCGATAAAATGTGTAAAACTACACTAAAATAAAACACAACAGCAAGCAAAAAGTGAAAATAGAGTATAAAATCAAGTAGAATAAAATGAACGAAATATAAGATGAAATGCAGATTTTATCTATAAAAGGTTAAAAGATATCGACAAAACGAATCAGACAACATAAAATAACAGTTTCGTTCATAAGTGTATTTTATGCAAAACAAATATACATACAAAATAGTAGATTTAACTGAGAATTTACGTACACAGGAGAAAAAATGGCTGGCAATTCACAACGCCGAGGTGCAGTACGAAAAGCTGGATCAAAAAAAGGAGCAGTTGTTGGTTCTGGTGGACAGCGTCGTCGTGGTCTAGAGGGCAAAGGACCAACCCCAAAGGCTGAAGATCGCTCATGGCACCCAGCTGCTAAACGTAAAGCTGTGGCTGAAAAGGCAAAACAGCGACAAGAGCAAATTGAAGCCAGCAGAAATAGAGCTCCAAGCCGTGTACGTGCCTTGAATATTCCAGAGGAACACGAAATAATTTGCGGTAGAAACCCTGTAAAAGAAGCAATTGCTAGTGGTTTAGATCCAATACGCGTGTTCATGACAGGTGGGATTCTGGGCGATAAAAGAGTCGAAGAGGTAGTTCGCACAGCAACAGCTTTAGGAGCTCCAATCGTTGAGCTGACTCGTGGTGACCTCGATTATTTGACAGATGAAGCTGTACACCAAGGGATAGCTATAGAAATCGGTGGCTACGAATATTGTGGCGCTATGGATTTGGTTGAAAAAGCTCTTGATAAGGGCAGGAAACCGCTGATAGTTGCACTTGATGGCGTAACTGATCCTCACAACTTGGGTGCAGTTTTGCGTAGTGGCGCTGCTTTTGGTGTAGACGGTGTGCTTTTACCCACTCGCCGTTCTGTGAACGTGAATATGACTGTATGGAAAGTTTCGGCTGGTGCTGTTGCTAAAGTGCCTGTTGCACGTGAAACAAACCTTGTGAATGCTTTGGAACTGCTGAAAAAAGCTGGTTGTTTCGTGGTTGGCTTAGATGGTAATGCTGACTGTGCTGTTGCTGAAATGGATTTGGCGACTGAAGGGCTTGTAGTTGTTACAGGTGCTGAAGGCAAGGGCATTTCTCGTTTAGTTCGCGAACACTGTGATTTGATTGTTTCTATTCCGATTAGTTCGAATATGGAATCTTTGAATGCCGCTGTTGCAACCGGTATAGCTTTATATGAGATAGATAAAATACGTTCAAACTAATCTAAATATACTTTACTTATAAGTTTTGCGTATTAGGAGTTTTATAAATCTGTCTACTTTTATTGAGTGTTTTTCTAAAATACTAATAAGGATAAGGGTAGGCAGATTTTGCATTTACTTTTTCTTTTCATCGTAACTTCGGAAAAGTTATACTATTCAATAAAATATAGAATTTGTGATTTTAAGAGTAGATATTGTTTATATACACAATGTGTAGCAGTCATTTGTCGCAAACTTACAATAATAACTTCGTAATTTTTCTTTTAAGTAAGCAAAATAAAAGGTCTTAAGTTGGGCTAAAAGCCTGTCTTAAGACCATTTATATGTAGTTTACGTAATTGTGATACAAGTAAAACGATTACAAGTATCTTTTAATTTACATTAGATAATACCTTGAGCAATCATCGAGTCAGCAACGCGTTTAAATCCTTGAATATTTGCACCCAATACGTAATCTCCAGGAGCGTTGAAATCATCAGCAGTTGCTAAGCAATCATTGTGGATATTTTTCATAATCTCAGCAAGTTTAGTTTCTGTTTTTTCGAATGACCATTTTTCACGTGAAGCATTTTGTTGCATTTCCAGAGCTGATGTTGCTACGCCTCCAGCGTTTGCCGCTTTCCCAGGAGCAAACGCGACTGCAGAATTCTTGAAGATCTTTATAGCTTCTGGAGTGGAAGGCATATTTGCTCCCTCAGCTACTACTTTCACGCCGTTTTTCACTAGAGCAAGTGCGTCATCAGCGTCCAGTTCATTTTGTGTAGCACACGGTAAGGCAATATCTACAGGTACTTTCCACACTTTTCCTTGCGGGTAGAATGTGGCATTTGGTTTTTCTTCAACGTAGGCACTTACTCGTTTTCGCTCGACTTCTTTGAGTTGTTTTAGAAGGTCTAAATCTACACCATCTGGGTCATGAACGAATCCCGAAGAATCAGAGAATGTGACGACTTTTGCTCCTAGACGTGTTGCTTTTTCTATAGCATATATAGCTACATTTCCACTTCCTGAAACAGATATAGTTTTACCTTCTAAAGCATCACCTTTTGTTTCTAGAATTGAGTTAGCAAATAGTACAGTTCCGTATCCGGTTGCTTCTGTGCGTGCAAGGGATCCTCCCCAGTTTACGTTTTTACCTGTAAGCACACCTGCTTCGTAACGGTTAGTTATACGACGATATTGTCCGAATAAATATCCTATTTCTCGTCCACCTACACCAATATCTCCAGCTGGAACATCTGTTTTATCGCCTATGTGACGATAAAGTTCTGTCATAAAGGATTGGCAAAATCGCATAATTTCAGCATCAGATCGCCCGTGTGGGTCGAAATCAGAACCGCCTTTGCCTCCTCCAATTGCTTGGTTAGTCAATGCGTTTTTGAAGATTTGTTCAAACCCTAAAAATTTTATGATACTTAAGTTTACTGTTGGGTGAAAGCGTAATCCACCTTTGTATGGGCCTAGAGCAGAGTTGAATTCTATACGATAGCCTCGGTTTACCTGTACATTTGCATTATCATCTACCCATGGTACTCTGAATAGAATTTGTCGTTCAGGTTCTGTTATGCGTTCTAATAAAGCGTTGTCTGCGTATTCTGGGTATTTTTGGATTAATGGATTTAATGTTTCTAAAACTTCATTTATAGCTTGTAAAAATTCTTTTTCGTATGGATTGCGACTTTTAATTTTTTCAACTATTAATTCTATGTCTTTATGCATCTTACGTCTTTCAAATCATGACTGTATCTTTAATAAGTATTTAACTATTTTATACTATTTTTTAGAGGTAATTTAATGTATTTAGTCATTTTATATAAAAGTTTGACTTAAAGTTTACTTTTCTTTAATTTAAGATTTTTTCTTATATTTGGTTCTACCATTTTCAAGATAGAACGTTTGATTCTGTAGTCTAATTTTCTTTTCAGATGTATTTAAAAGTGTTCCATTGGAGGTATTTTGTACTTAATGTATGTAAATTTTAAGTTTTTTCAAGAAAATTTCCAAAATATAAATTGTTGATTTTTCAACGGTTTTCAAAGTTTTTTAATTGTATATATACTATTTTTGGGGCTACTTTTAAAAAAATTAATTTGCATTCTTTTTCAATATAGTTTATACTTTTCAAGTGCTGATAATCAAGGAAACTTGATTGGCAAAGGCCCCCATCGTCTAGCGGCCTAGGACGTCGCCCTTTCACGGCGGTAACACGGGTTCAAATCCCGTTGGGGGTACGCATTAAATGCAAAGTCACAATGCTAGTATTTTACTAGTTATTGTTGGCCCCGTAGCGCAGTTGGTTAGCGCGCCGCCCTGTCACGGCGGAGGTCGCGGGTTCGAGCCCCGTCGGGGTCGCCGACCGAATCGGCAATTCTGATTATGCTGTGGTCAACGGCTCTGTAGCTCAGTTGGTAGAGCGTTCGACTGAAAATCGAAAGGTCACCGGATCGATGCCGGTCGGAGCCACAAATATTTTTCCCCTTTATTTGGGGAATTTTTGGTTTAACGACTGGTGTTTTCTTAAATCTTATAATGACCATGTTTTCATAAGTTTCATAAAGGTGTGAATATTTCTTATTTTCTCCTATGTTTTGCTCGAAATCTAAATACGATAAATTTATTGATTCATTTTTCTAGCTTTTATATACTCAAAGTTTAGTATCTGCATGATTTGATACATTTTTACGTTTTTATTTATAAAAATTACTTATTTTATTTCGTTACTTCGTACTGCTTATTTTCATTACGGTTCTCTGTTAAAAAATATTTTACGTTTGTTTGTTCTGTGATATTTGTTCTATTTTATTAGTTTGTAATTTTATCTGTAAAGCTATTCCAGATTTGCACTATTGTTTTATGCATACTTATTTTGCGTCTTTTGAATACTTATACCCAAACTCGTTTCTAACACTACTGTTTGATTTTAAGGGCTATTATGAATTTGTAGTTTTATATTAGGAACTATAGTAAAATTTGCCAAGTTTCTTATAGTCAATTTATATATTTTTCAAAACTCATAGGCATATCAAATTTATAGTTTAGCTTTTTCAATCTTTTTCAAATCAAATGCTGAAGCACACAACTCGGATAAAGGACAGATTTCGCAGTGGGCTTTGCGTGCAGTACAAATATTTCTACCATGATCTATTAATCGGTGACAAGTAACAGTCCAAATTAGTGGATCTAGCAAACCAGCCAAATCTGATTCAGCTTTCACGGGATCCTTATGTTTTGTCCAACCTAGCCTACGAGAAATTCGTCCGATGTGGGTATCTATTGTTAACCCAGGAATATTATAAGCATTTCCTAGTACTACATTAGCTGTTTTACGCCCAACCCCCGATAAAGTAACTAGTTCTTCCAACCTATCAGGAACCTCGCCGTTATACTTTTCAACTAACTGTGATCCGAGCTTTATAATTCGTTCAGCTTTTGTACGATAAAACCCTATAGGTTTAAGTATTCTTTCCACATCGCTGATTTGTGCTTGGCTTAAAACTTTAGGACTAGGATAGTTTTTAAATAGTTCAGGAGTTACTTGGTTTACTCTCTCATCAGTTGTTTGTGCTGATAAGACAGTTGCTACTAGTAGCTCATAAGCATTTGTATAGTCCAAACTACATTTTGAGTCAGGATAAGTTTTTGACAGGATTTCTACAATCAATTTAGCTTTTTCTTTAGCTTGCTTTGATTTTCTGGTTGGCTTGTAATTTGTCATTTTGTTGTATTCGTTTACCTTGGTTGCTTATTTTGTAGCTTGGATAACTGTTTATCTAATGTGTTTGAATCGTTGGTGGTTTGCTAAAAATCACTTGGGAATAACTTGTGTGTCAATATACATAATATACAATTACCAAATATTTATAAACAGACCCGTTTGTGGATTTATTACTTTAATGTTATGTTCATTTGTTACTCATATAATTGTGTTCGCGTTGAGTCAGTTTTGCTGATTTAGTATTTTGGTTAGTAAAAACTTCGCTATGGAAACTTTGTAATACAAAACTTGCTGTGAAAATTTCTCTGACGAAAATTTTGCAGAATAAAGCACAAGAGTTTTGTTTCTAGAATTTTCTTGAACCAAAAATACTGCAATAGTTCTGATAAACATTAGCCTACTTATGGCTGGCTAGAAGATAGAGTAAAAATAGGTAATAGTCTAGACAGATTTGATCTTTCTCCGTTAGCCTCTATAAGGTTTTTAGCAACTGCTTCTTCCCAAGTCATTGTTCCTACACATAGCTCTATCCATACTTTCGGACTAGATTCCACTACTGCTGGTGGCGTTCCTCTGCGGTGTGTGTTTCCATCTAAAATTTGTGTTGCTCCGGCTGGGGGAATACGTACTTCTACACTTCTGCCAGGATATAGTCTAGATAATTCTTGTAGACTATACCTCACTGCTAGCGTAGTTGTTTTTCTGGTTTCGTCACCATTTAAGTAGTCGACTATTGCTTGAACGCCTTCTTTTTCAAGGATACACTTTTTGCTCATATTTTATTTTTGACTTTATTTTCCTAATTGGCGGTTTCTTCTTCGCTCCATGCTTGTATACTACCTATATCGTAAACATTTTTATATCCCAAATTTTTAAGTTTTTGTGTTGCACATTCACTTCTTATTCCTCGCTGACAGTAAACGAATATAGGTTGTTCTTTGTCAGATAGTTCTTCGGGAGCCTTTTCTGAATCTATAGTTTCAAGAGGTATATTAATAGCATTTTTGATGTGTGATTGATTGTAAGCTTCTTGTAGTCGTACATCTATGATTATATGATTTTCGTTTTCCTGCATTAATTTCTTAGCTGAGTTCGGATCTATAAAGTTACTCATTACCCTATACCTTGCTTCCAGAGTTATTATTGTATTTTCAATCAATTATAAGTAGTTAATGTGGAATTTTTCCATATTTCATTTTGATTTTATAGAGCATCTCGCTTAGTGGTTGTTTATACTTTTATGAATAATAAAGATTGGTACTGTTGCCATTTTACTAGACTTATAGAAAGAAAGTATATGTACTTATTAGATTTAACTTTTTATGGATAAAGATTTTAAACGTTAATTTTGTTCTCATCTTTTGCATAAAATTCTTGTTATTATAGGCGCAAATATTTTTTCGTTTTATGGCAACTTGGCAACTTTTGAGAGTTAAATTTCTTAGAATGCTTAGCATTTTCATTGTGATATTACAAATAGTCTAATTTTATTTTTATGTGATTTTTATTCCAGTTTCACGTGAAACAAATTAAATCTTTTAATTTTTCTAGGTTAGTTTTTATTTGTGTGTATGAAAAATTATTAAAACAAGGTAGTATTGATTAGGTATATAGTAAGTTTTGGGTGCTTTATGTTCCCCTTTTGGATTTTATGGAGGGGGGTCACGCCATGGGGCGCGGCCGTCAAAAGGCGAAACAGACTAAGGTTGCGAGGAAACTGAAGTATTATAGTCCTGAAACAGACTATGCTCAACTTGAACGAGAGTTGAGTGGTAAAAGTAATCTTAGTACAGAAGAAGAGTATGAAAACACTTCCTCAATGTATGGTTGGGAAGATTATGATCCTGACCAAGAGGGTTAGTATTCTTTTTAGGTGGCGTATGTTTATCGTATGCCACCTGTTTTAAACTTAAAAATACTTTTCTCCTTTAGGGATGAAAATTAAAAATCTAATAATTAAATAGAATATTACCTTTATAAGATGTAAATTAATTCATAGAATATATCTAGACGTATTTATCGTTTTACACTATGAAAACTTTTTCTTAGCGGCAAATGACTTAAAATGTATACACTCATAGCGTCTAAAATATAGGAATATTTGGGAAAGTTTTAATAATGGGAAACCTTGTTCAAGTAAAAGCCACTACTGCAGTTGATTTGATTGCTCTTTCGATGTGGATGTTAGCAGGTATTGTTGCTGGGGTTTTACTTACATTCATCGTCACTGTTATTTTGCGAATGTTTTCACACAAACATGAAATACTAGGTTTAGCAATTGCTCGTGTACGTGTTTCTGCTTACATATTCATGGTATTCATGGGCGCTGGAGTCGGATTTGAATATGCTCTCGATGATTTACGAAGTTTGCCTCGACCTCCAAAATGGGTGCTAACGTCTGAACATGTTTTGATTATTTTAGTAATATTATCAGCCACTCTAGTTGGTATACGACTAGTTAGTGTGGTTGAAGATATTGCTCGTCATTTCTCCCACAATAGTAAGGGTGGTAGAGGAATGAGAGTTGTTACCCAAACTCAAATATTAAGTCGAATAATTCAGGCTGTTGTAGTTGTTTGTGGTGCAACTGGAATTATAGTTACTTTCCCTCAAGCTAGACTTATCGCTGGATCGCTTTTAGCTTCTGCTGGTGTGTTATCTATCGTTGCCGGTATGGCTTCACAGTCATCGCTATCTAATATGTTTGCTGGTATGCAAATAGCAATATCAGATTCTTTACGTGTTGGTGACATTGTTGTTGTAGATAATAATGGACAGCAAACTCAAGCAACTATTGAAGAAATTACTTTAACCTATATTGTTTTGAGAATATGGGATGACAGGCGAATTATTATGCCTTCTATAAAGTTCACCCAAAATTCTTTTGAAAACTGGACACGAAGAGCTGCTACCTTGATGGGAACTGTTGAAATAGCGCTAGACTGGTCAGTTTCAGTAGGGGCATTTAGACGTCAAGTTGATAAATTGCTAACTAGCACAGACCTTTGGGATGGAAGATCATTTAGTGTTCAGGTAACTGATGTAACTGAAAATAAATTAACAATAAGGGTTTCTATATCTGCTCGTAATGCTGGTGACCTTTGGGACTTGAGATGTTATTTACGTGAGCATTTGGTTGAATGGGTATTAGCTGAACAGCCAAACGCTGTACCTAAGACTAATATTGTCATGGCAAACACTCACAAATTAGCAGAACACGAGGAAGCGTTGCCATTGCTTGAAGCTGAGATAACAGAACTCGAGGAAGCAGAAATTTTAGATATAGTTGAAGAAGTGGAAGATAAATTCTTAGTCGATACTCAGGACAAGATTACACGTAAAGCTGAAAGTGAATCCAAAACGAAAGCTCAGCAAAATGACAGCTTGGACGATGATGAGAAACATGGCAAAACTAAACCGTCAACTAGAACTTCTGTGAAAGATAAATCTAAGCAAGAAAAAGCTGAACAAGCACGTATATCTGACCTAGAAGAAACACAGATTATGACAACTTCTCAGATAAAAGAACAGCTAATCAGCTTAGCAGAAATACAAACTTCTCTAGAAGAAGATGAAGAGGAACTAGAGACATCGATCGCTATGGAGCGTCTATATTCTGGTAGCCCAGAAAATGAAGAGCGTGCCAAAATCTTTGAAGGTCCAGGTGAAGAAGTTATCGAAGAGCGTGAAAAAACAGCTCAAATGCACACTCGTGATCTTGATGATGAAGATTCCCTAGAAGAAGATAAAGAGGAAACAGAAAATATAGATGCTACTCTTGAAGAAAGTCTAGAAAACGAACATTTACAAACTGAAGATGTAAATAAAGCTGAAAGCAGTGAAAATACTCAGAGTGCTACAAAAATAGATGAGGAAAAATTAGGAGTGACTGAGGAAGAAAATGAAAAGATTACAGAAGAGGAAATAAAAGAAACTAAGTAATAGAAAATATTCTCAAACTCTTCAGAAAGTCTATTTGATGAAAGAAGATATGCATTGGAAGAGTAGTAAATAATAGTTTGTAAATTGGATGTGAAAATGGCTATGGAAATTTCTATAGCCATTATTTATAAAACTACACTGTGAATTTTATTAAAGAACTTACGATGCACACTAACTTGCTCCACCAATCTTATATTTTGCCAATTTATTAGTCATTTTTCCCATAAGAAAATATCCAAAATTTTAAAAATAATAATTATTTCAGCAAAGACTAGATTTTAAAGAAAACATTATATATAATATCAAAGTCACCAAGAGTGAAAACTTTGGGCCTCTAGCTCAGTTGGTTAGAGCAACAGACTTTTAATCTGTGGGTCGTGGGTTCGAGCCCCACGGGGCTCACGGTGATACTGGGATACAAGTAATTTGTATCCCAGTTTTAGTTTAAATACCTCATGACTATTTCAGCAAACTCTATCTTTTTCGAAATATAAAAAACTGGATTACTATATATAAATACAACTATTATCGCTATTTTTTAGATATAACTAAATCTATATAGTAGTCTAGTAAATCAAAAATCCAACTGTTTATATGTGAAAACTCAAACCCCAATTCCTTTGCTAAATCAGTGTTTAAACTGTACTCAGGAGTATTGTTATAAGGAGCTGTAACTCCTTTGTTTTCTGCTACTAATAGAGCTTTTGAATTAGTTTTAGATTCAACATAGCGGATAATTTCACCAACCGATATATTCCCATAAGAACTAGCATTTACTGTTCCTGTAAAATTACTATCAGCAATAAAAGATAAGAACTTACCAGCTTCTTCACAGTGAATAAATCCTAGCTTCTCTTCAAGATTATTTACGTACATTGGTTTACTATTTATTGTATTCTCAACGTAAAAAAGTACTCTTTCGGAATAATCATTAGCTGACGTGACATAAGGAAAACGCACAGCTGTCCAGTCTAAATTAGCGTATTTTTGAGATAATAGACTCTCGGCATGACGTTTAGTTACGTCATATGTATAGTCATTTCGGTTTGAATAAACTAACGGATAATTGTTGCCATTAAACTCGTTTTCTAAAGTATTTATGTGTAAATTTTCATAAACAAACATAGTTGAAGTGTAAATATATCTATTGCATTGAACAGCTTTTAAAACTTTGTCTATATCGTTTGAAGAATAAGCTATATTATCAATTACAGTGTCGAAGTATTTACCTTTTAAAGCTGTGTTTATGCTATTTTCATTTGTGCGATCTAAAATAATCCTTCTGACTTTGTTTGCAAAACTATCTTTTGTAACTCCACGATTTGCTATAGTTACTTTGTGACCTTTGGCAATTAAATCATTGACTGCTTCTATACCAAAAAATCTTGTTCCTCCAATAAATAAAATATTCATTAGTGCCCCAAAATATTTACATTGTAATTAAAATTTATGTAGTTCTATATCAAAACTACTATGATAAGACTTATAAATATTAAAATACTTACACAAAATCTAATATAGAACTACACCATAAAAGCCACCTAAAAGGTGACATAAATTTTACAGAATTTATAAACTAGTCTGAAAATAGAACTTTGTAATCTCCATAACCTAATTCATCCATATCTTCAAACTTTACGAATCTTAAAGCGGCACCATTAATGCAATAACGCATACCACCACGATCAAAAGGTCCATCGTTAAAGATATGTCCTAAATGGGCATCATCATTCTTCCCACGAACTTCTGTACGTTTCATTCCTAAAGTATTATCAGGTAGATACTGCATACTTTCTGTCAATATTGGTTTAGTGAAAGATGGCCAACCACAACCAGAATCAAATTTATCTTCAGATAAAAACAAAGGTTCGCCACTAACTACACTTATATAAATACCTTTTTCATAAACATCTTCTAGTTCAGAAGTAAATGAGCGTTCGGTTGCTGATTCTTGAGTAACACGAAATTCAAGAGGAGACAATTTAGTTTGAAGTTCTTCAATGCTAGGCTTAGGAAATACGCGGTTAAATAAAGGCTGATCAAATATTCCCATATTTATATGACAATAGCCACCAGGATTATTATCTAGATAGTCTTGATGGTAATCTTCAGCCTTAACAAAGTTCTTACATTCTTCGATCTCAACAGCTAAAGGTTTCTCGTATTGTTTAGCTATAAAATCGGTAACTTTGTTTATTGCAAATAAATCACTTTCGTCATTATAGTAAATACCTGTACGATATTGGCGTCCTTTGTCACCACCTTGCTTATTTATTGAACAAGGGTCTATTAGACGATAAAAATGAAGTAGTAACTCATTCAACGTTACGACATTAGGATTATAGAAGACCTGTACAGCTTCAGCATGATCCGTTTTCTTTACCAACTGATAATCTGTATAAGAGTAATTTCCATTTGTATAACCAGTGTTCGTACGTAATACACCAGGTACTTTTTTGAAATATGCTTGTACACCCCAAAAGCATCCACCTGCTAAAAAAATTACTTTAATGTTAGAAGGCATAATCAGTCTTCCTTTCCATAGTGTTCTACACATTTCGGGTACTTAAACACGTTGTTGAGATATTCAGTGTATTTTAGTACCCAAATATCTCAACAACTAAAGTTATAGAAATAATTCCTTTTTACCAATTTTTAATAATCTATTTTATAGAGGATATAGTGCATGCATAATGTAATAACATATTGCTGCTACAACTCCTGAGGCTGGTAAGGTTAAAACCCAAGCAACTGCTATGTTTCCAGCTACGCCCCAACGTACAGCCGAGAAACGACGTGTTGCGCCCACTCCCATAATAGAAGCTGTAATAGTGTGTGTTGTGGAAATAGGAGCATGGAAAACGTAAGCAGATAAGTATAGAACACTAGCTCCAACAGATTCAGCAACAAAACCTTTGAGAGGGTCTAACTGAATAACCTTACGACCTAGGGTTTTAATAATTTTAAATCCACCAGCATAAGTACCTAGAGAGATTGCTAAAGCAGCAGCAAACTTAACTAGGAAAGGAATAGTTATTTCACCATCAGGTTCAGGAGCATGATACCCAGCAGCCATCAAAGCTAAAACGATAACACCCATCGTTTTTTGAGCATCTTGTAAACCATGACCTAAAGCAATAGCTGCAGATGAAAACCACTGGCAATAACGAGCTTTACGCATAGTTGAATGGTAAGGTTTATTACGCAAAAATAACATTGCGATAATCATGACAAGATAACCTAAACCAAAACCTATAAGAGGAGAAATAATCATAGGTATTATTACGACGAACACTATGTTGAACCAAGCAACATGTAATCCTGCAACTAGACCAGCACCAATCAACCCACCAATTAGAGCGTGTGATGAGGAAGAAGGTAAACCAAACCACCATGTGATCATGTTCCAAACTATAGCACCTAAAAGTGCTGATAATATAACTATTAATCCATGAGTGTTAGTTTCTGGTGTAATAATTCCTGAACCTATGGTTTTCGCAACTTCGGTTCCTAACATGGCTCCAATTATATTTAGTATTGCTGCCATTATTAAGGCTCTACGTGGAGTCCACGCACGAGTTGAGACTGATGTTGCTATAGCATTGGCTGCATCGTGAAAGCCGTTAGTGAAGTCGAACACTAGAGCAATTATGATTACGATGCTCACTAATATAAACGTGGCGTCCAAAATCATGACTCCTTGATAGCAACATCTTCAATAGCGTTAGCAAAACGTTCAAATGCATCTACTGCACGCTCTGTAGCTAAAATCATGTCTTTGAACTTAATTATCTGTACTGGATCTGAGACACAATCAAATAAGTCTGAAAGCATACGACGATATGCAATATCTCCAACATTTTCAAGACGGTTAATTTCTATCCAATAATCACGTAAGTCATGTAGAGATTGGATACGAGGAGTTGCCTCTACTGTTAGTTTTGCACATTGTCTTAGAACTTCAATTTGCTCAGTAAAACCACGTCGGATTGGTTCTGGTAATTCTTGAATTTTGTATAGGACAAATAAGTCTCCAACTTCGTCAATGTAGTCCATACAATCGTCCAATGATGACATTAGGTTGATTAAGTCATCACGTTCAAGAGGGGTGATAAAGCTTTGGTTTATTGTATTTATTAGTTCATGTGTATTTTCGTCAGCCTTGTGTTCTTGTAGATGTAATTCGTCGCGAATAACTGAACGACTTTCTAGATTTGCATTTATAATTTGTTCTAAAAGTTCGACACCTTCAAGGATACATTTAGCAGAAGCACATAGAAGGTCGAAAAAAATTGAATCTTTGTTTGTTGGTTTAAACCGCACTTGGCACTCCCAATTCTACTAGTTTTTACAAGCCATGAAGTTCTTCACGTCTTGTTTGAGTAACTGTTCTACATATCTATAAAGCGTGTTCGTTTTCTGAACTTAACGTAATTGTTAAGATTTGAGAACAATTACCCAGTACCACTCAGTATTTTAAAGCAAAACTATATGAATTACTAACAAAAAATCATAAATATATTTTTAAAAATCTGATTATAAAATTTTTAATTTTTATTACTGAGGTAATGATATTTATATATAAAGTATTTTTTACTGGAAAATCAATGTTTTTAGATAAAGCTTTTCAAATTTTTACAGCTAATATTTAAATATCACTATGGATTCTGTTTACGATTTTTTCTTTAAAATGTGAGAATTGTAACGTAGTTTTTACAAGTACTTAGATGAACATATCTATGTATTAATAAATAAAGTATATAAAAAATTATTAAATACTATTAAAAAAATTTATAAAAGTTTTATATTATTTTTTCTGCTACTGTATTTCTTAGAATAATTCTTACTCGTAGATATATACTAGTTAAGGTATAAAGAAGGGATTGAATGTGGCTGAAGTTAGGCGACGTAATCGTAATAAAGCTAGTGTAAATTTTGAGTTGTGGAGTATAGCAGTTTCGTGTGCTGCTCTATTTATATTAACGATATCAGCCCTATTGCCAGCTATTTTTACAGTAGTTCTTTCAGGTATCTTTGCTGCTATACTTGCTATCGGCTTGCCTGAACTACTAGATAACCCAGATAAACACCACGCTAATATTTCGCTTGGAATTATAGGGATTCTCACCATAGTTTTGCTTATCTCTGACACTGGATTTTTAACTATTTCTTTATGCTTAGCCTTTGGATTATTGATTTGTTTCATGAATGAAATAGCTAGACTTAATTCAAGGAAAGATCTCATATATTCCCTAGCTACCAATGTTATATCAATGATTTGTGTTGTTGGAGCAATTTCTTGGATTATATTTACAGAGCTTTACAGCTGGCATTTCTTTGTTTTGCCTTTAACTATTTCAGTTGCTCTTTCCAATGGATTCATTAGCCTACTGAAACTAAATAAAGGGTTTTTATCACTAAAACATCACTCTTTGATTGTGTCGATTATTGCTTTAACTATTTCTTTTGCTGTTTCTTGGATAACTGTAAAAATTGCTTATAAAGTAGGTTACCAGTTGTATGTGACCTCTGCTGTTTTACTAGACTCTTCAAATATATTTACACTCAATTGTTCGATACCGTTGGTGTATTCAGCTATAATTGCAATAGTTAGTTTGGGATATGCTTTTGTTAAGAAAGCAATAGTTGAATTTGAACTCAAACCGCAAGGTATATTTTCACTTATAGCTGTGAATCTAGTACCAATTACAATAATGTCACTTCCTACTTATATATTATTGCGAGTCATAGGTGGGTAAAATTGTCAAAGCTTAGCGTTTGTAAGTAAAATCTGGGAGAAAAATGATTAGTTTAGATATCGATTTACCTAAAGACTTACTTCCATTTGCTTGGGTAAATGGTACTTGGAAAGGATTCGGAGTTCGCTACGATAAAGACAATAATAGTTCAGATGTGATTATAGAGATGTCATTTGAATGTGAAAGCGATACTTATGAGAAAACACCATATTTGAAACAAAACATTATGGTATATAGCGTCGACGTGGAAAAATCTAAAACAGTTGCTAAAGAAATGGCTGGTATAACTGGCTATGAAAACTTAGTTGTAGATAAACTAGTGCAAAGCCAGACTGCTTATTGGACACTAGGTAAAGAAATAAAACCTACTCAGCCTAAAACAAAAGCACACGAGATAACTGCGGTTTCAACTTCTTCCACAGGTCATGCGGGTAGCTGGTACGGGATTCTTGACGGACCGAGAATTCAAATTGTTACCGACGCATTTTTAGCTTGTGAAAATGCTCAGCAATATGGTGGAGAAAGACAGCTTTATGGTCTAGTGGAGAGTGACTTGATGTTTTTAGTTGAAGTTCCTGACACTGAAAAACAAGTGCGTCCAATTTTATCAGCACGTATGTCTAAAATAGAAAATGAAGTTACAGAAAATGAGTAACTCCAATATGTCTATCTTTGAAAAATGTGTTTTTTATGAGCATGACGAGTATAAAATACCTTTACACTTCGGTTTTATTACAAAAGAGGCTGAAGATTTTGCGAAGGGACGAGGTATAGTAGACTTGTCTTTTCATAAAGTGTACAAAATTGCAGGAAAAGATAGATATACTTGGCTTAGTAAATTGACTTCACAAACTTTTACAGAAAATGAGGATACTTATTCTAAAGAAGCTCTTATATTAAATCCTCAAGGGTATGTTATTTTTGCTTTGAATGTGTTTGTGGATAAAAACTTTATCTACGTTATTGAGCAGAAAGATTTGCCACTAGACGAGATTTCTTTTAGCGATACAGACAAGAATTTTGAAAGCACTACCCAACTTTGCGAATCTGATGTAGAAGAAGAAAATGAAAACCCGTTACAAGATTTCTTTTCAGACAGTGATTTAAAAAACTTTTTACAAAAAATGGTCTTCATGGCTGATGTGAATATCGAAGATATTAGCACTAGATGTGAAATTGTAGCTGTCGCTAATGAAGTAAATATGGCTGGAATACTTGGTAAAGTGTGTGATTTGGCTGATTATGCTGCTGTTTGGCAAGATCCTTGGCCATGTATGGGAGCCAAAAATGCTACTTATTATAACGTCGAATATACTAAAGCTCTCTTTGAAAATATTTCGCTAGATATGTATACGAGTGTTGAAAATACAATCGTAGATACTTCTCACCCTGCAAATGGGAATAAATTAGCACTGTGCATTTTTGAAAAAGCTAAAAAACTTGATGAAAAGACTAAAGTTGAAAAGGCTGAGGCTAAGGAAGAAGATAAGGAAAAGAATCTTACTTTTTCCTTGAAAAGCACTATTTTTGAGCATTTAGCTGAGAACTACTCACCGTGTGGAATTTTAGCTTTCGAAAGCTGGAAAATCGTAAATTACAGACCATGGGGATACGTAAATCAAAATAAAGTACTTCCTCACGAAGTTGATTGGCTACGCACAGCTGTACAACTAAACAAAGGTTGCTATTGTGGGCAAGAAACTGTAGCTAGAATTGTAAACGTGGGTAAGCCACCTCGCAGGCTAGTGAAGTTATACATAGATGGGTATATGGAAGAAATACCTGTTAAAAATGATCCAATTTACATTGAAAATCTTGAGGAAAAGCAACAAATTGGTAAAGTTTTGAACGTTGCTAATCACTATGATGAAGGATATATTGCTTTAGGATTAATAAAACGTAATGCTGACACTAATAATGCGGTACTTGTAGGGAATTTGGCTGCAAATTGTGAAGAAATTGTAAGCCCTGAAGGTAGATGTACTGCTAGTCCTAATACGGATAATATTATGAATATAAGAAAACGTAGATTGAAGTAATTCGTAAAGGGAAAACTATGAGAGCGGTTTTACAAAGAGTCAATGGAGCTAGTGTAAGTGTTGCTGGAGAGCAAATTTCAGGTTTCACATCAAAAGGAATCATGGTTTTGCTTGGTATAACTGATAGTGATACTGATGTTGAAGTAGAATTTATCGCCAGAAAAATTGCTGACTTGCGAATAATGGATGACGAAAAATCTGTGCTGGATTTAGGGTTACCAGTGATGGTAATTTCGCAATTTACTTTATATGGCGATGCTCGTAAAGGACGCAGACCGACTTGGATAAAAGCTGCTAAAGGGGATATTGCTGAACCTCTAGTTGCCAAAGTAGTTTTAGCTTTGCAAAATATGGGGATTGAAGTACATGAAGGACGTTTTGGTGCCGATATGCAGGTGTCTATTGTAAATGATGGTCCGTTTACTATTTTACTAGATACAGATAAGTAGAATTTGCTTGAAGTTACGATATTGTAACTTCTTACTTCATATATTTATCAATTATTTATAGTGTTTATTTGTATAGTAGATGGATAGTATTTATAGATTTTCTGCTTTAACGTGTTGTGTAAACTGATAGACAAATTTATGTTATTTTCACCTTAAGATTTAGTTTATTAAAGTTTTACTACTGTAGACATAAATATAAAAATTCACCCAATAGCGAAATACTGAAAAAAGTGTAGAAAATCTTTATGCATGGGGATAATCTGTAACAAGTAGATTTATAAGTTTTTTTAAATAAAATCCATCAGGAGATTAAAACCATGTTTGAACGGTTTACAGATAGAGCAAGACGTGTAGTTGTGCTGGCTCAAGATGAAGCAAGAGGACTTAACCACAGTTATATTGGCACTGAGCACGTTCTACTTGGTTTGATTAATGAGGGTGAGGGTGTGGCATCAAAAGCCTTGGAATCTATGAAGATTTCCCTAGATGCTGTGCGTGAAAAAGTTATTGACATGATTGGTAAAGGTGACACAGAAATTACTGGTCACATTCCTTTCACACCTCGTGCTAAGAAAGTTTTAGAATTGTCTTTGCGTGAAGCAGTTCAACTAGGACATAACTACATTGGTACTGAACATATTCTTCTAGGTTTGCTACGCGAGGGTGAAGGTGTAGCTGCACAAGTTTTGAAGAAACTAGGCGCTGATCTTGAAACTGTTCGCCAAAAAGTCGTACATATGATTTCTGGATATCAAGGTGATCCTTTCAAAGAAGCTGTTGGCGTTGGTGGTCCAAGTGGTATGCAACAAAACGGAAGTGTACTAGAAAATTATGGTGTTAACCTTTCAGAACAAGCACTTGAAGGAAAACTTGATCCTGTTGTTGGACGTTCGACAGAAATGGAACGTGTAATACAAATTTTGTCACGTAGATCAAAGAATAACCCTGTGCTTATTGGAGAACCTGGTGTTGGTAAAACTGCGGTTGTGGAAGGATTAGCACAAGCAATTATTCACGGAGACGTTCCAGAAATAATTAAGGATAAAATTATTTTCTCATTGGATCTTGGTTCTCTAGTTGCTGGTTCTCGTTACCGCGGTGATTTTGAAGAACGTTTGAAAAAAGTATTGAAAGAAATCAAGTCAAGAGGAAATATTATTGTTTTCATTGATGAGATTCATACTCTTGTAGGTGCTGGTGCTGCTGAAGGTGCAGTTGATGCTGTATCAATTTTGAAACCTATGATGGCACGTGGTGAATTGCAGACAATAGGTGCAACTACACTAGATGAGTACCGTAAACATATTGAAAAAGATGCTGCACTTGAGCGTCGTTTCCAGCCTGTAAAAGTTGATCCGCCAAATGTTGAAGAAACAATCAAAATTCTTAAAGGCTTACGTGACCGCTACGAGGCTCATCACCGTGTAATTATCACTGATGAAGCTTTGGAAGCAGCGGCTACTTTATCTGATAGGTATATTTCTGATAGATTCTTGCCAGATAAAGCTATTGACTTGGTTGATGAAGCCGGTGCACGTTTACGTATAAAGAACTTAACCGCTCCTGAACACATACGTGAGTTCGCTGATAAGCTTACTGATGTTCGTCGTAGAAAAGAATCAGCTGTTGATGATCAGAACTTTGAAATGGCTGCTACTTTGCGCGATGAAGAAGATGTGCTTATCAAACAACGTGACGAACAAATTCAGCAGTGGCGTAACTCTGACTTAGATAGGATTAGCGAAGTTACTGAGGATACTATTGCCGAAGTTTTGGCTATGATGACTGGTATTCCAGTTGTGAAGATTACTGAGGCAGAGGCTTCACGTTTGAAGCACATGGAAGAAGCATTACACAAACGCGTTATTGGTCAGGACAAAGCTGTTACAGTTCTATCTCAGTCTATTCGTAGAACAAGAGCTGGTTTGAAAGATCCAAAGCGTCCAGGTGGCTCATTTATTTTTGCCGGCCCAACAGGTGTTGGTAAAACTGAGTTAGCCAAAGCGGTCGCTGAGTTTCTATTTGATGATGAAGATGCATTGATTCAGCTAGATATGAGCGAATTTGGTGAAAAGCACACTGCTAGCCGTTTGTTCGGTGCCCCTCCGGGATATGTTGGATATGACGAAGGTGGACAGTTAACTGAAAAAGTTCGTCGTCGCCCATTCTCTGTTGTTCTCTTTGATGAGATTGAAAAAGCACATCCAGATATCTTCAACTCATTGCTACAGATTCTAGAAGAAGGTCGTTTGACTGACTCTCAGGGTCGTATGGTCGACTTTAAGAATACAGTAATAATAATGACAACTAACTTGGGAACTAAGGACGCTACTAAGGCTGTGATGACTGGTTTCCAAGCACAAGGTGAACTAGCTGACACATATTCTCGTATGAAATCTAAGGTTTCAGAAGAATTGAAGCAGCATTTCCGTCCAGAATTCCTAAACCGTGTGGACGAGATTGTTGTATTCCCACCACTTGTGAAGGAAGAAATCATCCAGATTGTTGATTTGATGATTGCTCGCCTAGATGATCGTATGCGTCAGCAAAACATGGAAATTGTTTTGACTGATAAGGCAAAAGAACTTTTGGCTCAGCAGGGATACGATCCAACACTTGGTGCTAGACCTTTGCGTCGAGCTATTCAGCGTGGTATCGAAGATGCTTTGAGTGAGAAGATTTTATTTGGAGAAATCACTTCAGGTTCAAAAGTTATAGTTGATACTGTAGGTGATGACTTTGATGCAATCTTCACTTTTTCTTCAATGCCGTTGGAAAGTATAGATAAAGCTGAAAAAGAAGTTAAAGAACAGGTAGAGGAACTAGGCTCTGGTGAGTCTACTCCTATGTCTTTAGGTTCAAACCTTGAAAATAGTGTTGAAGATGATAGTACAGGAACTACTGAAGTTGAAAGTGATAAATTGTAAAATTTGCTTACCTGTAAAATACATAGCAAGTAGGTAAATGCTAAAATTATTCACATTTTACTTATTGTAAGATTCCTAAATGCTCCAAATCTGAACGAATAACAGATTTGCTAGAACATCTAAACTTATAGATGGGAATCTGTATAATTTACGTATGTGAAGCCACTAGAAATATCTAGTGGCTTCACACATTTTAAACATGCCACATTAACTAAATAAAGACGAGATGTAAATTTAAGAATGAAGTAAATAATTCAATGCTTACAGGGAACTATTTTTGATTTTAAACTTATTTTGTAGATATTGATGAGTATCTATTTTATATAGCTTGTATGTTATTTGATACGAATTTACTTTTAGTTATACTTATTTGGCTTATTTGAAACAGATAAGTTACTTACGTTTTATATTTCAGTAATTTGATAATTGCTGGTTACGATATGATGTGAAGTAAATTATCAGATAGATAAACTATTTTTTAGTCAAAGCACCATCCATTTTATTATTTAATTCACTCAGTAATGTAATGATATATAACATTGTTATAACAAAGTTTTTCCGTTTAGTGTTTTCTGGAATAAATCAAAGGTATTTTATTATTTAAAATTTACTTGTTTCATCATTTTTGATTCGGTAGAGTAGTAACGGTAAACATTGTGACAATAAACACATTACAATGGAGTAATAATGACAAAATACGTTTACGACTTCTCGGAAGGGAATAAAGATCTCAAAGATTTACTAGGTGGCAAAGGCGCTAACTTAGCAGAAATGACAAATCTAGGGATACCAGTACCTCCAGGATTCACAATAACTACTCATGCTTGCAGACAATTTTTAAAGAATAATAAATCTCCTCAAGAATTGGACATACAAGTAACTACTCATTTACGTAAGTTAGAGGAAAGACTTGGTAAATACCTAGGGGCTGAAAACAATCCATTACTAGTATCGGTTCGTTCAGGTGCTAAGTTCTCAATGCCTGGAATGATGGAAACTGTATTAAATATTGGATTGTCTGATAAGTCTGTTGTAGGTTTAGCAAAGGCATCTAATGATGAACGTTTTGCATGGGACTCCTACAGGCGACTTATACAAATGTTTGGTAAAACAGTTTTGGATATAGATGGTGACTTATATTCAGATATTCTAGATGACCTTAAAGAAGAAAAAGGTTACAAGAGTGATACAGAATTAACTGTTGAAGATTTGAAGAAGCTAGTCCAAGAATTCAAGAGAATTACTAAAGAAAATGCTGGTATAGATTTTCCTCAGAACCCAAGAGTTCAGCTTGATATGGCGATAGAGGCTGTATTTAAGTCATGGAATACTGAAAGAGCAATACTATATCGTCGTCGTGAGAAAATTCCAAATGATTTGGGAACAGCAGTAAATATTTGCACAATGGTATTTGGTAACATGGGTGAAGACTCTGGCACAGGTGTGTGTTTTACTCGTGACCCAGCCACAGGTAAAACTGGTGTTTACGGCGACTACTTGATGAACGCACAAGGTGAGGATGTAGTTGCTGGAATTAGAAACACTTTACCTCTATCAGCGTTAAAAGAGACAAATACACAGTGCTATGAAGAGCTTTTGCAGATTATCCACAAACTGGAAACTCACTATCGTGATTTGTGTGATATAGAGTTTACAATTGAAAAAGGTAAGCTATGGATGTTGCAAACTCGTGTTGGAAAGCGTACTGCTGCTGCAGCTTTCAAAGTTGCAACACAGCTAGTGGACGAGAAGTTAATTACTCAAGATGAAGCTTTGATGCGTGTAAATGGAGCATTTTTGACACAGCTAATGTTCCCTCAGTTTGACTCAAACTCCAAACCACGTCTGCTGACTCGTGCGATGCCTGCATCTCCTGGTGCTGCTGTAGGTGAAATAGTCTTTGATAATGAAGAGGCAATAGAGCGTACAAAAGCTGGAGCTAAGGTAATCTTGGTGCGCCGTGAGACTAATCCTGACGATTTGCCTGGTATGGTAGCAGCTCAAGGTGTTTTGACAGCTAGAGGTGGTAAAACTTCTCATGCTGCTGTAGTGGCTCGTGGTATGGGTAAGACTTGTGTATGCGGTGCTGAAAGCTTAAAAATTGATGTAAATAAAAAGACTCTTTCAGTAGGTGATGTTGTTCTAACATCGGGTGACACCATTGCTATAGACGGAACTACTGGTGAAGTTTTCCTAGGAGAAGTACCTGTTGTAGATTCAGCTGTTACAACTTACTTGCGTAAGGGGTTAGAGGCTGGACTCGAGAGTGCAAAATCTGAGGATACAAGAGAACTAGTCAAGTGCGTTGACCGGTTGTTACGTCACGCTGATAAAGTTCGTTCTTTAGGTGTAAGAGCAAATGCTGATACTCCTTTAGATTCAAGCAGAGCTCTAGAATTTGGAGCTGAAGGTATTGGGTTATGCCGTACAGAACATATGTTTTTGGGTGAACGTAGAGCGTTGATTGAGCGTGTAATTCTGTCTGATGAGAATTCTCGTGAACGCGAAGAAGCGTTATCAGCTTTGTTACCTTTGCAGAAAGCTGATTTCATAAATATGTTCAAAATTATGGATAGCAAGCCAGTTACTGTGCGTTTGATTGATCCACCTTTACACGAATTTTTACCTGATTTGGTTACTTTAGAAGTGAAAGTAGCTTTAAATAATGAACGTGGAATAGTGGACGAAAATGACAATCGCATGCTTGAAGCTGTCAGAAAGATGCATGAAGCTAATCCTATGCTTGGTTTACGTGGTGTGCGTTTAGGCTTAGTTGTACGAGGATTATTTGAGTTACAAATTCAAGCTATTGTTGAGGCTTGCGTGCATTTACGCAAAGAAGGATACAATCCTATGCCTGAAATTATGGTGCCTCTAGTTGGATCTGTGCGTGAATTACAAATTGTTCGTCAACGTGCTGAAAAAATTATAAATACTGTTAGCGTTGAAAATAAGATAAAACTAAGTATTCCTATTGGTTGTATGGTTGAACTGCCACGAGCTGCAGTCACAAGTGAATATTTAGCTGAAGAAGCTGATTTCTTTAGCTTCGGTACTAATGACTTGACTCAAACAACTTGGGGATTCAGCCGCGACGATGTGGAGAGCATATTCTTCCAAGACTATGTTGACTATGGTGTATTTGGGGTTTCTCCTTTTGAAACTATTGATTTCAATGGAGTTGGAAGAATGGTTAAACTCGGTGTTGAAGGTGGACGTAAAACTAATCCTAAGATAAAGATGGGTGTTTGTGGTGAACATGGTGGTGACCCAGAATCTATCGATTTCTTTAACTCTGTAGGGTTGAATTATGTTTCTTGCTCACCATTTAGAGTGCCTATTGCTCGACTAGAAGCAGGTAGAGCAGCTGTTTTGCATAAGAAGTAATTCCGATAATAGTTACTAAATGTACAATCTTATTTTGTCCCTTGGTAAAACAGGGGACAAAATGCTTTAACACGTTTTAAAAGAAGTCATGTAGAGCTATTGCTACATTTTTTAAACACAGCTTAGCAATATGATAGAATTTGTTTTATTTTTGAAGTAGGTTCTATTTATTATCTTATATTTTTAGAATTATAACTGTTCGTATAGTTTTTACTCTTTAAGGTATTGTTTGAGCTATTTATTACAAATAATAATATTTTGCGGAGTTATAATCTTTCTTAGAAATTTTCACTTTTCGTTTTATTGTTTAGATAGATGTTTTAAGAAAGAACAAGCTAGCATGAGAGAAAACTTAAGTAGAAGCTAATAACATGTAAGTTTAGTATAAGTGGCGAAATAAGTATTTATTCTTTATTACTAAATTACTAAGAATACTGTATGAAACAATTCTTTTATATGAAGTAAAAAACTTTTAGAAGTAAGGTACAAAACACGAAGTTTTTTAAAAAAGTATTGGTGGAGAGGGTTTTTCTCCACCAATACTTTGAATGTGATTTTATATGGTACTAGCGTTTTCTTCTTCGAACTTTTCAAGTTCATCTAGTTTTTCAGTAGCTAGTTCTAGTTCTTGTTTTGCACGGTCACCCATGGATAGTTTGTCGACGATCAATGCTATAGCACCGTCACCTGTTACGTTACATGCTGTACCGAATGAGTCGATTGCAATATATGTTGCAATCATGAAAGCTGTCATAGCTTCGTTGAAACCTAGCATACTCTGTAGCAAACCTATTGCTGTAACGATAGCTCCACCTGGAACACCTGGTGCTGCTACCATTGTGATAGCTAGCATGAACATAAAGCCTATGAAATGAGGTACAGTTACGTGCATGCCGGATATGTACATTACGGTTAGTGAGAATGCTGTGATTTTCATCATTGATCCAGCTAAGTGGATTGTTGCACACAATGGGATTACAAAGTTTGTAACTTCTGGGCTAACACCGTTCTTCTTTGTTTGTTCTACAGTAACTGGAATTGTTGCTGCTGATGAAGATGTACCTAGAGCTGTGAAATATGCTGGTAACATGTTCTTTAGTGCTACTAGAGGATTCTTTCTTGATATTAGTCCAGCAACTCCGTATTGCAATAGCAGTAGTACGATGTGCAGTACGAATACTAGTATGATTACTTTTAATGTTGTTGCGATAACACTTGCAGCTTGTCCTGTTGCTGTTATGTTTAGGAAGATTCCGAAAATGTGGAGTGGTAGTAGAGGGATAATAACCTTGCGGATAACACTCATTATGATATCGCGGAAACCATCGAATCCTTCTGAAAGTGAATTATTCTTTACATAAGCTAGTCCAATACCAATAATGAAAGATACTAGTAATGCACTCATTACGCCAAATAGTGGTGGCATTTCGATTTTAAAGTATGCTTCTAGCATATGTTCTTCGGGATTGGATAAAGCAGCTAGGCCACTGTTTGCTTCTAATAATCTTGGGAAGGAAACCAAGCAGACTAAGTAAGTCATGAAACCTGAGAAAATTGTAGATGTGTATGCAATCGCTGTAGTGAAAAATAGCCATTTACCACTTGATTTTCCTAGACCAGACAAACCTGGGATAACTAATCCAATAATGATTAGGGGTACGATGAATGATAAAAAGTTGCCAAATAGGCCATTAAATGTTACGAATACTTGGGAAAGTTGGTCAGGGAAGAATTGTCCACAGACTATTCCAAGCGTAATTGCTACTAACACCCTAAACAGGAGGTTATGAAATATCTTTTTCATTGTTTTCCTTAAGTTTCTAAATTTTCTCATGCGGTGAGATTTTGTAATCTCTTTGCAAAATTAGTACTCTATATAATCACACTTTTTACTGAAAATATAAATATATTCTCACTATTTGGAATATTATAAAAAACAAAAGATTTAAAGTTTCGAAAACTGTTGAATTTTCAACAAATAAAAAAATAACATATTTCATTATTTGGACAAAAAGTGTACTTAATTGCTTTTATAAATAGTTTATTGCTATGCCCCAAACGTAAATAAGAAAGGAAAAGGTATTGAAAATAAGTCCGATTCGAGCTTTTCTATATCCTTGCCTAAAATGTGAGTAAGGTGCTTTTAAAGCGGAAATAGATAAAATAATTCCTAAAACACTTAAAGATAAGAAAACGAGAGGAATAAAAGTATAAAGAAAGTGGGTATCCCCATCTAAAATAATCAATAAAATAAATAAAAATGCAAATAGGCTAACAAAGTTTACAATACCTGTAACGAAAGAAAATTTAGAATATTTAACAAAAGGTATTGGAGGAGCGTTATATCCAGATTTAGCAAAAACAATATTAGGATTAACTAACTCAGAGTTAGGAAAGTCACTAGTTTGGTAATCTTGTGCGTTAATTTTATAACTATCAAAGAAGAGCGAATCGTCTAGAAATAAAAAATCTGCATAATCTATCGAAGAATTAGAATTTAGGTTTGAAAACCTTTCATGTGTATTGAAATTCTCAGAATTAAAATTTGTCATGCTAGCTCCTTTGTATAAGTAAACTATACGGTTAATAATTCTTATAAACAAATGTATTAGCTTTTTCTGTGAATATATGTTATTATGGTATCCCGAGTGGTGAGCAAAAGCACACTCGGATTTTTTGTGTCAACTAGCCCGATGAGGCTAAACTGTCGGGTCAGTCCCGACTTTTTTTATGTCCGAGAGTCCAACTGTTTCCCCGCAATAAACAGAAGTCTTACAAGCGGAGAGAAGTGAATTAAATGTTCCAAGCTTTCAAATGGAAACTACACGGCGACGGAAAAACAATTAGTCCCGGTGCAGTAGTACACCCACACGAACGACTAACATGGCCACGTACCATTGGTATTGGTGCCCAACACGTTATCGCAATGTTCGGTGCAACATTCCTAGTACCATTGTTGACAGGTTTCCCACCATCAACAACACTATTCTTTACATCTATTGGTACAATTTTGTTCTTGCTTATTACAGCAGGAAAACTTCCATCTTACCTAGGCTCATCATTCGCATTAATTGCTCCTATCGTAGCAGTCAGCGAGTCGCTTGGTCAGTCATACGCACTAGGTGGCGTAGTAATGGTCGGCGCCACTTTGATGCTTATCGGTATTATTGTTCATTTTGCTGGAGCAGCATGGATTGATGTGGTAATGCCACCAGTAGTTACAGGTGCAATTGTTTCCTTAATTGGATTCAACCTAGCACCAGCTGCTTGGAATAACTTCAAAGCTTCACCAATAACAGCAACAATAACCTTAGTATCAATAATCCTAATCACCGTTATTTTCAAAGGTATAATTGGTCGTCTATCAATTCTAATTGGTGTACTAATTGGTTATATATCAGCAATAGCTTTCGATGAAGTGAAGTTCGATGCAATCAATAAAGCTGCATGGTTCGGTCTACCAGACTTTACAACACCACAGTTTGATATTTCTGTTATCGGCTTATTCGTACCAGTTGTGCTAGTTCTAATTGCTGAAAACGTAGGACACGTAAAGTCAGTGTCAGCAATGACAGGAGCTAACCTTGATGGTATAACAGGTCGAGCATTGTTCGCTGACGGTATTTCAACAGTGTTTGCAGGCTGTGGTGGTGGTAGTGGTACTACTACTTATGCTGAAAACATCGGTGTTATGGCAGCAACTCGCGTTTACTCAACAGCTGCTTATGTGGTAGCCTCAGCAGTTGCTCTATTACTATCTCTAATGCCAAAGTTTGGTGCTTTGATTGCTACAATTCCTGCAGGTGTTCTAGGTGGCGCAGCAACAATTCTATACGGCATGATCGGTATGCTAGGTGTACGTATTTGGGTACAGAATAAGGTTGATTTCTCTAATCCAGTCAACTTGAATACTGCAGCAGTTTCAATGATTATTGCTATCGCTAACTTCGTTTGGGTAGCTGGAGAAATTCGTTTCGAAGGTATCGCACTAGGTTCAGCAGCAGCAATCATCGTCTACCATGTAATGAACACTCTATCTAAGATTTGTGGAACAAGCATTGAAGCTGCTTCCCCAGCATCCGCACCAGCTGGTACAGAGCTTGAAGGTGAAGCATATTCTAAGTATCATGCTGTCACTGGAGAGAACTCTTCAGAAAGCGCTGGAAAATGTGGTACAGACTGTGGATGTGACAAGTCTTAAGAACTAGATATTTAGCTCTAATATTTATCCTAGCTGGAGGGACAACTCTGGCTAGGATATTTTTATGTAATCCTTGTGTCTATTTTTACATTTAAATTACATTTAGATTTAACTTATACTTTTATTCATTTTCTGGTATATAAGTGTGCACATATTTTATTTATTTATGGAAAACAAATAAAAATACAATGTCATAAAAGATAGTATTATAAAAGCAGTATTATAAAACTAGTGTGATAAAAATTTTCAATAATGGCTTCATAAAACGTTACTAAATTCGTCAATCATTCGTCAGTATACGGTTACTCTTTGCATAGTAAAATTTCTATATTCAGTTCGATAAGTTATTCAGTCATGATGATTAAAAGTAACTAACATATTCCAAAAATATTTATAAACATAAAGCTTTATATATGAAATAGTAACAAGTTAATATAAATTTAAAAACTTCAAATAACAGTTTTACATATTTGCTGAAGTATATTTGTACACCAAAATTTAGTATGTGAAGTTTTCTATCATTTATAGAAAACCATGCAAGTATTTAGGTTATAAAAAGAAAAGTGACTACGAATCTATACGATTTATAGCCACTTTCTAAAAATAAATTATCTTATAGGAGGAATGGAAGTTTCATTCTCATCTTCTGTATTTTCCTGAGATAAATTGCCTTCATGGAAAGCAGGTGCTGCATTTTCACGCTCATTTATTTGATCAATTATTGTTTGTTTTAAAGTATTTGGTTCTTCGCGTAGTGATGCATGCATAGACATTTCAATAAATCCTGGAGGACCGCCAGGTCTGTCAATTTTAGTCTCAAGTTCTGGGAATTTATCATATCCATGTAGATAAAGTACAGTCGTGTTTACGAATGCAATAACTGGAATAACAAATAAAGCACCGATTATTCCCATTAGGTATGTAGCAGCTGTAACAGATATTAGTACCGCTAGAGGATGTAAACTCACTGAAGATGACATGATTAGTGGTTGAAGTAAATTACCTTCAACTTGCTGAACAATCAATATTATTACAAACATAATAATTGCACTAGTTATGCCGTTGTTTACAAATGCTACTAGAACAGCAATAGATCCAGAGAATAAGGCACCTACAATTGGTATGAAAGATCCTAAGAATACGAGTACCGTTAGAGGAATTGCTAAAGGAACTCCAATTAAGTAAGCTCCAAATCCAATTGATAGGGCATCAACAGCAGCAATGATGATTTGTGCACGAACATAAGAACTTAATGTAATCCATCCGCGAATAGCTGCCTCATGGACTGGTACGCGAGCTGAACTTGGGAAAAGTCTTACAGTCCAATACCAAATTTGACGGCCATCTTTTAGGAAGAAGAATACGGCAAATAAACTCAATAAAGTACCAGCTAAGAAAGTGGCAACTGACGATGTTATAGAAATAGCACTCGAATAAGCTGTGCCGATTAGCCCTGTGATATATGAGTTTATCTCATTATTGAAGTTGTGTAAGTAACTTTGTACTTGCGTATCATTTACGTGGAGATATTGTTTTAGTGATTCAGTTATCCACAAAATTGCTTGATTTAAACCTTTATTAGCTTGGGTAACCAAATCTCCCATGCCGTATACAATTTGTGAACTAGCAATGTAAATCATTCCAAAGATTAGTATTATGCCGAAAATTAACGAAACAGTACAAGCTAAAACCCTAGGAAAATGTAACTTTTTTTCAAGAAAATTGAACATTGGAAATAAAGTCACAGTCAACAGGAGAGAAACAAATATAGGAACGATAACTATTTTTATTTGCAAGAGACCGTATAAGACAACTACGACTACTAATCCAACTATTAGCAATCGCCATGACCAAGCAGCAGCAACTCTCAAGTTCCAAGCTACATAGTCTTGTGCATCATCTTTTGTGAAAGGTGAGTCATTAAAATAAAAATTTTCTTCTGCAGGCTTTTGTGAAGAAACTTTATGTTTTTTTATAGGATTAACTATCCTAGAAAACCATGATTCACGGGTATTTTGATTTTCCAACTCAACCCCTATCTCGCGTAATTGAATTGCTAGTAATTATAACAAATTTAGAGCCTTTAGTTTTAAATACTGATAAACTAGTGGTGAATAGCTTCTATAAATAATATTATTACTATAACCTATTCATCGTAGAATAAACTTCACATTTAGGAATAACGTGGAAAATCCGAATACTCAGTCACCTGTATTTGCAGATAGCTATGAAGCAAATAGAAATAAGGCTTATAAAGTAACTCTTATTTCGAAAATTGCTGCCGTACTAAGTATCATTTTTGGCGTATCATTAATATTTGCTAGTGGCATTATTCCTATTCCTTTTGGTATTGGTTTTTCAAAAGCTCCAATAGTTTTGGAAAATGGTGATATTCCTTGTTTACCTGAAGAAAATATGAAGTTTGTTGACTTGAAGAAAATAAAAGTTAGTGTTTTAAATTCAACTAATAAAGTCGGTCTTGCTGGTGCTACTGCTAAAGCTCTGAAAAATGCTGGAGTTAATGTTTTATTAGTTGGTAATACTGAGAGAAAAATTGATTCAGAAGTAAATATAAAAACTAATGCTAAAGATGTAGTAAAGGCTTATACTTTGGCAAGATTGTTTCAGAGTGCAAAAATTACTTATTCTAGTAACTTGAAAAATATAGAAGTTATTTTAGGCGAAAGTTTTTCTAATATATTAGATGAGTCACAAATAAAACGAACTCTACAAACACCTTTAGTTAGTTCTAAAAGGTGTATTACTGGTCAAGTATAAAGTTTAGTGTAACTTATCATATTTATCTGTAGGTACAAAAATATTTGAAATTTTGGATTTGAGTACAGTTTTAAGCACTTTGGATTGCTTACAAATCATATTAGTTTAAAAACAACAGTAAGGTATCAATGATTAATTGATACCTTGTTAGTGTATAAGAAATGCTATGTTAATTCGCTTTAATTGGAACTACTCTTCAGCAAATATTAAGCTTTCGTTATAATTTAGTTCTTTTAGTATTGTATTACCATCTTCAATGCTTATCTGGTTTGATTTTTTTAGATAGGTAACTTTATCTTTTTGTATCTGTATAGCTTCAGCTTTTATCTCTTTGAGTTCTTCTTCATATGATTCATCTAAGACAAAGATACTAAAATACGTTACTGCAAAGTTTTTATAAACATCTGAAACAATATCGGCAGCTAATGAATTCTTAGAATTACGCATGCTTTCTATATGTTCTAATGCTATTAGATTTATGTGTGACTGTATTTCGGGTAGTAGGCATCTTACGTGTTCTACTTCTTCATAGAGTTTTTGTCTTAAAACCATAGGGTCAGCTTTTGAGAATCTTCCTTTAAGATAGCTTTTTGCTCCCAGCCTCTTGAAATAGTTTGCTTTAAAATTGATTTTAACCATTAAAATTATCTGCTGTAGTACTGAATAGTTTAATAATTTAGTTCTACGTAGTTGCATAAGCTGTATGACAGCAATGGTTGCTTTACTTAAATTGTGTTCTTCTTTCCATTTTTTAATTTGCGCATTTTCAGCGTGCAAAACATCTTTATGTATTCTATGAATTTCGCGATGTAGATAGTTAGGATTCTTAGAAACCATTACTTGTTGTGCCTGCAAGTTTTTTATAACGATTGCAGTAGCTATCTGTCTTTTGACATTAGAACCGTCATGGTAATGTTTTTTGAGTTTAGATACTGCTTGATTAATTATGCGTTCGCGTATTGATCTAATTTCTAGATACTCTTCTTGGTCTTCCTTTTTTAAAGCTAGAGGTATGAAAATAATACCTATTAAAATACTTAGAAGTACAACTCCGCTCGCAATATATAAAATTGTGCTACGCAATGGGAATAGTTCACCACTACTTAAATATACGGGTATTAGTAAACCTGCAGCCATTGTCACAGTGCCATGTATGCCACCCAAAGCTGCTATTAGTGAGTATCTGAAACGAGAATACCCCTCTGTATCTTTTTTTCTTTGGATGAATGTTTTTATAATCTTTTTAGTTGATGTAAAAGTGTGGGCTTGGAAACTATTATAGAAAACGTAAACGTATACAAAACGAGTAAGCATTAATGCTAGTGTTGTGAATAAAATGTAGAGGGTTAATAATCCAATATTTAACTCTGTTTTCCTCATAATGTCGATAAATGCTTCGGGTAAAATGTAGCCTAACATGACAAAAACACAACCGTTTAATACATAACAAAGTGTGTCTTGGCTAGCATCGATTAACAGTGAAGTTTTGCTATCTAAAGAATCGTGTTGATATAAATCCTTTTCTAAGTTGTAAACAAAACCTGTTACTACAACAGCAACAATTCCTGAAACAGTTAAGTATTCTGCTACATAGTAAATAAATATAGGCGTTATCATTTGAAATATGACAAGCACATTCGATTCGTCGCCAACTAGTAGTCCTATAAACTTCTTTATAAACACTAGAATTACACCGAACATTAATCCCAATGCAGCTCCACCTAAAGAGACAAGTGTAAAATCTTGAGCGGCTTTGGTGAGAGAAAAAGTATTAGTTAATATAGCACCTAAAGCTATGTTGAATGACACCAAGCCGGCAGCGTCATTCAATAGTGATTCACCTTCAAGAATAGGCATTAGACCTTTAGGTAACTTAGCCCCTCTAACGATAGATTTAACGGCAATGGCATCAGTTGGAGATAATATAGCTGCTAAGGCGAAACAGGTTGCCCAAGGCATTGCTGGGATTAGGAAATAGATAACGCTACCTACGATTACTACACTAAATAGTACAAGTCCTACAGCCATTAAAAGAATAGGTTTTCTATACACCCATAAGTTTGTACGTGAAGATTTATAGGCATCATTGTATAAAAGAGGTGCTACTACGAATAACAGAAAAGTTTCAGAGTTGAAATTAAAATCAACAGGAATTGGGGAATAAACTAGGAGTGCTCCAAAAATTATTTGAAATAAAGCTGCTGGAATTCTTTGAAATTTATTGCTAAAAATAGTTCCTAGAATTACTACAGATACAAATATTAGTACTGTTGTTAGAAAGTGCATCGTTTCCCTTACCTTGAGTTCTTTCGTCAGTGTCATTAGCTCTAGAGTGAAGCGTGCAACCATTTGGATGCTAATATTTGATAATCGAGTGACGATTATTCATAAACTAAAAATGATTTACCAATATATATCGAATTTGTAAATATTTGGTAACAAACTTCAAATGTATACTCGAATAGATAAACGTATCGAAATACACAAGATAATTATAATATAAATTACTGAATAATTTGAATAGTATTTCTGTTTTGTGGATAAAGTAATTGCTTTAGTTTTATTTTATAGACTTAGTGTATCAATCAAAATTATTTGCTTTAGTAAAAGTGACATTGATAATAAGTAGATATTTAAAACAGGAAACCACCAAAACTTACTTAGCAAGTAAATAAAATAAGAGCCAATAGTGGCGGAGAATGGGGGATTCGAACCCCCGAGGGCTTGCACCCAACACGCTTTCCAAGCGTGCGCCATAGGCCACTAGGCGAATTCTCCAACAACAAGTAATAATTGTATGAAAAAAAGATAGATAACGCAAACAAGGTTATGAAAATTTTGAAAATTTTAATTAATGTATGTATCATTATTGGTAGCTCCATGCGTGGCGTTATCTTATGAACCTCCCCAGGGTAGGAATACAGCAAGGATAAATAGGCTCTGACGGGTACGTGTGGAGTCTTTTATATTTTAAATAGATTATTTTAATTAAATAAAAATCTTAAAATTTTAGATGCACAATTAGATACTATAAACAGTATAATTAACCTATTAGATACGGATAGGTGAAAAATGACTCAAGCAATTTATCGCAGATACAGACCGCAAACATTCGATCAAGTTATAGGTCAAGAACAAGTTACAGAACCTCTTAAGAACGCTTTGAAATCTGGTCGTGTAAACCATGCTTATCTTTTTTCTGGTCCTCGTGGCTGTGGTAAAACAACTAGTGCCAGAATTATGGCTAGATGCTTGAACTGTGAACAAGGTCCTACCGATACTCCTTGTGAGGTTTGCCCTTCATGCGTTGAACTATCTGTAAATGGTAGTGGGTCATTAGATGTTGTAGAAATTGACGCTGCTAGTCATAATGGGGTTGATGATGCTAGGGCTCTGAGGGAAAATGCTTTTTTTGCACCAGTGCGTGATCGGTATAAAATTTTTATCCTAGACGAAGCCCATATGGTTACAACTCAGGGATTTAACGCATTGCTAAAATTGGTTGAAGAACCACCTGAACACGTAAAATTCATTTTTGCTACGACCGAACCTGAAAAAGTTATAACTACAATTAGATCTAGAACACATCATTATCCTTTTAGATTAGTAGCTCCACAAACCTTACGTAATTTCCTATCTCATGTTTGCGATTTGGAAAATGTTCAATACGATAATTCAGTTATAAGCCTAATAGTTAGAGCTGGAGCTGGTAGTGTTCGCGATAGCTTGTCTATTTTGGATCAGATTATTGCTGGTTCTGAAGATAATGTATTAGACTACGAAAAAACGCGTCATTTATTGGGATATACTGATACGGCAATGCTTGACGCAATAGTGGAGTCTTTTGCTGCCAAAGATGGAGCTGTTGTATACGAAATAGTTGAAAAAATAGTGGATTCTGGTCAAGATCCTCGAAGATTTGTTGAAGATTTATTGCAGAAAATAAGAGACTTAATTCTCATTTACATAGCTGGTGTTAACTCTAAAAATATTCTTTCAACTTATAGTGATGAACAATTAAATAGAATGTATAAGCAGGCTAAAGGCTGGGGAATAGATAACTTAAACGATGCTGCCCAGCGTTGTGTTGAAGCTTTGAGTGAAATGGTTGGTGCTACATCAGCTAGAATTCACCTCGAACTTTTGTGTGCGAGAATAATTGTTCCAGCTTTGAGTGGTTCTAATACAGTTAACTTAGAACTAAATCAGACTACAAATGCTGCTTTGCGTACTGGTAATGATACGGTATCAAATCCTAGAAATGATACCTATGTGAGTATAGTTGAAAATGCTGATAAATCAACTATTAGCAGGGGTGTAAATTCTGATGCGCGTAATCAAAGTGTGGAAGCTTTAAATTCTGTAGCTAATCCTAATGACAACTCTAATATTGTAGTTAGTGATAAGGGCTTAGCTGAGACGATAGATATACCTAAGTCTGTACTCGAAGACTCAAATTTATCAGTACAAGCTCATGTTAATGACGATGAGTTTAACACTCTTGCAAAAACTAAAAAACCGGGGGATTTGCTCGCACCTGCTAATTTTGGTAAGCCTATAGTTATGCCGGAGAAAATTCCAGATGTGGAAGCTGTGCAAGAGCAAAGAGAAGAGCAGTTGTCAAACCAATACTTATCAAATCCAAATTTGGCTGAGCCTACAGGTGAAAAGCTTCAAAAACCTCTTTCTTCTTCACAATTATCAGAAACAGACTCAACTCATAGCTTTGACAATACGAATACAGTTGAGTCTCAAATTCAAGCAAGTGATAAAGCAACAGACTTTACCCAAGACTTTGACACTAACCAGCCTTATGAAGAATTTGTAGCAACGAATAATGTAGATTCGTATAATCAGCAAAGTGTTACAGCAAAATCTGAGCTGGAAGAAAATCTTCCAAAGACTACTCAAGGAAATTTGCCTAGCAACATAGGTAATGTACAAAGCGATTTAATTCGTTTGCGTTGGGAAGAAATACTTGAAAAAATCAAGAACACTAAGAAATCAACTTGGACTTTAATATCTAGAAATGCTCAGCCGGGAGCTTATGACGGAAAAACTTTACATTTGCATTTCGACACGAAAGCTTTGGCTGGAATGTTTTCCTCAGGTCCACATATCCAAGTAACTATACAGTCTATACATGACATATTAGGGATAAATGTTCAGATTAATCCCACTGATGAAGCAGTAGATTTGCAAAATGCACAGGGCTTATCTGATGTAAAAGTTACACAAACTGGTGTAACAGCAACAACTGGAGCTGGTGGAACTGTAAATTTTACTGAGCAAAACTCTGCGAATAATAGGCAGAGTTTAGTGGAAGAAGCTGAAAGAAGTTTTCAGACACAGCCCTATAGCCAGAGCAATTCTTCAGCTAATTTCAGGGTTCAGCATTCTAGCTCACCAAACTTGCCAAATAACGCTATACAAAGCGTAGAAGAATTTGAGCCTACTGTTGAAGTGTTTGCTGAAAATGGTAGTTTTGATAGAGTTTCAGCAAAATCTCAGCCACACTACCCTAACGATGCTGGTAGCTCAGCTGGAGTGGTCACTAGTGAGACAGCTACTAACAGCAACCTTGAGACTAAATCTGTAGCGACTTTTTCCGCTCAACAAGAACAGAGTGTAGGATTTTCTGAGCAAACATTTGCTGATACAAATAGCAGTTTTACGCAAACTTCTGAAGAAAATGTTTCACGAAAAGATAGCGTTCAATCACAAAATCAAAATGTAGCTATTCCTGAGCAAACTGGCAATGAAACGACCTATGAAGATAGCTTCTTTAATGATGATGAAAATTATGAAGATGACTTCTACACGGACGAAATGCTAGTAGATAATTACGCTGGAGAAGAAAATAATAATGTGAATCACGGCGAAAATGCCACTACAAATCTAAAAGCTAATGCTGACAACGATATTGATAATCCTACGAATACTCTAAATACGAGTGAAAATGCTCAAGTAGATACATCTACTCAACTAAAGTCAGGTGAACAAAATCTTGATAACATTCAGTCTAAACCACTAGATATAGCAAGTATTCAGAGCATGTTAAACGCTAAAATAGAAGATGCTGAGTAGAATTTAAAATAAGAACTCCTTAAAACCGAAAGCAGGGATAAGTAAAATAATGTATGAGAATGCTTTACAAACTCTAATTGACGAGCTTGGACAGTTACCAGGAGTTGGACCTAAAAGTGCACAACGCATGGCATTGCATATTTTACAAGCTGAAGAAGAATATATTGAGGCACTACTACTTGCGATTAAAGAAGTCAAAGAGAAAATTGTGTTTTGTGAAATATGTGGAAACTTGGCTTCAGATAAACTATGTGGAATTTGTGCAAATCCTAAACGTGATAAAACTGTAATATGTGTTGTTGAAGAAGCAAAAGATATTATGGCAATCGAAAAGACTCGTAGTTATAGAGGTGTATACCATGTATTGGGTGGCGTTCTTGACTTGATGAATGGTATAGGTCCAAACGAACTTAGAATTGCTCAGTTACTCAGCAGACTATCTGATACAAGCATTGAAGAAGTAATTATTGCTACAAACCCTAATACTTTAGGAGAAGCAACGGCAACTTATATTGCCAGAACACTGCATGCACTAGAGATAAAAACTTCACGTCTAGCATCAGGACTACCAATGGGATCTGATCTAGAGTATGCTGATGAAATAACTATTGGTAAAGCTTTTGAGGGGCGTCGATCGATTTAAAAATGAGTTATCTACCACCTGACCCTTTGGAAAAAGACAGTCAGAGCCAAGTTAGACACGATATTTTTTACAGGGTATTACGAAGGCTACGTATGGTTGACCCTGGGCTAATAACTACAAAATTATTTTTCACTTCATTGCTTCTTACCAGTATTCTTTACGCTGTACCAATTACTATTTTCTTACTGAATGGTATCCCTCTAAAATTTACTTTCCTTTCAGCTGGTGCATACGTTTTTTTGCAGATACCAATTTTTTATAGGTACAAAAAGAAAGATGTAGCTACAGGATGGCTTACTGCGATACCAGTAGTCATAATTGTAAGTCTCATTGCTTACAGTTTTTATCAATATAAATATTTGACGATAGTTTTATACATACTATGTATGTGTATGCCGGTAATATTGCCTAAATATTTTGTGTCTAAAGGTAGAGTAATTGGTGTTAGCATGATGAACGCTTATCTAAACTCTATGCTTAACGGGCCAATTTTAGATAAAAACCCTCAGTACTTATACGTAATATATGCTTGTTCAATTACTTCTGTACTAATAGTTGCTCTAGTTTCTTACATTATTGTTTCAGATCCTATGACAAAAGTAGTTGCAGTCAGGAAATCGCTAGGGGCAATTGCTCAAGGGTTTAGCCAATTATATGCAAATAGTGAATTACCTATAGATATAAAAATAAAAAAAGCTAAAAAACTTTCGTCACATTTTCATAACTGTGCAATATCAATTGATGCCGTGTTACAAGCAGCCCCAGAAATACCTAGAGATTTAGCGCAAAGTTACCATCGTTCAGTCTTTGATGAGGACCAAGTTATCTCTGCTTTAGCTGATAGTATTGACGAAGATTTGACATACTTTGAAGAACGTTACTATTGGAATGAATTTTGTAAATGCAGGGTAATGCAAAATGAAATAGCTAAGAAAATAGACGAATGTATACTTGAAAAGCAAAATGAGAAAAAAATACGTAATGTAGGGAATATAAGAGAATATTTTTCAAAGCTCTCAAGAAAATCTAAACAGCAAAACATTGTTACTCAAAATACAGAGGAAGCGTTTAACATCAACGTTAATTACTCTGATTTAAAAGCTACACCAACAATGACTATTGCTGATATTGCAGCAAAAACTAATAATTTTTCTAAGTTATCTATGGATTTACGTACCCGCAATTTTATGCAAGGACTTATAGCTATAACACTTTCTTCTGTTGTAGGGTACATGATAAATGATAGATATTTTTACTTTGCCTCTTTAGGTGCTTATGCTCTATTGCTGGGTTCTTCAACTACAGCTGATAAATGGCGTAAAATGAAGAAACGTATTTTTGGTACGCTTTTGGGGGCGATAATAGGATTTGGCTCATATTGGCTTATCAGCATAATTTTCAGTTTCTTGACTGACCACATACTTCAGCTGTTACCAGTAATGGTACTGCTAATTATCTATATATCTTTGGCTGTGTCTTTGATTAGAGTTGACTATATTTATTGTGTGATATTCGTAACTGCTATGATTGTTCAAATCTACAGCATTTTACATGCTTCTGTATACACTCTAGTAATAGATAGAGTTATTGAAAATACCCTAGGAGCACTTATAGGTGTAGTTGTTGCATTTGTTGTTTTCCCAGTGAATTCGAATAAAGCGGTCAATAAAGGGTTGAATATCCTATCAGTAAATTTGCGTAAAGAAATATTGTCTTTGAAAGAAATTTGGATAAATAAAACTTATGATGAAAAGCTGACTCAGTTGGCTCGTGAAAGTGAAAACATAAAAGAAGGACTAAATGAGCTTAGCGATATAATGGTGAAAACTCCTTGGGGTAAAGATTCTCGTAGCTCAATGTCCAAAGTAATATCTAGTATTAATTCATTAATTTACTATATGAGTAATGCTGTTTCTCACACCGTATTTGTTTATGAACTACGTAAAAAAATGCCAAAATTGACAGAAGAACAGGTCTTGGCTCTAGAGGAAACGTTTAAGGTGCTAGACGCAGGTGCTCAACTTTTAGGATTAGAAGTTACTCAAAGAAATAAACATATTTGGCCAGACTATGACAAAACTTTAAAAATACTATCCAAGGCTTTTGATAACTATTCAGTTTTAGATTCCTCTATTTCTGTTACACGTAGTCAACCTGATAATTGGCATGTAGAGTATTTCTTTGCTAAAGATTTATCTAGTGTTTTGAAATCTATGCACAATTTACATTCAAAGTTATTGGAAAACTAAGTTTTATTATTAAGATTTCTTAATCTCTTCCTATACTGCTTATTTTTTAATATAGAATAGTGGTAGCAAATAAATAATTAGGGAAATGATAAAGATGATTCTTTCAGATATTGATATTAAGAAGAATGTTACTAGTGGTGAAATTGTTCTGGAACCTTATGATGAAAAAATGGTCCAACCTGCAAGTATTGATGTGCGTTTAGATAGGTTTTTTCGTCTTTTCAATAATCATCAATGTAGTGTTATTGATCCTGCTGCTCCGCAACCTGAATTAACTAGATTGGTTGATGCTGGCTCAGAACCTTTTGTTTTACACCCAGGCGAGTTTGTGTTGGGGTCTACTTATGAAAAAGTTAGTTTAGGTGCTGGAATAGCTGCAAGGCTTGAGGGTAAATCATCTTTAGGACGTCTTGGTCTTATTACACACTCTACTGCTGGATTTGTCGATCCAGGCTTTTCTGGACATGTTACTTTGGAGCTAACTAATATAGCTAATTTACCTATTTTACTTTATCCAGGTATGAAAATTGGACAGCTTTGTTTCTTCCAAATGTCATCCCCTTGCCAAGCCCCTTATGGACAGGGAGCTATCGGTTCTCGTTATCAAGGTCAACGTGGACCAACTCCTTCACGTTCATATCTTGGTTTCAGTAGAGTTGAGGTAGAAGATTACATTTCGTAACAGCTTTGAATATTCATTTGAATGGATACGAAATGCTGAATTACTAAAGCATGAGCTAATTGTGTGAGTTAGTAGTAGTGCCTTAGTATGAATACCTGTAGGTAGTTTGTGAGAGGTATGTATGAAATATAGTAAACAAACTAACTATGGCAAGCGTAATCGTGGGAGGTTGCGAGCCGTTGATAACACAGTGCGTGCTGATTTATCGAAACAGTATTTAAACGGAGACTATACTCTCGCTCAGCCTAAAAATGATAGGTTATCTACTTCGTATACCAAAGCTATTAAAAGCGTATTTATGGCTGATTTTCTAGAAAAATCTTCACATGATAGTGCTGATGTAAATGCTGAAAATGGTCTTATATCTGGAAAGATATTTGAAAAGAAAAACGCGTTTAAAGGTGCTGAGTATTCTGCTAAAGACAATGTTGCTTCTCGGAAAGCCCAGCACACTTTGGATCGACTTGATGATAGAACTGAAGCTATTATTTTTGATAGTGATACAACTATGCATTTTGCTAAGGTGCAGGCACCACAAGTTCAGGTAAAAAGTATCAGGAATATTTCCGCTCCTGAAGAAGTAAATGAAGAGTACATATTAGGTAAGCATTTACTCCTTGTAGACGCTAAGTACAGTTCTAAGTTAGCAGGTTTGTTTAAAACTCTTTTACCAAGTTCATATATAACTAATTTTGCTGATATTCATCTTTTCAAGTCTAATGATATTGATGTAATTTTGCGTGGGCCTTTTGTGTTGTCCAAGTCTTTGTCTGAAAAGCTACACATAGATTTTGACTCACCTGATTCTAAAAAAATACATATATGGGTTTTTGATTGTCCTAAAGTTAGAGACACTTTTTCTAATTTACAATTCGATGATTTTCTGAAGAAAGATCCCTATGTTTTAGCTTTTGGTTTTCCTCCTCCGGAAGGGGCTGAGCTGGAGGGCTTGGAATTTTTATCTAAGGTTGCACGACAAGTAAATGGGAAAATATTGTCCTCTGATACGGGGAGCTTGTTCAATACTTATAAACCAGAACTTAGTTTTGTATGGCGTGTGAATAAAATATTAGCTCCTAATTTTATTTCTAGTGTTTTATCAGAAGTTTTTGGGCACACTAATACTAGTTTTAATGCAAATCCACCTAAGGTTTTTGAAACTAATTTTTCAGACATATTATTGAAAGATATAGAGTCCGTGCTTGAGGAAAACGATTCTACTATTTTGAGAAATCTACGCACGAGTCGTATTGATTTATCTAGCTATACTTACTTGTTCAGGCGTTTAATGTGGAACTATTTTGAAGGTAGTTTTGCTGACTCTTACTATAAAAATTTATCTGACAAACTTCAAAATGCTGGTGAAGGTAATGCTGATAAAGAAGTAAGTACTGAAAATGCTCTATTTAAAGGGCGATCAAAAAAAATAACTAAAGATTGGGTTAGTGGCTACAGTTTTGTAACAGATTTTGGTTTTTCTTCTATTGTTGAAGTTGCAACGTCAGGCAACGTAGATATTGATTATAGAAAATCTGATAGTATTAGTTCCACTGATTCAGACTCAGCTCTAGTGTTTGAGTACGTTTTTAAATGGTTACCTAAAGACTTATCTATGCTAGAACAAGAACTATTGCCTAGTGTTGTACGTGAACAGAAGTTAGCGTTAGTTTTACTTCAATGTTTAGCTATGAAATTACAAACTAAGTATGGGGGAGTTCTCCTAAACTCAGATTCTCTTCCTTTGTTATCCTTCTAAAATTTGCACTTATCTACCCAATATTTCCTAAAGTTTATTTTCAAGAGTTTTATAGTGAAATTATAATCGGATACATAGATACTTACGTATTTCTAAGCAATGCGAATTAGCTAAACATTTTATTTACACACCTTTAAATAATAAGGGGTTAACCTTATAGTCAAGTTAACCCCCTAAGAATGTTTCATGTGAAACAATTATTTATTTAGTATTTCATTCCACTCTTTTAGCCAAGCTTCACGTTTTTCATCGACCACTTTTGGATCGATTCGTAGAGCGTTTTTAGCAGGTGGAGTAAATTTCAAAACTTTATCAGAAATCTTTGCTTCATCACTCACTGGGAATACGTACATAGAGTCAAGAAGAGTATCTTGGACTTTTTTACTTAGCATAAATTCAATGAATGCTTCTGCTTCTTTTTTGTTCTTAGCTTTCTTGATTACACCCGCATATTCGATTTGGTCGTAGCAAGTGGATTCTAGAGTGTAGGTTTGCATTTTGTCGTCTTTGAGTGTTTCTAGAGGACTGGTTGCGTATGATACAACTATTGGTTTGGAGCCTTTTCCTTCGCCAGCTGTGAAGTCTACGTTATATGCAGTTGACCAGTCTTTAGCTACAGAAACTTCGTTGTTTTTTAAATCTGTCCAGTATTTTTTCCATTCTTGACCGTATTTAGCAACTGTTGCTAAGAAAAATCCTAAGCCAGCTGAAGAAGTTGTAGGGTTAATACCCGCAAATAAACCTTTGTATTCAGGTTTGATTATGTCAGCAAAATCTTTAGGTTCAGCTATGTTCTTTTCTTTAAACCAGTCTTTATCAGCATTTAAACATACTTGACCGTGATCTATAGGAATTAGTTGTGGTGTATTTTTGGCTGAGTATTTTTCTGCACCTTTAGGAAGCTTTACGCTTGGTTTTTCAAGTACATCTTCTTTTATTACACGACCAGCAAAAGCTATATCAATTCCGATAGCAGCATCAGCCACAGGAGTGTCTTTGGTTAAAACTAGTTTATTTACCAGCTCACCTCCACCTCCAGAGGAGACGATTTTTACTTTATAGCCAGTTTTCTCTTCAAACTCTTTTAATAGTTTTTTATCTAGTGAGAATGAATCGTAAGCTAGAACTTTTATAACTTTTTCTTCATTAGATTGTTTTTGTGAGTTATTATTGCTGGAACATCCGGTAAGTCCAGCCATTAGCAACATTGAACTTGCAACTAAGCCTGCAAGAATGCGCGTTTTTTTCATTTTTCCTCCATATCGTTGTACGGAGGGGACGCTAAAGTGTCTCGACTTCCTGCGCTGGTATTATCCATTTCAGGTTCGAGGGTCTGCCTACAATAGGCACTCTCAGCATTTATGCTCCCCTGTCGTGTTTTAAGAATACTTCATTTTCTGTATTTTGTGTATTTCATTTTTATAACTATTAATTTTATTGTTAGTTTATTTAATTCTCTAAAACTTCTGTACATGAAGTATTATTTAATTTAGATTGTTCTTAGGAGGAAAATATGAAAACTCAGTTTATTTTATTCACTATTTTTAACACTGCAATACGCTACGTTTTAGGTATAGTTTTGGACAAAGCGTGGGTAAAGGGTGCAAAGCGTGACGTTCCTAAGGACAATGGTATAAATAATTCTTTAGGTGAATACCTATTTTATGTAATTATTACAACAATTATTTCAGCTGTTATAAGTCGTCAAGTTGGTATTTGGGCAAATGACTATATGCAGAAAAATGGATACCTTGAAAAAGACGAAAATATAGATAATATTTTAGAATTTTAAATTTTTTTGATACTCGGGTCTAAAGTGAAATCGTATAAAAGTTTAATAATTTTAGGGGTTATTGTCCCTCTAGTTTTTTTTGCTTTCTTTTTTGCTTGGCCCGTTTGTGCTTTAATTTTCAAAGGGTTTATAGATTCAAATACTTCAGGCTCATCTGGAATATTTGGTTTTTTGCATAGCGTAGTACTGTTTAAATCTCTGTGGAATACATTGTATATGGCTCTTATAGCTTCGTTTTTTAGCGTAATTCTAGGGTTACCGTTAGCGTATGTTTTCTATAGACTAGATTTTAAAACCCGTAAATTTTGGCGTTCGGTAATTATGATTCCTTTTGTGCTGCCTACAACAGTTGTGGGTGTGGCTTTTAGGAGTTTATTTGCTGAAAACGGAGTTTTGGGATTTTTGAAATTAGACGGCACTGTGACAGCTATAATTATTGCGATGGTTTTCTTTAATCTTTGTGTAGTGGTTCGAATAGTTGGAGTGTTTTGGCAGGGGATAGATCCACGATTTGCTGACGTTGCGAGGCTACTTGGTGCTAGTAAAATAAGGATTTTTAACACTATTACTTTTCCAGCTCTTTTACCGAGTATTATTTCTAGTTTTTGTGTTGTTTTTCTGTTTTGTGCTACTTCTTTTGGTGTCGTATTAGTTATGGGTGGTGCTAGCGTTTCTACCTTGGAGACACAAATATACATACTTACCACACAGTTCTTAGATTTGAAAACAGCCAGTGTTTTGTCTATTTTGCAAATTATTTTAGTAGCGTTTTTACTAGTGTTTTCAAGTAAATTTGATACAAAAATATTCTATAAGCAAAAGTTATATTCAGGTAAAACAAATAGTAGAAACCTGATGAAACCGAGTTCTTTTGACTGGGGATTAATTGTTTCTGCTTTAATAATTGTTCTGTTTTTGATTATTACTCCGATTGCTGTTTTAGTAGTTCGTTCATTCACACGTAACGGTGAATTTACTTTCGAAAATTACATTAATTTATTCTCGCAAGATTTATCTAGAAGTGGTTCTATAAGCGTTTTTGAAGCTATGCAAAATTCTTTGATAATCGCTTTAGTTGCTGGTTTTATATCCACTATTATTGGTTTTTTAGTGAGTTTTGTTTTATCTCGTCAAACTTTTATTTCAGAAAATACACAGAACAAAGAGCTATATATTAGACAGACCAATACCGCTAGGAATGCTTTTTTACTTGTAAAAATAAGAAAATTTCTTGCTCGTATTATTGAATATGCTTTACCTAAAATTACAAAAATATTCGATATGCTTTTCATCTTGCCTTTAGGTATTTCAGCTGCGACTGTGGGTTTTGGATTTTTAATAACAGTTAATGTTTTAATCTATGACACTGCTTTTCAATGGTGGCTAGTTCCATTTGCTCAGGCGACTGTTGCTGTACCACTAGTTATAAAGAGTATGTTGCCAGTTGTTCGTGGGATAGATAGACGTCAACTAGAGGTGGCTTGTCTGTTGGGAGCCAGCCCTATGCGACGTTTTATAACTATAGAATCTCACTATTTTATTCCAGCTATTTTAAACGCTTTTGGACTAGCTCTCGTTGTCTCTTTTGGTGAATTTGGGGCTACTTCTTTTCTATTCAGATCCGAGGGAGCAACACTTCCAGTAATGATTTATTCGCTTATAGGTCAGCCTACTGCTGTTCATCAAGGAATGGCTAATGCTAGTTGCGTAGTTTTGAGTGCTTTTGTGTGCTTTATCGTGTTTTTGGGTCAGAAGATATCACGTTAGATAACTTTAGACGTTACTTGAAGTTTTATAAAGGTACGTTTATGTGTTTTTGTTAGTGATTTTTAGCTGAGTGGAATGTTAGATAATTTACAGTTTTTCAGTTGTTCATTGCAAGGATAGTTACAGTTGCTAAAAACTTGGGATAGTTGTTTAGCTAAAAGTAGGAACACTGTTATAGCAACCTTGTTTTAGAAAATGAGAAACAAAGAGCTAAACTATAAAGCAAAATTATTTCTTGTCTAAACGGTGATATTAACTCGCATAAATAAAGTCACAGAAAAGCAAAACCATTACGCAATTTAAACGTAAAGCATATATTGTCACGCATTTACTTTACTTATAGTAGTACTCTGAGAAATAGAACTAGCTCACTATCGTGCATTGTCCTTTATTTACTTGTAGAGCTATTAGATCACCCTCTGAAACCTTGTAATTATCAGGTATTTTTATCCAAGCATCTCCACCAGCATCTAGTTTAACTAAAGCTTCTATTTCGTCTTTGTTTTTACGTAGTTCTTTCACGTTTCCCATTAAAGCCTGACATCTAGCACAGTCGCTTCTAGCTATTGAGAAAGCGTAAGGTCGGGCAGCTAAATATTGATTCGAGTGCAAGAAAATTCCCATATAAGATGCACCAATATAGTCAAGAAAAGGGCTGTATCCTAGGAATTTTGCTAATTCAAGCGTACGTGGGTGTCTCCAAATTTCTTCTGGAGTATCTATGCGTTGTAGATTACCATCAGAGATGTAGCCCACGAGATCAGCTATCGCAAAAGCTTCATCTTGGTCATGAGTTACGTATATTGCTGTAGTATTTGTCTTTTTTAGAATTTGACGTAATTCGCTAGATAGTTGCTCGCGTAGAGATTTATCGAGGGCTGACAAAGGTTCATCCAGTAGAAGTATTCTAGGTTTTGGAGCTAAAGCTCTTGCCAGTGCTACTCTTTGGGCTTGTCCTCCTGATAAAGTTTCTATATTTCTATCTTCAAACCCTTGCAAATCAACTAATTCTAGTAAATTCTTTACAATATCTTCTTTTTCAGATTTTGATAATTCTTGATTAGCTAGACCGTACTCTATGTTGCCTTTTACTGTGTAATTGGGGAATAATTGACCATCTTGGAACACCATTCCTATTTTTCTTTCATTAGGTGGTAGACAGCGCAAATCTATTCCTTTATAAGTTATTTCTGATGATTGGCTTTCTTCTAAACCAGTAAGTGCCCTCAAAAGTGAAGATTTTCCACTACCACTAGGGCCTAGCAATGCTAATATTTGTCCTTCTTCAAGAGTAAAACTTGCGTTACGTAAAGCTCGTTTTTCTTCCTTCGAACCTGAAATTGTGTATGTTACAGATAGGTTTCTTACAGTTAAAGTAGCCATATTATTTCCTAGATGGTAGGGAAGTTAGTTCTAGTATTTTAAACTAGTATTTTTAGAAAATATTCCGTATTTTAATTATCGTTGATTTACTGAAAGAGTTTTCCACAATTTTAAGATAAGTTATTTACCTTTCATTTGAGTGCACTATTATGTTTAAAGACTAAGAGTTATACCGATAATACTCAATAATATGCTTATTTTACATAAAATGAAGAAAGCTTAGAATTATAAGTTTTATGATAATTGTGGTTGTAATGATAGTATATGCAAGTTTCAATATTTGTTGCTATTTCTAATAATGGTAAAATACATATTTATTGGAAAGGAGAAAGATGAGTCTGTTACAGATAGTCTGCATTCTAATTATGCAAGTTTTTACTATCATTGGTGTAACTTCATTTGTGGTAGCTATCGGTAACATATATAAAAATCTTTCTTTAGGTAAGGGCACAAGTAAGCGTTTGCGACCAGTATTACAACGAGTTAAATACGTTTTTGTTAAAGTACTATTCCACTCAGCTTTCAAAAATAAGCCAGTTGTTAGAATTGCTCACTGGCTAGTTATGGTTTCTTTCCCTATTTTAGTATTCACTTTGTTTTCTGGATATGGACAACTGTTTAACCCTAACTGGTCTTTACCGATATTGGGTCACTTCATTCCTTGGGAAATACTTACTGAACTTATAGCTTGGCTATCTCTGCTTGGAATAATTTTCCTTATTGCTTTACGAATATATCTCACACGCAAGCGCCCAAATTCTAGATTTGCAGGCTCAAATAAATGGCATGCTTACTATGTTGAATTTACTGTTTTACTAGTTGTTTTATGTGTAATTGTTTTACGTGGATGTGAATACATATTAGCTATTAGGCAAGGAGGAGGAAGTAATCTTATCTTCCACTTCCCATTGAGTTTCTTCGTGGGCGAGATGTTTTCTGCTCTAAATACCCAAACAATTATTTCTATAGTCTGGGTAAGTTCAACTATAAAAATAGTAATATCTATGCTCTGGTTTACTACAGTTAGTTTTTATACTTCTATGGGTATTGCTTGGCATAGATTCTTAGGTTTCATAAATCTATATGCCACTAGAAAAATTGGAAAAGCTCTCGGGGCGCTGGAAAATATCGTTGTTAATGACGAAGTGCTGACTGAAGAAACAGTTGAAAACTTAGATGAAGATGCCGTTTTGGGTGTTGGAAAAATAACTGATTTCACGTGGAAAGGTTTGCTTGATTTTGCCACTTGTACAGAATGCGGTAGATGTCAGGAAATATGTCCTGCTTGGAATGCTGGAAAACCTTTATCGCCTAAGCTTTTCACGATGGCTTTGCGTGACCATCACAATGATGTATCGCCAATTCTTTTAGCAAATCAGGCTTTGAGGAACCAAAAAATTGTGGGTGCTGATGACCTAAATATGCAAGCTGATGAAGTCAATGTGCCTATTGTTCCCAACGTAATTAGCGAAGAAATATTGTGGGCGTGTACAACCTGTGGTGCTTGTACTGATCAATGTCCACTAGATATTGAACACGTTGACCATTTTATAGATTTGCGTAGACATCAAGTGTTAATGGAATCTACTTTCCCTACTCAGCTAGGAAAAATGTTCAAAAAGCTTGAATCTAAAGGAAATCCTTGGGGAATAGCACCTAAAAAACGCTCAGATTGGATGAAAAATTTAGAATTTGAGGTACCAGTAATAGGTGTTGATATTCAAGATGCTGAGGAGATTGAATATTTATTCTGGGTAGGCTGTGCTGGCGCTTACGATGACAAAGCCAAAAAGACTACAGCTGCTGTTGCTAACCTTTTGAACATAGCAGGTGTTTCTTTTGCTGTTTTAGGTGAAGGTGAATCTTGTACAGGAGATCCGGCACGTAGAAGTGGTAATGAGCTATTATTCCAGACTTTGGCTGCAATGAATATTGAAACTTTGAATGAAGCTAAAGTGAAGAAAATCGTTGTTACTTGCGCGCACTGTTTCAATACAATAGCTAATGAATATCCTTCATTAGGTGGAAAATATCAAGTTATTCATCATACACAACTTTTGAACAGACTTATCCGTGAAGGTGCATTAAAACTTTCTAAGAGTTATGGAAATAAACGCAAAGTTACTTATCATGATCCTTGCTACATAGGTAGGCATAATGGAATTTATGATGAACCACGCGAGTTATTGGGTGAAGCTGGTTTTATAAATGTAGAAATGGGGCATTCAAAGGAACGTGCTTTATGCTGTGGTGCTGGTGGAGCTAATGCGTTTATAGAGGATAAAACTTCCACTCGTATATCAAGTCTTAGAGCTAAGGAAGTAGTTGCTACAGGTGCTTGTGTTTTAGCAACGGGTTGTCCATTCTGTACAGTAATGTTGGATGAAGTTTCTAACCAAAATGTGGAAGTAAAAGATATAGCTGTGTATATGCTCGAATCTGTTTTAGCTGCTAAAGAAGAAAGTGCTGAGGACAAATAGATAGAGTGTGCTGAGGACAAAGATACCGAAAGCCTTGAAGAAAAAAGGATAGAAACTGTTGAGGATAAAGGTAGAGAAAGCACTGTAAAAAGGATAGGGTATGCTGAAGAAAAAGGGGTAGAAAATACTTCTTTGAGTGCCTCATATAATATAGATGATATAAATGAGAGCTATAGTTTCGAAAGCTTTGATCAAAACTCTATTGGAAATTCTGATGAAAACCCAAGTATTACTAATAAATAAATTGCTTTAGTTGAAAATCCTAGATTGGTTTATATAGATAAATATAAGTTATTGCTTGTGTGCATTGACAGCATAATTTTGAGGAGATATTATCCGTATTTTGATTTTTAGCTATTCTTTTCTCGATGTGTTTATATATCTTTATTGTATTTTATTCTGTTTTGCTAGTTATTTCTAAGAGAAAAATAAAATCTGCTTACTTTTTAAGAATAAGGATTTGAGTATTTGGAAATTTAAGTGACTGTTACTTAAACCTATACTTCATACTGTTTTTATACAGGTAGAGTAGGTTTTTCAGTAGCCTTTATCTTACTTTATGTATAAGTAAAACCATATAAGGTATTTGTATAAAACATAAGATGACCTTGTTGAGGAATGAAAACAAATAAAACGAGATGGCTATTAAAGTGAATACCTAGAAAGTAATACGTAGAAAATAAATGGGAGTAAACCTTTTAGGGAAAATAAGTTTATAAAGTAGTATGTGTGTACTATGTGAGAGGTAAAAATTATTTACCAAGAAGAAATAAAAACTTACCTTTAGATAATTTTACGTAGATAAAGACTAAAGGATTTTAAATGAAAATGAAGCTAGTTTTATTCCATTAAATAGGTTTGTTTTAAGTGTTTTATCTAACATTTTTCTGGAGTCTTTATTTTTTATTAAACATACACAATAAGGTAAGATTGAATTAGTGATTTGTGTCATGAGTGAGAAAATATCGTAAGATAAGAATAATCGAGGGTAAATATGGCAAACTATAGTTCAGAAGAGCTCCATGAAAGAATCCAAGAATTACAAACTTATTCATCAGTGATCAAAAGGAAAAACGATAGATTAGCTTCGGCATTAGCTGCTGCTCGTCAAGAATTAGATGGTTTGCGTGCAGAAGTTGAGCGTTTAACAGCTCCTCCGTTAAACTTTGGCATATTTTTAAGCGTACACTCAGCAATTGATCGCCTAGTAGATGTTCTTGTCGGTGGTAGGAAAATGCGCTTAACTGCTACGGACAAAGTTGTTATAAATGCGTTACAAAAAGGACAAGAAGTCCTGTTAAATGAACATTTAGCTGTTATAGGTACAAGTAGTTTCACTACAACTGGTGACATCGTAATCGTAAAAGAAAAGATAGATAACGAACGAGTGCTGGTTTTAGTTAGAAACGAAGACGAAAAAGTAATAAAGCTTGCTGACACTTTAGCAAATACGAAGCTACGTGTAGGTGACGCTTTAATCGCTGATATGAAAACAGGGTATGCTTACGAAACTATTTTACGTAGTGAAGTTGAAGAACTACTGCTTGAAGAAATACCTGATATTAGTTATGAAGATATTGGTGGCTTATCTGAACAAATCGAGCAAATCAAAGACACAGTAGAGCTACCATTTTTACATCCAAATCTTTATGTTGAGCATGGCTTGAAACCTCCTAAAGGTGTTTTGCTTTACGGTCCTCCAGGATGTGGTAAAACGCTTATCGCTAAAGCTGTTGCTACTTCTCTAGCGAAAACAGCTGCAGAAAAAGCTGGTTGGGAGCAGCAAAAGTCTTACTTCTTAAACATAAAAGGTCCACAGTTACTAAATAAGTATGTGGGTGAGACTGAACGACAAATCCGTTTAATTTTCTCTAGGGCAAGAGATAAAGCTGAACGAGGAATCCCAGTAGTTATTTTCTTCGACGAGATGGAATCCTTGTTTAGGACAAGAGGAACAGGTAAAAGCTCCGATGTTGAAACTACTGTTGTCCCACAGCTTTTGAGTGAAATTGACGGTGTAGAATCCCTCGAAAACGTTGTAATAATTGGTGCTTCAAACCGTGAAGATATGATTGATCCTGCAATTTTGCGTCCTGGTCGCTTAGACGTGAAAATTAAGATTGAACGTCCAACCCTTGAAGGTGCTAAAGAAATTTTGGGTAAATATTTGACTGAAGAAATTCCTGTTCGAGATACTGATAGTCGTGCTAAAGCTGAAATCATAAAAGAAATGATTGATAAAGTTGCGTGGCGTTTATATGAAGTTTCTGAGGAAAATGAGTATCTAGAAGTCACGTATGCTTCAGGTATAAAAGAAACGTTATACGTCAAAGACTTTGTATCTGGTGCTATGTTGACAAATATTGTCGACAGGGCAAAGAAAACAGCTATCAAAGACTATATTAATGGTGCTGAAAAAGGTATAACTGTTCAACACTTGTTAGACGCAATTGACAACGAAATCAATGAAAACGAAGAGTTACAAAACACCACTAATCCTGACGAATGGGCACGTGTTGCTGGTCGTAAGGGCGAGAGGATTATGTATATTCGCACTATGGGTATGAAACGAGAAGAAGAAAGTCGTAGTGTTTTTGGACAAGTCGTAGATTCACCACAGTCTTTGGGCAATGTTGCTAAAGATACTGATGAACTAGAAGTAAATAATGACTATTTGTGAGCTTAGTTAGGTGGCTATCAAATGACTGTAAAACGAGTTATGGGGATTGAAACTGAATTTGGTATCATAAGCCCTACTTCTGATGATGATTCTGTAATATTAACTAGCCAGATTGTATTTGCTTACGCTGGTGCTATGCGTGAGATGAATGAACCTGAAGGGGTGCGTTGGGATTACTCTTCAGAGCAACCTTTACATGACGCTAGAGGGTATGTGATGGCTCGTGAAGAGGCTGATCCGTCCCAACTTACCGATGACCCTTACAATCTTGCTCCTAGTGGACCAAAAATTCTTTCTAAAGGTCGTCAAATGTCTCAAGTTGTACGTTTGACAGAACTTGAGGAAAAATTCCAAAGAGCCCCTAATAACAGTATGCCTAATGGTTCTAGAATGTACCTTGACCATGCTCATCCAGAGTACTCAAGTCCAGAAGTTCTATCTCCACGACAAGCAGTGCTGTATGACCGTGCAGGTGAATACATTATGCAAAGAGCTATGGTTGAAGTTGAACAGAATAAGGGCTTGCCGGATATTGTTTTGTACAAAAATAATGTTGACGGCAAAGGTGCTACATACGGAAACCACGAAAATTATATGGTAGATAGAAGAGTGCCTTTCGACGATATAGTGCAGACTTTTATTCCTTTCTTTGTAACTCGTCCTATTATTTGCGGTGCTGGCAGGGTAGGTATTGGACCATACAGCGAAAAACCAGGTTTTCAGATTTCTCAGAGAGCAGACTATGTTGAAAACACAGTAGGTTTGGAAACCACATTAAATAGGCCTATCGTAAACACTAGAGATGAGCCTCATGCTGATGGAAAGTTGTTCCGCCGTTTCCACGTAATAGGTGGAGATTCAAATGTTTTTGAAACTTCGACCTTTATAAAAATGGCGTCTACATCTCTAATTCTATGGGTGCTTGAAAACTATGGTGTGCCGAAGGAATGGAAAGAATTAGAATTAGCTGATCCAGTTTCTGAATGCTCTAAAGTTTCACATGATACTAGCTTGACCTACAAGTTATCTCTTGCTGATGGAAGAAAACTAACAGCAATAGAGATACAGCGAGTATATTTGGACACGATTAGTAAATACTACGAAGATAACGCTGATAAAAATGATCCAGAATATGATGAGGAAACTAGACAAGCCCTAAATATGTGGAAGCACATTCTAGACGCTCTTGAGAATAAAGAGTTTTCTAAGCTAGCTTCACAGGTGGAATGGGTATGTAAGAAACAAATCATGGAAGCAATGGCTGGACGAGAAAATCTTGGCTGGGAAAGTCCTAAACTAGCAGCTATGGACTTGCAGTGGGCTGATATGCGTTTAGGTCGTGGTCTAGCTTATCGTTTAATCGAAAGTGGAAAAGTAGCTACTTTGGTAGATAAGGAAGATATTTCTAAAGCAGAATTTTATCCTCCTGAAAACACACGTGCATACTTCCGTGGACAAATGATTAGGCGTTTCAACAAGGATATTTTCTCAGCTGGTTGGCACGCAATGGTAGTAGATACTGGTGAAGAACATATGCTTAGAGTTCCTATGTTCAATCCTCTTGGTGGAACTAAAGAAAGAGTTGAAAGTCTATTCGAGAAATCTACTTCAGTTAAAGACATAGTTGATGCTTTGACTAAGAAGTAATACGATGAAACTGCTTTAGAGGTAGGGCATTTTCACGGATTAGTGTATGCAACCTGAAATATATGTATTATAAGCAAAAAATGAACTAAACAATAGAAAATATAACTAAGGAGATAAAATGGCTGACCGTATTTATCGTCAATCACACCATGAAGATACACCAGAGCCAGAGGATGTTCCAACACCTGCTCCTGCTGGTGACTATGGACAAGTATTCGATGACATCCTAGATGACATTGATGATGTACTTGAAGAAAATGCTCTATCATTCGTACAAGGATTCGTTCAAAAGGGTGGACAATGATAACTGGGCGTATTTACGGGCTTGAAACCGAATATGGTGTTTTTGCTCAGCCAAAAGACTATAATGCTCCTGGTATTATTCCTAACCCTGGTGAATGCGTTAAAGAACTATTTGAATATATGCCTTCATCTAGCAAAACAACAAATTACTTTCTTTCCAATGGTGCAAGATTATACATAGATATTGGTGAGCATCCAGAATATGCTAGTGCTGAATGTGACCAAGTCTATGATGTTGTTGCTAATGACCGTGCTGGTGAAGAATTCTTGCGTGCTATGTTAAGTAGTGCGAATAAGAATTTTGCTGAAAAAAATATTGAAGCTGTCGTTCACCTTTTTAAAAATAACGTTGACTCTGTGGGTAACACTTTCGGCTGTCATGAAAATTATTTGTTTTCACGTAAAGTTGACTTTGACAAGAGCATTAGATCGCTAGTGAATTTCTTTGCTACACGTCAAATACTCACTGGGGCTGGCCATATTAAACATGATGAAAAAACTGGTGAAAGTCGCTATGTTTTCTCTCCACGTGCAGATTTTTTGAGCGAACAAACTAGTGCAGATACAACGAGATCACGTCCAATAATCAACACTAAAGATGAACCACACGGAGATGTAGATTTATACAGGCGTCTTCATGTGCTTTGTAGTGATTCTAATATTTGTGACGTAACTACAATGCTCAAGATAGCTCTTACAGGTATAGTGCTAGATTACTTAGAGTCTGGAAAAGACTTGTGCCAATTCGATTTAGTGAACCCTATTGAAGCTTTACATCAAATTAGTGACGATTTTACAGGAACTGTAAAAGTTGACCTAGTTGATGGTAGAAAAATGAGTGCTGTTGAAATACAGACTGAAATTATAGCTTTACTTGAAGAACACTTACGTGGCAAGAACTATGATTTAGACAACCAAGATGATGTCTATATTCAAGCTTTAAGCTTAGCTAAAGATGGCTTAGAAGCTATAGTTTCGCGTGATTTTTCAAAGGTTGACACTAAATTAGATTGGGCTATTAAATATAAATTATTCAAGCATTATATGAATAAGCATAATATCGATCTCTCATCGCCACTGATAGCAAGGCTAAATTTGGCATACCACGATTTAGATCCTAAGTATGGACTTGCTCCTGCTATGCGTGCTAAAGGTATGATGCAAGAGTATGTTGCTCATGAAGACGTTATTAAAGCCATGACAATGCCTCCACAAACTAGCCGTGCTAAAGTGCGTGGAGATTTCGTTGAAAAAGCTCTTAGATTAGGTTTTGACATCACAGTTAACTGGTCAGGAGTTCGCTTAAATAACCCTTATCGACCAACTATAGATTTAATGGATCCTTTCGCTAACTATAACGAAGAAGTATCACAGCTAATGCAAGATTTAGATGTGATTGTTCCTGAAAAATCTACAGCATAGCTCTAAACTTTTATGTGATTGTGCAAGAATTGTTGCCTACTGCTGACTGAAGATACAGTTAAAGCGTGGGCAACAAATTTTATTACTAACATTTGATATTATTTACTGAGATTTACGTTTTTAGACACTTATACTATGTACAAATGCTGAAATTATAGAATTTGTGAAACTCTGAAAGACGGAAGATGGCGACATGGAATTAAATTCTTATATTGACCACACTTTACTGAAAGCTGATGCTACTGCAAGCGATATTGAAGAATTAGTGCAAGAAGCTGTTGATTACAATTTTGCTGCTGTATGTGTGCAAGGATGCTGGGTTAGTTACGCTAAAGACCGTTTAAGTAATTCTGATGTAAAAGTTGCCACTGTTGTAGGGTTTCCTTTGGGTGGAAGTTCTACAGAATCAAAAGGTAATGAAGCTAGTAATGCTGTCATAAATGGTGCTGACGAAATAGATATGGTTATAAATGTCGGTTGGGCATTATCAGGTATGTGGGATAGTGTACAGGCTGATATTGAAAATGTTGTGGTTTCTTCTCGCATAGCAGAGTTACTATTATCTGATAATGCTGTAGATTTTGAAAATGATTTAGATTCTTTATACGAGTGTTCTACAAATGAAGAATTACAACGAGCATTAAATGAGTTAAAAATAGATAAGAATTCTTTCAACACAAAAGTAAAGGTAATACTAGAAACATCACTTTTAGATAACGAACAGATAAAAAATGCATGTGAATGTGCAAGGGTTGCTGGTGCTGATTTTGTAAAAACTTCCACAGGTTTTTCTTCCTCTGGAGCCAAGCTTGAACACGTTCAGCTTATGTGTGAAACAGTTGGTAATACAATGGAAATTAAGGCTTCTGGTGGAATACGCTCGTATGAGGAAGCTATTGAATTTATCAATGCAGGAGCATCGCGTTTAGGTACAAGTGCAAGTGTGAAAATTGTTACTGAACAGTTATAAAAGTTTTAGCAAAACATAGCAGTAAATTCATGTTCTAATTATAAAATTATCCAAATAAGTTTTGGATAAGGTAGTGATTTATGATTGGATCTTGGCTAGGTTTTGCTTTTGCTTTTGTAGTTTCTGTAATGTTAGTTTATTTACCTGGCATTACATTAGCTTACTGTTTGAGGATTAAAGGATTTTTAAGCCTTGCTGTTGCTCCAATTATCAGTGTCGCTTTATTGAGTTCATTTGCTGTAATTTTTGCAAGTTTAGGTATCAAATGGAAAGTCTGGTACTTTTGTGGAGCTGTTTTATTGCTAGCATTGCTGTTACTGGGAATTAGGAGATTGTTCGGCAAAATACTTATAAATACAAAGCCTCAAAAGACTGAACTAATAGTTGTTTCTTGGCGTGGGTTGTTTGTGCCTTTGTGTGTTGGTTTGGTTGCTGGTTTTGTTTTGTTTGTGCGTGTTTTGTTGGCTTTGAGGGTTCCTTTTGCTTTTAGTCAGAGTTCTGATGGGCATTATCATTATAATAGTGTTGCTAGTATGCTTGAGAGTGGGGATTTGTCTTCTTTGCATATGTTGCAGCTTCCTCCTAATTCTAGTTTTTATCCTGCTGCTTGGCATGATTTTGTTACTAGTGTTATTCATGTTACGGGTGTTAGTATTCCTGTTGCTGCTAATGCTTTTACTTATTTTTTGCTTTGTTTTGTGTGGCCTTTGTCTATGCTTACTTTTGCTTTATGTATCAGCAAAAACAAAGTATTTTTAACAACCGTTGTACTTATATGTAACCTTATCCCTTTCTTCCCGGGAATATACTTATATTTCGGAATATTGTACGCAAATATTGTTGGTTTATCTTTTATTCCAGTTGTATTTTTTATTGTTGTCACATTTTTGTTTAGACAAAAGTATTTTCAATATTGGCAAAGCATTTTATTAGGTATTTTTTCAGTGTTTGCTTTAGGTTTTTCTCAGCCTAATACTGTGTTTAGTGTGTATTATATTGTACTTATTGTTTTGCCTTTTGCTGGATATGAATTAGGGAAGAAATACGATACTATTACAAAACAACTTGTTGAAAATAATGTAGATAAAAAGTATAAATTTGCGTATAAAAATAGAATTATTTTCACTTTATTAGGTGTATTATTAAGCATTTTGATAGCTTGTTTAGTTATTTATATTTGCTATAAAACTCCTACTTTGTACAATGCAAAATTTACACCAAATATGCTTGTTAGAAATAAATATGATTACTATGAAGGAATATTAACATTTTTAACATCAGCTATCAGGTTCTTACCAGTGAGCTTAGATTCTGTATTTTATGAAACTATTTATATTTCTGTATTATCTTTTAGCGGTATTTTCTTTATTCTATGGAAAAAACGAAATGCAAAATACTTATGGTTAATAGTTGGTTGGTTGTGGTTTTCTTTTCTAGTTTTTGTATCTGCAACTTGTGAAAATAAACAAATTAGAGCTTTTCTAACAGGGTTATACTATGGGGATACAGTTCGTTTTATTCCAATTCAAACAGTTTTCATGGTGATTTTTATATCCTTGAGCATACTATTCATATTTTCAAAACTAAAACTTCTGTTCGTTGATAAGGCTGGCAATTACTCTTTTAAAACTGTTACAATTCTGGGGCTTTTAGTAGTGTTTATATCTGGGCATTCTACTTCGGTGATGAAAGACAGATTCGATAAACTTGAATATAATTTCTCATTACCTGATGATAATTTTCAAAATGTTTTAGCTTATTCTAAACATGAACTTGAATTTATGAAAAATAATGCTACCAAAGTTGATAAATCCTACACTTTTGCAGGTAACCCAAGAAAAGGTGTTACTGCGTCGTGGTTTATGTTTGGACAAAAGAATATTTTCTATCATGTTCAGACTCCTAAGGATAAGTATCACTTATTACTAGCTGAAAATTTGCAGAATGCGAATACTAATCCTAATGTTTGTAAGGCTGTAAAGAAGTATAATTTACGTTATATTTACTCTTTCTCTGGTAAATGTCAGTGGAATAAACCGTGTGATAAAAAATATCCAAGCTTTGATAACTTAGATGGTAAAAATGTTGCTAAAATAATCGACCAAGATAAGTATGGCAACAAGCTTTATGAAATTACTGCTTGTAAAGATTAGTATTATTAAGCATTACTAACGAATACTGTTTTAGTTCTAAACTTTATTTTGTTTTATATTTATAACCTTATAATATAAGATGTAGAATGGTTTATGAGTCTTTACTTATAGATAATAAAAGTTAGGTGTGTCATGAGTGCGAAAAGTAGTTTTATGAATGATCCACAGAGGAAACGTTTACATGAACTAATGGTCGGTACAGAGTTTTTTACTGCTGATTATTACGATGCTTTCGGGCAGCGCCTAGCTTTGCTTTTAAATCAGGAATTTTCTGTTTTGCTTGGACACGTTTTGCTGGACGTCCTAGAAGAAGGTGGTATAAGCCCTGACGATATTGATGGTATTGGTGCTAAAATGCCTCTGTCTGCACTTATGGCTTCTTCAATTACTCATGCAGCATCTTCTCGTGGCCAATCTTTGAATGCTTTCGGATATGTTGCTCCTCATGTTTTTGAACACGAAATAGTTACTAATACTGCTTCTTCTTTTGATTTGACTGGTTCTAGTGTAGTGCTTTTGATTTCTAGGCATGATAAACCTGAAGACGTTATGAAAGTAATAGAGGGATTAGAAAATTCAGGCACTCAAGTAAAAGCTTTGCTTTCGCTGATTTCGCATTCACAACACGATATTGAAACTTTCGAATCAGTGTCTTTGACTTATTTATATGTTTTCTAATATTTATCTATTTATCGCAGAAATTAACCATGAGTAATTACAATTTTTTCTTAAAAAACACTCCTAGAGATTTTAGTGCAAACACCATTAGAGTTGCTGAATATTTGGCTAGAATGAGCGATAAATCTGGCAGTATTATTGAAGTGAATCAGCTCAAGTTATCTAACACTTTGAATATTTCACGTACCACAGTTTACAAAGCTATAAAAAAACTTAAAGATGGTGGCATACTGGTTGAATTAAATCACGGAGTATTCAATAAGAAAATATTTGAATGGAAGTTTACTAAAGATTCTTTTGAAAAAACTGCTACCTCCGATTCTCATAAGGATAAGACAGAAGAGGATCGTATCGTTGGTGTTGGTCCTTGGCCTGGAGGTGAACAGAATTGGCCGACCGAAGATTTCTATGATCCAGAATTGCTACAAAATGGCGACAGACGTAATGTTTTAGACCATTATCGTTACTGGAAAATGTCAGCAATAATTGCAGATTTGGACTCTAACTATCGCACACCATTACATATAGCTATCGAAAATTTAGAGCATGATTACAATATAGGTTCAATTGTACGTAGTGCTAACGCTTTTGCTGTAAGTATGGTTCATATTGTGGGACGTAAACGCTGGAATCGTCGTGGAGCAATGGTTACAGATAGATATCAGCATATTATTCACCACAGCACTTTTGACGATTTCACCAGCTGGTGCTTAGAAAACGATATGCCAATTATAGGTATAGATATTTTGGATAACTCTAAGCCAATTGAAAAAGCTGTGTTGCCTGAAAAGTGTATGTTGTTGTTCGGGCAAGAAGGTGCTGGAATTTCTAAAGACTTACTCGATAAATGCGATCAGGTTTTGCATATTACTCAAAGAGGTTCTACTCGCTCAATAAATGTGGGGGCTGCGGCTGCTGTTGCAATGTACACATGGGGATTGCAGAATATAAACAATTTTTAGAGTATTGTTTATTAATTTTGATTTAGATATCTCCATTTAAATAGTTTAAATTTTCAGCATATTCTAATAAAACTAGCATTTTCACTTTAATCATCTTATCTCACATTTTGTATAACTTTACGTATTCTTTTGTTTTACGTATTTGTTTAGTTTCACTCTTCTAATGCATTTTATATAATATTGGAGGTTATATGAATAACACTGTTTTATATAAAGGGAATATATGTACGGGTCTTGGCTAGGTTTTGCTTTTGCTTTTATAATTTCTGGTATTTTGTTGTATTTTCCGGGTTACTTGATGAGCAGGGCAATAGGTATTCGTGGGTTTTTAGCTGTTTCTGTTGCTCCACTTATTAGCATTGGGTTTGTTTCAACTTTGGCTGTTTTGCTGGGTGCTTTACGTATTAAATGGAGCGTGTGGATTTTATTTGCCTGTATTTTCCTGACTTGCTTTTTGTTATTCATAATAAATGGGGGGGGGATTTATAATCGAGCTTTAATATTTTTTAAGGCAAAATTTTACCCGAAAACTTACGCAAATAGTTACGAGATAATTCCTAGTCGAGTGGGTAAAACTAGCAGAGTAGTTATTTCTTGGTGTGGGTTGTTTGTGCCTTTGTGTGTTGGTTTGGTTGCTGGTTTTGTTTTGTTTGTGCGTGTTTTGTTGGCTTTGAGGGTTCCTTTTGCTTTTAGTCAGAGTTCTGATGGGCATTATCATTATAATAGTGTTGCTAGTATGCTTGAGAGTGGGGATTTGTCTTCTTTGCATATGTTGCAGCTTCCTCCTAATTCTAGTTTTTATCCTGCTGCTTGGCATGATTTTGTTACTAGTGTTATTCATGTTACGGGTGTTAGTATTCCTGTTGCTGCTAATGCTTTTACTTATTTTTTGCTTTGTTTTGTGTGGCCTTTGTCTATGCTTACTTTTGCTTTATGTATCAGCAAAAACAAAGTATTCCTAAGCGTAGTAGCTGGTACTAGTACTCTGATTTCATTTTTCCCAGGTATTTATTTAACCTTCGGCATTCTTTACGCAAATATTACAGCTGCTGTTGTATTACCAGTAGTTTTCATGATTGTAGTGTCTTTCTTATTCAGACAACGTTTCTTTGGATTTTGGCAAGTAGTATTTTTGGGTGTAACTTCTTTGCTAGCCTTAGCTTTCGCTCAATCTAGTGGAATATTTACTGTCTACTATGTCGTCCTTATTGTTCTGCCTTTTGCTGGATATAAGTTAGGTAAAGAATTTGACGTTTATAATCTCGGTTTTAAAGACTTTATATTTGGTGTTTCAAAAACGAAAACTCTAAATGATAGTGGCAGTGCTGGTGAAATCGAAAGCCATTCTTATAAATATAGAATAATTTTTACAGCCTTAGCGTTTTTAGTATTGTTTGCAATTATTGCTGCTGTTACATACATTTCTTTAACAAATCCATCCATATATAACGCTCGATTTACTTCTAATATAGTAATACCGACAAGATATGGTAGAAAAGAAGCTTTATTAGCATTTTTGACTACAGGTCAGAGGTTTTTAACAGTACCTGGAGATCAAGTATTTTATGAGAACATATATGTGTCGGTTTTGTGTTTTATTGGCTTAGGTGTAATTTTACGCAGACATTTTAAAACTAACTATTTGTGGATAATTGTTGCGTGGATATGGTTCTCATTCTTGAACTTTATTGCTGCAAGCTGGCCAGATAATAGGCTCCGTGCCTTTTTGACTGGTATTTATTATGGTGAACCTATACGTTTGATATCAATACAAGTAATTTTCATGGTGATAATTATAGCTTTAGCTGTAATGTTTATGCTTTCAAAGTTAAAGTTGCTTGCTTATGATAGTGGAAAATATGGTTTTAAGATATTTGGTGCTATTACGTTAGTTCTTTTGTTTATTGTAGCCCAAGTAATACCTGCGTATTCATATAGATTTGTTGCTCAAAATATAAGTTTTTCTTTGCCTGAATCTAATCTAAATAATGAGTTAGTATATTCGAAATCTGAAGTTGACTTTATGCAATCCAATACGGATAAAATCGATAAATCTTATAATGTTATAGGCAATCCTTTCAAAGGAACTACTGCTTCTTGGTTCCTGTTTGGGCAAAGAAACGTAATGTACCATATTCAGCACCCAAGAGACGAGTATAGGCAAATATTGTCTAATAACCTTGAGGAAATTAATACGAATCCTAAGGTCTGTAAAGCTATTAAGAAGTATAAAGTACGTTACGTTTATTCTTTTGTTGGAAAGTGTCAGTGGGGTAGGGATTGCGATAGAGAATATCCTAGCTTTGATAATCTTGATAACAAACCATTCGCTAAGTTAATCAATAAAGATAAATATGGTAATAAACTTTTTGAAATCAATGGATGTGATAATCACTAAAGTTTTAATTTGAAATATAGCTTTTATTAGTACTCTTCTTTATCGTATACAGATAGTTTCTGATAAGATACTTTTAATTTGTAGATAAATATTGAGGGGAAAAATGCACGGAACTTGGTCTGATTTCACTTTTGCTTTGATAATTTGTGGTATTTTAGTTTATTTACCGGGCTTTATTCTTGCACGTGCTTTGAATATTCGTGGATTCCTCTCTATAGGTGTTGCTCCTATTATTAGCATATCTTTAATATCTACTACAGCTGTAATGTTTGGTTCCATAGGAATTCCATGGACAATAGTTGGCTTATTTATAGTATTTGTACTTGTCACCGTTTTTGCTTTAATCATAAGAGTTTTATTCAATTACGATGAAAAAATAAAAGTAGTTAGGTATAGAGAAACTTTTATACCTACTGTAATAGCCCTACTTACTGGTGGCGTATTCTTTGCAAGAGTTTTGTATTCTTTGAAAGTTCCTTATGCCATAAGTCAGACTTATGATGCAAACTATCATTATAATAGTGTTGCTAGTATGCTTGAGAGTGGGGATTTGTCTTCTTTGCATATGTTGCAGCTTCCTCCTAATTCTAGTTTTTATCCTGCTGCTTGGCATGATTTTGTTACTAGTGTTATTCATGTTACGGGTGTTAGTATTCCTGTTGCTGCTAATGCTTTTACTTATTTTTTGCTTTGTTTTGTGTGGCCTTTGTCTATGCTTACTTTTGCTTTATGTATCAGCAAAAACAAAGTATTCCTAAGCGCGGTTGCAACAGTTAGCACTTTAATAGCTTTCTTCCCAGGCGTTTACTTATGGTTTGGTATGTTATATGCCAATGTTGTGGCTTCATCTTTCTTGCCTGCTGTTTTGATGGTAGTTGTGGCATTCTTGTTTAGACAAAATTATTTCCAGTGGTGGCAGAGCATTATACTGGGAATTGCTTCTTTCTTAGGGCTAGTTTTCTCTCAACCTAATGGTATTTTTACTGTTTACTATGTTGTACTTATTGTTTTGCCTTTTGCTGCTTATTACTTTGGTAAAGATTTGGATAAAGGTAAATCCAAGAAAAATCGAATTCTTTTTGTTTTACTAGCGATAGTTGCTGATATTGCTTTAGAAATAGTAGTTGGTATTTTGTCATACAACATAAAGACACTATATAATCTTCGCTTTGACTACAATGTTATTATTGGGGCACCTCATGGTTATAAGAGCGGTATTCTAGCTTTCTTGACTGCTAGATTTGAAGGTTATGAAGGTAGCTTGTTACCTTATCTGGATAATTTACCTATAGCTGTCTTGGTGTTTCTCGGTCTTTTCTTAGTGCTTAGAAATTACAAAAAATCCTCATGGTTAATACTGGCTTATTTGTGGTTCTCTTTCATAAATTTTGTAGCAGGTTCTTTGCCTACTTCTTTGTTCAGAACACTTATAAGTGGTGTGTATTACTCTGAAAAAATGCGTTTAATTTCTATACAAGCAATATTTATGGTGATTTTTGTCGCTATATCTGTGCTGTTTATTTTTGAGAAAATCAAAGCTGTAAAGAAAAATTCACAAGGAGAATATAGCTTTAAGCTCGTTACTATTGCTGGGTTAGTGTTAGTTTTTGTTGCTGGTAATTTTGTTCCGTATTATGCAAGTCAATTTGAAGCTACTGAAGGTGCTTTTAGCTTGCCGAAAGATAATACGAAGTTAGGTTACGAGTACTCTAAAGAAGAAATTGATTTTATGGCAAGAACTATTAAATCTTTAGATAAGAACTACACGGTTACTGGTAATCCTTGGAAAGGTGCTACTGCTACTTGGTATTTATTTGGACACAAGAATCCTTTATATCATGCCGCATATCCATCTGATAAAAATCAATTACTGATAATCCAAAGTCTAAATAAAGCTAACGAAAATCCTAAAGTGTGTGAAGCAGTAAAGGCTTTGAAGCTGAAATATGTTTATTCTCTCAGTGGTAAGTGTTTATGGGAACGTAATTGTGATGTAGAAGGTTATCAGGGTTTAGCAGATTTGGAAGAAAATAATGTAGCCAAATTGTTAGATCAGGATAATGCTGGTAATAAACTATATGAGATTACAGCATGCAAATAGACTAAATTTGTGCTGTGTGAAGTAACTTAGATTAATTGCGAAGACTACATTTTGTTTCGTTTTGATTATTGTAAAAAGGAGCATAGTTTTTATATTGCTGAGCTGTCCTATTGTTAGAATATTTCCTTAAATATAACTTATATTATAAAGGTTATTTTCTAAATAGATAATATTTGAAAACGTTGAAATATCAATAATTTTTCTATTTATTTTAGGATAAAAGTTCAAATAAAAATTAGTTTTAATATTTTAAAATATACCCTTAAAAAATTGTTATTACTATGTTATAATTTTTGGACTGCCCACAATGGTGTGTGAGTTCTTAGTGATTTGTGCAAATTGTAACTAGAAATTTATGGGGAATTTCAATGAAGAACTTTTCTGAAGGTAAAAAAAATTTAGAGTTTTTACCGCAAGAAATATTAGACAAGGCATTAGTATGTGCTGATTATGCTATGGAACGTGAAATTCTTGCTTTAAATACAGCTAAGGAAAAAAATAAAATTTTGCTACCTGAAGTTATTAAGGTTCTTGCTTTGTCTCAGGGAAGAGTAATTGTCTCAGGTATAGGAAAGTCTGGGCACATAGGTAAAAAAATAGCAGCAACTTTAGCTTCAACAGGAACTCCATCATTTTTTGTACATTCAACTGAGTCTTTACACGGTGATTCTGGAATGTTTGTTTCAGGGGACGTTGCAATTTTAATTTCTTATTCAGGTACAACTGCTGAAGTTGTACAGTTAGCTACAATGCTTTCGCAACGTGGAGTAAAGACTATAGCTATGACAAAGTCAGCTGAAAGCATTTTAGCTCAAGAGTGTGATTTATTTATTGATATTAGTGTTGAGCGTGAAGCTGACCCGCTAAACTTAGCACCTACAGCCTCAACTACTGTTACACTGATGTTAGGTGATAGTATAGCTAGTGCTTTGATGGGAATATATAACTTTGAACCTAAAGACTTTAAATTTTTCCATCCAGGAGGAGCTTTAGGCTCCAAGCTTTCAGGAGGAAAAAAATGACTGTATGTGTAGTTGGATCTTTTATGATGGACTTGGTAGTTGTAGCTAGTCGTCGCCCAAATCCTGGAGAAACTCTAATAGGGGACAGCTTCTCAATGTTTGTTGGAGGTAAAGGTTTCAACCAAGCTGTAGCAGCAAAGCGTGCAGGAAGCCAAGTCTCAATGGTAGGACGTTTAGGGCAAGATCCTTTTGCTGACAAGTTTGTTGAGTTCATGAGGGCTGAGGGGATTGATTTTTCAGGCGTTGAATATGATGAAGAAGTCGGCACAGGTACCGCGACACCTTTAGTTGAGCATAGTGGCCAAAATTCAATTGTCATTGTTCCTCAATCTAATATGAGAATTACTGAAGAACAAATCGATGCTAAAAGCAATATCTTAGCTCAAAGTGATGTAGTAGTTTTGCAACTTGAAATACCTATACCGACTGTAAAGTACGTTGCTAAAAAAGCGAAAACTCTAGGGAAAACAGTTATTTTAAACCCAGCTCCTTATGCTGAATTAGATGCAGAACTGTTAAATAATGTTGACTTTATTATTCCAAATGAAGCAGAATTATTGGGATTAATTCCAGATTGCAATATTGATGATATTGATTCCATTATTTCTAGTGTAAAAGATTTCCAGAAAAAAATACCATTAAATTTTGTGGTTACTTTGGGAGAGCGTGGTGTGGTCTCAATTGATGAGAACGGCAAAGTGCTGTCAATAGAGCCTCATTGCGTAACACCAATAGATACTGTTGGTGCAGGAGATACTTTCTGTGGCTATTTCGCCAGTGCTTTATCTGAAGGAAAAGCCTTGCAAGAATGTTTAAGTCTTGCAAATAAAGCAGCTAGTATTTCAGTTACTCGCAGAGGTGCAGCACAGTCTGTTCCTCTAATAGACGAAGTAAGAATATAACATAAATACAAGGAGATAATTGTGCGTAAAACACAACGACGTGTTAGTGCGTTGATTGCTAGCGTTGCAGTTTTGGGATTAGCAGCAGGTTGTGCAGGTGCAGCAGATAGCAAATCATCTGACACAGGTAAAGACGGAGCAATCACTTTCCGTTCATGGAGCCCAGTAGATCAGACAACTAAAGACATGGTTAAGGCTACTGAAGCTGAACACAAAGACATTAAAATTGATTCAGTAATTTTCAACTACCCAGAATATCTAGTTGATCTAAGCACTCGTGCTTCTTCAGATTCAATGCCAGATATCGTTGGTTTGCAGCCAGGCGCTTTGACACAGCAGTACCGTGACAAGTTGATGCCTTTGCAAGATTGTGCTGAAAAAACTTGGGGTAAGGATTGGAAAGAAAAGTTCTTCCCAATTGGTATTGAGCAGGCTCGCATGGGTAATCCAGAAGGTGATGAAAACTTCTATGCTTTGCCAATGCTAGTACAGACAGTAAATATGTGGGGTAACACAGAAATTATGAAGTCTGAAGGTCTAGAAATTCCTAAGACTTGGGATGATCTAAAGACTATTGCTGAAAAGATGAAGGGCAAAGACAAGGCTGGTTTCATGCTACCTGCTAAGGATAGCTGGCTACGAAATGTTGTTTTCTTGCAAATTGCTAACAACATTGAACCAGGTTTAGCATACAAAGCTGAAGATGGCTCAGATAAATGGACCAATGCACGTATTGTTGAAGCTCTAGGCTACTGGCAGAAGCTATTCACAGAAAAACTAGTACAGGACGGTGCTGTAAGCTTGGATGCATACCCAGGTGGTGCTAACCAATTCGAAGCTGGAAATGCAGCTATGATTCCTCTAGGTGCTTGGTGGATTCAGCAGTCCGATCCTTCAAAGAAGGAAATTGCTCCTTTGAGTGAAGGTATGAAGGGCTTTGAACCATTCTTGTTCCCAACAATTCCAGGCGGTGCTGATAAGTCTCAGTTCGTTGGTGGTATCGACGTTTCTTTAGGTATTTCAAAGAACACAAAGAACCCAGAAAAGGCTTGTAAAGTTCTAACAGACTGGATTTCAGGCAAGGGTGCACAAACTCTAATCAACACATTCAACGACCTACCAGCATTCAAGGGTATAACACCTGAGAAATTCACTTCTGATCATCAGAAAGAATTGTGGTCAAAGTTTGTTGATGAATGGATGCCACAAGTTAAGTACTCACGTTACCTAAAGTCACCTAAGATGGATCAGGCTTTGGGCGATCAGCTAGCTGCTTTGGCTACTGGTAGTACTACTCCTGAAAAAGCTGCTGAAGAGTTGCAAAAAGTTCAGGATAAAGTTAACAAGAAATAGTTCTTAGTTATTAGTTTAGATTGGGTCTGTAGATATTATCAGGCTCAATCTAAACTTTTTGAATATTCTTATCTATTGATTTCCTTATATGTCTAAATATAAGCAAAGTAATGACAATAAGTTTATTCCACTAGAGGTTATACGTTTGTAGCTTACCTCTAAATAATCGTAATAATATAATTTGAAGAAAAGATAGTGATTTAAGTCAATGAAGACTAGATTTAGAAAAGGCAATTGGACAAACTACGCATTTGTACTGCCAGCTTTTGCTTTATTTATAGTGTTTATTATTTATCCAATTTTTTATAATATCCAAGCATCTTTCTTGGATTGGGATGGAGTAAATGCTGGTAAAAATGTAGGTATTGATAACTATAAGAACTTATTTTCTGATTCAGTTTTTTATACGACTTTGAAAAATTCTGTTCTATGGATGATTTTTACAATTATTCCGCAGTCTACTATAGGTTTCTTCTTAGCATTGGCTTTGAATGAAAAACTACGTGGACGCACTATTTATAGAACTTTATTTTTCTTACCTGTAGTTATTTCTCCTGTTGTTATTGGCATCGTGTGGCAACGTCTACTTGATCCTTTCAATGGTGTTTTTGCACAACTAGGTAGAAAAACTGGAATTGACTTTTTAACTACTAATTATCTTTCTTCAGATAAAGCTATTTTTGTTGTTATTTTTGTCAACGTCTGGATGTGGTCAGGTTATTCAATGCTGTTCTATTTGGCTGGTTTGCAACAAATTGATAAGTCTGTTTTGGAAGCAGCTAAAATTGATGGCGCTAGTGGTATGAAACTGGTTACAAGAATTATATTCCCACTTTTGAAGCCTACTCACTTGTCATTGTTACTTTTGTCAGTAATTGGATCTTTCAAGACTTTCGAGTTAGTTTACGTTATGACAGAAGGTGGACCAAATCACGCATCTGAAATGATACCTACTTATACTTTCTTATCAGCAATTAAGCTACAGCAAGTTGGATATGCTTCCACAATCAGCGTTATTTTATTAATACTTTCCTTATGTGCTGCTCTTGGAATAGTTAGAATTTTTGGTGCTGGTTTCATTTCTGGTAAGGATGAGAGGTAAAAGTTATGGCTAAAAATAATACTTCTTCTGTTGTCCAAATGAAACGTAGAAAAGATAAGACAAAGAACTGGATGCATAGTTTTTTGCTTCCTTTAGCAGCTATTTGGATGCTTCCTATATTCTTAGTCCTATCTATTTCCTTATTGCCTGCTAGCAACCCTAAGACTACTGCTTTAGGGCTGTTCCCGGAGTCTGCATCATTTTCTAACTACATTTTGATTTGGAAACAAAACCCTTTATTCGGTCATTTGATTAACAGCTTATTAATCACTGTTCCATCAGTTATCTTAACCGTATTAGTTGGTTCAATGATGGCTTTTGCTTTGGCTCGTCTGCAAATGCGTGGCAAGAAACTAATGTTCGGCGTGCTAGTTGGTGCTATGGTTTTGCCAATGGCTTCAATTATTGTTGCAACATACAAAATTTTGCAGTACTTGAATTTGTACAATAGCTTGGTTGGATTAGTTTTAGTATATACTGCACTCGGTATTCCTTTCGCTACAATCATGATTAGAAATGCTTTCATGGCTATACCCGATGATACTTATGAGGCTGCTTTGATTGATGGGGCGTCCAAATGGCGTATCTACTGGTCAATTTATTTGCCATTAGCTCGTCCTTCTTTAGCTGTTGTTATTGTTTGGCAATCTATGATGAGCTGGAACGATTTCTTGTTACCTCTAGTTTCTATAGCTGATAACGCTTTGAAACCTTTGGTTCTTGTGCCTTTGGCTTATCGTGGAATTTATTTGAGTCAGCCGGGTGGCCTATTCGCCATTCTAGTAGTGGTTTCTATTCCTATGGTTGTAATATTCTTGCTGGTTCAAAAGAATCTAGTTAACGGTTTAAGTGGAGCTGTGAAATGAAAATTTTGTCTGTTGACATTGGTACTTCAGGACTTCGATCTGCGATTTACACTCAAGATTTGAAATGCCTTGGTTCTAAGTCTGTTAGAACTCAGTTATATAGAGCAGATGGTGGAATTGTTGAAACTGATGTCGATGAAATATTTGATAATTTCATAACTACTGCTCGTGGAGTTATTGCTGAAGTATCTAAGACTCATAATATTGATGACTTAAGTTTGATTTCATACAGTGTACAAGGTGAAGCTGTCATTGCTGTTGACCATAAGGGAAATCCTAAGGGATTAGCACCTGTATCAATGGATGAAAGAGGCAAAGAATTAGCAAAGTCATTTAGTCAGGAAATGACAACGGACCAATTCAGGGAGATAACTGGTCAGCCTTTGCACCCAATGTTTTCTATTTTCAAAATAGCTGTTACTCCTAAGTGGCAGGATATGGAAATAGGTGAGTTTTTCTTGCCTATGGACGCTTATATTTCTTTAAAATTAGGTGCTAAACCTTATGTTGATATAACCTCTGCGGCTCGTTTTGGCTTACTCAATGCTGATACGGGGCAGTGGGACCACGATTTGGCTACTCGTTTTGGTATTTCTGTTCACACTTTACCTCCTATTGCTTATCCTGGTGAAAAAGTTGGGGTAGTTTCTAAAGAATGGAAAGAAACCTTAGGTTTGAGCGTAGAAAATGAAGTTGTAATTACTGCTGGCGCTCATGACCAAGCTTGTGCGTTTTGGGGTAGTGGTGGACGCTGTGACGGTGTAGTTACTTATTCTTTAGGCTCTACCGACTGTTTTACACAAGGCAGTACTTCTCGTCCTTCTTTGCCTGCTAATTCAGGTTTAGCTACTTATAAGGCTTTTGATAATTTGTGGATTACTTTGGCTGGTACGGCGGCTAGTGGCTGGTCTCTAGAGTGGCTAGATAAGGTTTTGAATAATACTCAAACATCAGATGTTGGTGCTATGTCTGAAAATATGAGCGATAAGCCGAGTGAGTTACTAGTTTTGCCTTATCATGCTGGTTCTGGAACTTTGGATAATAACCCGAATGCTCGTGGTGTGATACTAGGATTAGGATTAGATACTACGCGTGGAGATATTATTCGAGCTTTTTTGGAAGCTAGTGGATATGAAGTTGCTAAGATTATTCAAGCAACGAAGGATAGTTTTGCTCCAATACGTGTGGTTAATGCTGTTGGTGGCGGAGCTTGTGACAGTGATGTTATGCAACTTAGAGCTGATTCTTCCAATCTTGTTTTACAGCGTTTAGGATATGATGCAGCTTTGCGTGGAGCAGCAATACAGGCTCTAGTTGGAGCTGGTTTACTGTCAGATTACACTGAAGCCACCCCTGTAGCAAAGCAAGAAGAAGTATCACCCAGACCGGAGTATGTTGACCACTACGACAAGCAAAGAGATAAATATATTCGAGCTTATTCAAATTTGTTGAATTTGGAGAACTAAATTTCACCTTAAGGTGTTAAAAGTTTCTAAGAAAAATATAGGAGAAAAAATGTCTGTAAATGAATACAGAGAACTAAAAGAAGAAATTCTAGATTACTGTTTGCGTTCAATGGAATATGGATTGAATTTTAACACTCAAGGAAATATCAGTGTTCGTATTCCTGGTGAAGAGGATTTGTTCATTATTACACCAACCGATCTTGAATATGACAAGATGGGTCCAGGAGACATGGTTATTGTGGATTCTGATTGCAACGTTGTTTCAGGTATTCACGAGCCTTCATCTGAAGTAACTGTACATATGGCAACTTATAAGCGTCGCCCAGATGTAAATGCTATTGTTCACACTGAACCTATTTATACAAATGTATTTGGTGTTGCTGGTCAGCCTATTACAGGTTCTATGGTAAATATGGTTATTTACACAAAGGGTGATGTTCCTATCATGCCTTTCCACTTGTCAAACTCAACTGAATTTGGTGAGATGAGCTGTGATGTAATGGGTGACTTGAATGCTGTCGTATGGGCAAACCACGGTTTGTTGACTGTAGGTCCAGATTTGCGTACTGCTTTTAAAACTTCTGTTGCAGTAGAAAGTGCTGCTAAGGTACTTTTGTTCTCACGTGTTTTGACAGATAAGCCTAATCTTTTGGTATATGAAGAACTAGGTATTGATCACTCACTATAATTTATATTTTTATATTTATTGTGGCGGAATTACTTTTGAACTTCGTGTAACCGTTGGACTTTCTAAGTAGTTCTGCCACATAGTATTATTAGTTTATTAAAGATTAGTTTTATTAGATCGGATGATTTGTATGTTGTCGAATATGAAGTCAATACTTGATGATTGTGAAAAGCATTCTTATGCTATTGGTTCTTTTAACGTTTCTAGTATTGATCAGGTTTTGGCTGTTATTGATGCGGCAAATTTAGAAAAATCACCTGCTCTTATTCAGCCTATTGTAGGTACAACTTGTTATGACGATGAAGCTCGCTGGTGGGCTATGATACGTGAAGCTATTGTGAAGTATAGCGAAGTTCCGATAGGATTACATCTTGATCATGGATTGTCCTATGAGGATTGTGTTAGGGCATGCGAGAGTGGTTTTACTTCTGTAATGATTGACGCTTCACGTAATGTTGAAGACGGTGTTGCTAATAGTTTTGAAGATAATGTTGAGACTACTTTGAGAGTTGTCGAATATGCTCATGCTCACGGTATTGATGTTGAAGGTGAGATTGGTACCATTGGTGGTGGCGGTGAGGGAGCCAGCGCTAGAAGCGTAGATGATATTGAGTATACTGATCCTTTGCAGGCTAAGGAATTTGTGACAGTAACGGGTGTTGATGCACTTGCAATTGGTGCTGGTACTAGCCATGGTTCTGTTAAGTTTCCTAAGGGACATCAGCCACATTTAGCTATAGATTTGATTAAAGAAATCCATAGTCTTGTTCCTGATACTCATCTTGTTTTGCATGGTAGCTCAAGTATTGGTGAGGAAGATGTTGATACTATAAATAAGTATCATGGTGTGTTATCTCCTTCTTGCGGTATTGCTGATGAAGAAAAAGTTGCAGCAATTGCTGCTGGTGTCCGTAAGATTAATCAAGGCACAGATTCGCATTTAGCATTTACAGCTGCTATGCGTGAATATTTGGCATTAAATCCTTCTGATGTTGATCCTTACTTTTATTTGAAGCCAGGTATCAATGCGATGGTTGATATTGTGCGTATGCGTATGAGAGTTTTCGGATCAGCTGGTCGTGCGATTTAGGCAAACTTTAGGCAATTTTTACCTCTAACAGTGTTGGATAGTTTATTCGTTTATATACATAATCTCTGTATTTATAGAATATAAACAACCACTTATGTGTTTATTATTGTTTTAATTTGCCTTTAAAATATACCATGTAAGATGGTATGAAAGGTGTTTGATTTGGAAATTGAGATATCAATAGATCCATCTTGCGTTAACCCTAAAATCGTCATCAAAACAGCCGAAGTCAATGAACAAGTTAATTCACTAGTAGATACATTATCAAAATATTTTCCTAAAGTTATATCAGGTTTTGATGGTGAAAAGTATGAAATTTTAAATGAAGAAGATTTGATACATATCTACGCAAGTAACGGTAAAGTTTTTGCCCAAACTTTTTCTAAGAAGTATATTTTGAAATTTCGTCTTTATGAAATAGAAAAATTCTTAGATAAGACGAAATTTGTACGCATTTCAAAGTCTGAAATTATTAATTTAAAGATGGTTGAAAACTTTGATTTAAGCTTTTCAGGCACTATATGTATTAATTTGAAAAATGGAATTAAAACATATACATCTCGCAGATATGTTGCTAAAATTAAGGACATATTGGGGGTATAGTTGCAATGTATAGAGATTGCTATATTAGAGGGTTAAAAGGTCTAATTACTGGCTTTTTTATGACATTTTCTTTGTGCTTTACTTATTTCTTTTATAAATGGTAATCAGGCTTTTACACCTACTCATCAATCGATGATAGTTGCTTGGAATAATAACGAGAATATTGCCACTTTGATTCAAGGTTGTTTGGGCGGGGTAATTGGTTTCGTGCTTTATGCCAGTAGCATTGTTTGGGATTATTGTGATTGTTCGATAAATAAACAAATACTTTTAGTCTATCTTTTGAACATGCCTTCTACTTTTATTGCCACTTATGTTTGCTACTGGGTAGATAGAAATTGGTATGGATATTCGATTTTCTTGGGAATATACACTTCAATATTTACTCTTATAGGTATCGTGTATTATTACCTAAATGTAGAAAATGTTAAGCGTATAAACGCAAAGTTGTAAGGGTAGAATCGAAGTTATTAAACTTATAACTTTTACCTTAGTTAAGTATTTTACTTCTTTTATTTATCTGTAGTAGAATTTATTTGAGCTTATTCTGTAAACTGATAATAAAATAAAAAGTTATAAAAATAAGTGCGTGTTGCTTGACTTTTTGTGTAAATTTTGTTGAATCCTTTTCTATTTTTGTGTAGAATTATAAGTTACGTTTACTATGTCCGAGGTGGGCTATTTACGCACGTTTTAAGGCGCAAGACGTGGTCGGGTAGTGCCAGTTAGGGACTGTTTTCGTGTGCGCATTCCGAATAAACTTGCAGGGAAGGAAACCCGTGGCTGCACAGAAAAACTCTGCCGCACCAAAGTCTACACGTATCTCCTTCGCAAAATTCCATGAACCTTTGCAAGCACCTAACCTTTTGGGTGTCCAGATGGACAGTTTCAACTGGTTGCTAGGTTCTGATGAATGGAAGAAACGCGTTGAAGAGGACAAGGCTTTAGGAACTAATTCAGTAGCAACTGTTTCAGGTCTTGAAGAAATTTTCGAAGAAATTTCACCAATTGAAAATGCTGACAAGACCATGTCTCTTACAATTAAAGAACCTCAGTTCGAACCTCCGAAATATACAGCACAAGAATGTAAAGATAAAGACTTTACTTATGCTGCACAGATGTTCGTCAAAGGTGAATTTATAAATCACAAAACAGGTGAAATTAAACCACAAACTGTATTTATGGGTGACTTCCCATTGATGACAGAACATGGCACATTCATTATCAACGGTACAGAACGTGTCGTTGTATCACAGCTAGTACGCTCTCCAGGTGTGTACTTTGAAAAAGTAGTTGATAAAACAACAGATAAAGATCTTTTCAGTGCCAAAATTATTCCATCTCGTGGTGCATGGTTAGAACTAGAAATTGATAAGCGTGAAACAGTTTCTATTCGTATCGACCGCAAACGTAAGCAATCAGCAACTTTGTTCTTACGTGCTCTAGGTATGACAGAATCTGAAATACGTGAAGAATTTGCTAGCTACCCATTGTTGATTGACACTCTTGAAAAAGACACTGTTACAACACAAGAAGAAGCATTAATTGATATTTTCCGTAAGGTACGTCCAGGAGATCCTCCATCTGTTGAAGCTGGTCGTATTGCAGTGGAAAATCTATATTTCAACCCAAAACGCTATGATTTAGCTAAAGTTGGACGTTACAAGATTAACAAGAAGCTAGGCTTAGATGCTGAACTATCAGAATCAGTTCTAACACTTGAAGACGTTGTTACATCAATCAAATACTTGTTAGCTTTGCAAAAAGGTGAAGAAACATTCGCTGGAAAGAAAAATGGCGAAGATATTACTCTTAACGTTGAAGCTGATGACATTGACCACTTTGGTAACCGTCGTATTCGTGCAGTTGGTGAACTGATTCAGGGACAAATTCGTACAGGTTTGGCACGTATGGAACGTGTTGTACATGACCGCATGACTACCCAAGATGCTGATTCAATTACTGCTCAGTCATTGATTAACATTCGTCCGGTTACAGCTGCTATCAAAGAATTCTTTGGTACTAGCCAGCTATCACAGTTTATGGATCAGAACAACCCACTTGCTGGTTTGACACACAAGCGTCGTCTATCAGCACTAGGTCCAGGTGGTCTATCACGTGACCGTGCAGGTATGGAAGTTCGTGACGTTCACCCTTCACACTATGGTCGTATGTGTCCTATTGAAACACCTGAAGGTCCAAACATTGGTTTGATTGGTTCTCTTGCTGCTTTTGCACGTATTAACTCATTTGGTTTCATCGAGACACCTTACCGTATCGTACGTGACAGCCAAGTAACTGACGAAATTGCATACCTAACAGCTGATGACGAAGATCGTCACACAATTGCTCAGGCATCATCTCCAGTTGATGGCACAGGTCGTTTCATAGAAGACCATGTACTATGCCGTGTTACTGGTGGTGAACCAGCATTGATTCCATCAAACGAAGTTGACTATATGGACGTTTCAGCACGTCAGATGGTTTCAGTCGGTACAGCTATGATTCCGTTCCTAGAACACGATGACGCTAACCGTGCTTTGATGGGTGCTAACATGCAACGTCAAGCTGTTCCATTGTTAACTGTGCAAGCACCACTTGTAGGTACAGGTATGGAACGCCGTGCAGCTATCGATGCTGGTGACGTATTGACAGCCAAAGAAGCTGGTGTTGTTAAAGAAGTTTCAGCTGATAGTGTTGTAATTGCTTGCGATGAAGGTGGAACTCACACATACGCAATATCAAAGTTCTTGCGTTCAAACCAAGGTAACTGCTACAACCAGCGTGTAGTCGTAAATGAGGGTGACCGTGTTGAAGTTGGAACTATCTTGGCTGATGGTCCAGCAACAGATGGCGGAGAACTAGCTCTAGGCAAGAACCTACTCGTAGCATTTATGCCATGGGAAGGCTTGAACTATGAGGACGCTATCATCTTGTCACAGCGTGTCGTCTCAGAAGACGTATTGACTTCAATTCACATCGAAGAACATGAAATTGACGCACGTGATACAAAGCTAGGTCCAGAAGAAATTACTCGCGAAGTTCCAAACGTATCACCAGACGCAGTTGCTGATTTGGATGAAAGAGGAATTATTCGTATCGGTGCTGAAGTACAAGCAGGTGACATCCTAGTAGGTAAAGTAACTCCTAAGGGTGAAACAGAACTAACTTCAGAAGAACGTTTGCTACGTGCTATTTTCGGTGAAAAAGCAAAAGAAGTTCGTGATACATCACTACGTGTACCTCACGGTGAATCCGGTATCGTAATTGGCGTACGTGAATTTTCTAAGGAAAATAACGATGAAATGGCTGCTGGTGTAAATAACATGGTTCGTGTTTACATTGCACAGCGTCGTAAGATTACTGATGGTGACAAGCTTGCTGGTCGTCACGGTAACAAGGGTGTTATTTCTAAGATTCTACCTGTTGAAGATATGCCGTTCTTGGCTGACGGTACACCAGTTGACATTATTTTGAACCCACTTGGTGTTCCTGCTCGTATGAACGTCGGACAGGTTCTAGAACTTCACTTAGGTTGGATTGCAGCTCAAGGTTGGGATGCAACTGCTGCTGTTGAACAAGCTAAAGAATGGGCTAAGAAACTACCAGAAAATGGCTTGCAGGCTGAACCATTTACACCAGTTGCAACACCAGTATTCGACGGTGTTCAAGAGGACGAGCTACGTGGATTGCTATCTTGCACATTGCCTAACCGTGATGGCGATAGAATGGTCAACTCAGACGGTAAAGCTCAACTATTCGACGGCCGTAGTGGTGAACCATTCCCATACCCAATTTCAGTGGGTTATATGTATATCTTGAAGCTACACCACTTGGTAGACGATAAGATTCACGCACGTTCAACTGGTCCATACTCCATGATTACTCAGCAACCACTTGGTGGTAAAGCACAATTCGGTGGTCAGCGTTTTGGTGAAATGGAAGTTTGGGCTCTTGAAGCTTATGGTGCTGCTTATGCTTTGCAGGAATTGCTAACAATCAAGTCTGACGATGTTACAGGTCGTGTCAAGGTATACGAAGCAATCATTAAGGGCGAGGACATTCCAGAACCAGGTATTCCTGAGTCATTCCGCGTTCTAATTCAAGAAATGCGTTCCTTGTGTCTAAATGTTGAAGCGTTAGATGCAGCCGGAAATGCTATTGAATTGCGTGATACAGAAGATGAACCAAACAAGGCCTCAGAAGAATTAGGTATTGATTTGAGTCAACCAGTTCAGCCAACAACTTTGGAAGAACTCTAATAGTCCGTACATGATAAAAAGAGCAAAACGCTACGGATTGTAGAAAATAATCTGCTCTACTGAATAGGAAGTAAGAACATTGCTAGATGCGAATATCTTCGATAAGTTGCACATTGGTCTTGCCACCGCAAGCGATGTACGTGACTGGTCTCATGGTGAAGTAAAGAAACCAGAGACAATCAATTACCGTACATTGAAGCCAGAAAAGGAAGGTCTTTTCTGTGAACGTATTTTCGGTCCAACTCGTGACTGGGAATGTAACTGTGGTAAATACAAGCGTGTGCGTTACAAAGGTATTGTTTGTGAACGTTGTGGCGTTGAAGTTACACGTTCAAAAGTTCGTCGTGAACGCATGGCTCACATTGAGCTAGCAGCACCAGTAACACATATTTGGTACTTTAAAGGCGTACCATCACGTCTAGGTTACTTGTTGAACCTAGCACCAAAAGACTTGGAAAAAGTCATTTACTTTGCTGCTTACATGATTACCGAAGTTGATACTGAGGGTCGCCATGAAGATATGGCTTCTTTGCAGAACGAATATGATTTAGATTGCAAAGAAATAACAGCTTTCATGGAAGGTCAAATCAACAATCGCCTAGAAGCTTTGGAAAAAGAACTAGCTACTTTGGAAGCTGAAAATGCTAAGGAAGAGCTAAAGTCTAAAGTACGCAAAGCTGGCGAAAAAGAAGTTAACTTTATGCGTAAAAAGCTAGAGTCAGATTTGGCTTTGCTTGAGAAAGTATGGGAACGTTTCAAGAATCTACAGGTCGGTGACCTTGAAGGTGACGAAATCGTATTCCGTGAAATGGTTAACCGTTACGGTATTTACTTCAAAGGCTCAATGGGTGCTGAAGCTATTCAAAAACGTTTGCAGAACTTTGATTTAGAAGCTGAAGCAGAACTTTTGCATGAAATTATTGCTAATGGCACAGGTCAGCGTAAAGCTCGTGCATTGAAGCGCCTAAAGGTGGTAAATGCATTCCTAACCACAGGTAACTCACCTGAAGGTATGGTCTTGGACTGCATTCCAGTTATTCCGCCAGATTTGCGTCCAATGGTTCAGCTAGACGGTGGACGTTTCGCAACAAGTGACTTGAACGATTTATATCGTCGTGTTATCAACCGAAACAACCGTTTGAAGAAACTAATCGAACTAAATGCACCAGACATCATTATCAACAATGAGAAGCGTATGCTACAAGAATCAGTTGATGCTTTGTTTGACAACGGTCGCCGTGGTCGCCCAGTTACTGGTCCGGGTAACCGTGCACTCAAGTCTATTTCTGATATGTTAAAAGGTAAGCAAGGTCGTTTCCGTCAAAATTTGCTAGGTAAGCGTGTTGACTATTCTGGTCGTTCAGTTATCGTTGTTGGTCCACAGCTCAAGCTACACCAGTGTGGTTTGCCAAAGCAGATGGCTCTTGAATTGTTCAAGCCATTTGTTATGAAGAGACTAGTTGACCATAACTTCGCACAGAACATTAAAGCTGCTAAGCGTAAGGTAGAACGTGGAACTCCTGAAGTTTGGGACGTATTGGACGAAGTAATTCGTGAGCACCCTGTTTTGCTAAACCGTGCTCCTACCTTGCACCGTCTGGGTATTCAGGCATTCGAACCACAACTGGTTGAAGGTAAAGCTATTCAGTTGCACCCACTAGTTTGTGCTGCTTTCAATGCTGACTTCGACGGTGACCAGATGGCTGTTCACTTGCCACTTAGTGCTGAAGCACAAGCTGAAGCTCGTATTTTGATGCTTTCAGCTAACAATATTTTGAAACCAAGCGACGGTCGCCCAGTTACAATGCCTGCTCAGGACATGATTACTGGTTTGTACCACTTGACTTCAGAACCAAATCCAAATATTGAAGTAGCAGTTGACAGTGCTGGTAACCCAATAATTCCAACTTTCACATCAGTTGCTGAAGCAATTATGGCTTTTGATGCTGGTTGGTTAGATTTGAATGCTACCGTAGATATTCGTATGGACGACTTTGTACCTTATCCAGAATGGGATGGTCCAAGGGATTACTTCGAAGAGGAACCTGTTGTTGTACGCACTTCACTAGGTCGTGCATTGTTCAACGGTTTACTACCAGAAGATTACCCATATGTAAACTACGTTGTTGACAAGAAGCGTTTAGGTAGCTTGGTAAACGACTTAGCTGAACGTTATCCAAAGGTAGTTGTTGCTGCATCTTTGGACGCTTTGAAAGAAGCTGGTTTCCACTGGGCAACTTGGTCAGGTATGACAATTGCTTTCCCTGATATCGTTGGTCCATCAGATAAGCCAGAAATTCTAGCTAAGTACGAAGATCTAGCTGCTAAGATTCAGTCAGACTATGACATGGGTCTAATCGGTGAAGATGACCGTTACCGTGAACTTGTTGATATTTGGCAGGAATGTACAAAGAAAGTTGCTGAAGCAATGCTTTCATCATTCCCAGAACGCAACACCATTTTCCGTATGGTCAACTCCGGTTCTCGTGGTAACTGGGATCAGATTCGCCAGATTGCTGGTATGCGTGGTTTGGTGTCAGACCCTAAGCAAAAGCTAATTGAACGTCCAATTAAGTCTAACTATGCTGAAGGTTTGTCAGTTCTTGAGTACTTCATCGCTACACACGGTGCTCGTAAAGGTTTGGCTGATACCGCTTTGCGTACTGCTGACTCAGGTTACTTGACTCGTCGTCTAGTTGATGTTTCACAAGATGTTATTGTCCGTGAAGAAGACTGTGGCACTCGTCGTGGTCTGTCAATCACTATCGGTGAAAAGGACGCAGCAGGTAACGTTGTTATCTTGGATACTGTTGAAACTACTGCTTTTGCGCGTACTTTGGCTAAAGATGTTCTAAATGCTGAAGGTGAAGTACTTGCTCAAGCTGGTAGCGATATTGGTGATGTATTGATTAACAAGTTGATTGCTGAAGGTGTAACTCAAATTCCAGTTCGCTCAGTTTTGACTTGTGAATCAGCAGCCGGCGCTTGTGCTACTTGCTATGGTCGAAGCCTAGCAACAGGTAAACGAGTTGACATTGGTGAAGCAGTGGGTATTATTGCTGCACAGTCAATTGGTGAACCTGGTACACAGCTAACAATGCGTACTTTCCACACTGGTGGTGCTGCATCTGCTGCCGACATTACTCAAGGTTTGCCTCGTGTTCAAGAGTTGTTTGAAGCTCGTACACCTAAGGGTGAAGCTATCATCACTGAGGCTGCTGGTCGTGTAAAGATTGATGATTCTGAAGCTATTCGTCGTATTATTATTGTTCGCGATGATGCTGAAGAAGATTTGGTCATTGAAGTTTCACGTCGTCAAGAAATCCTAGTTGCTGATGGAGATCAGGTATCTGTTGGACAGCAATTGACTGCTGGTCCAGTTGATCCTAAGAAAGTTTTGCGCGTCTTGGGTCAAAACGCTACTCAGCGTATGCTAGTGAATGAAGTACAGAGCGTATACCGTTCACAGGGTGTAGATATCCACTCAAAGCACATCGAAGTTATTGTTCGTCAGATGCTACGTCGCGTTACTGTTCTAGAGCCAGGGGGCACAAACTTGTTACCAGGTGAGTTGATTGAGCAGTCTCGTTTCCGTGCAGAAAATGCTCGTATTCAGAGCGAAGGTGGCACTCCTGCATCTGGTCGTCCAGAACTAATGGGTATCACTAAGGCATCACTGGCAACTGAGTCTTGGCTATCTGCTGCTTCCTTCCAGGAAACAACTAAGGTCTTGACTGAGGCTGCTATGACACGTCGTAGTGATCCATTGCTAGGTCTAAAAGAAAATGTCATTTTGGGTAAGCTTATTCCAGCTGGTACTGGTTTGCAACGCTACAGCACTGTAGTAGTTCAGCCAACTGATGAAGCAATCAATGATGCTACTTATAATCAGTTTGATTTTGTTTCACAGCCAGATATGGATTACTTGTCTAACTTGAATTTAGACGTCGACTTCGCTGATACTTTCGGTGTAGATTTTGACTAATATTTGATTATGAGGCTCTTGTTTTTGATGGCAAGAGCCTCATTTTTATTTGTCATGTTATAGCTATGTCTGATGTACTTGTTCTTATTTTCAAGAAATATAATCTTTAGAATGCTTTGTTCATAATGCGCTTTTGAAAGTTAATGGTTTTTATATAAATTAATTATGAAATTTTGTTTTCTATCTTTATAGCAATGTATGTATACTCGTACGTGTAGAGTACCTTAAATATCATTTAAAACTATTTCTCAGTTATGGTAAATATAAGCTAACAAAATTTTAAAAAATATTACAATAATATAAATATTTAAGTGTGAATGAAATACTAGTATATTATAAATTTACAAGTCAGTATATTTCTGGCTTATTTGTTATAAAGTTATTACAGTCATTTATAAAAATAAGTATTTATAGTTTTGATGTAGTAATTTTATATAAAGTATTTCAACATTTATAATAAGTAAATTTTAATTTTGTTTATCGTGCTGGATAATATTTGAAGTTATTTTAGAATCTAGCAAGTTGAATAAATACTGTATGTATTAATAGTCGTATATTTGACTAAATACGTCACAGTATACTTAGAAATATTTAAAATGATGTAGTATCATACAATACGGATAAATAAATATATTTTATTGTATATTGTTACATCCTTTATACATAAATAATAGATAAGGGTTTTATTATGGTTAAGAAGATTGTTGCTCTATTTGCAACATTGTTCCTAGGTTTGTCTTTAGTAGCTTGCTCTAGCGATTCTGCTGAAACAAAGACTTTCGTTAAAGAAGGAAATGGCGTTAATTCAACATTGGTATACTACTACTCTGGCGATGAAGTAAGTAAGCAAACATTTGAAAATACTTTGGATTTGGCTGAGATTAAGAAAACAACAAAGATTGATGTTGAAGGCGTAAAAGCTCAAATTAAACAGCTAGGTAAACAGTACGAAGGTGTTAAAGGTATCGACTATAAGCTAGATATTAACGGCGATAAAGTTGTAGAAAAAGGCACAGTTGACTACAAAAACCTAGATTTTGCTAAGGCAAAGCAAATTAAAAGCATTATGCTAACAGGTGACGGTAAACAAAAAATTAGTATGAAGAAATCTGAAGAATCCGTTCTTAAAGCAGGATTTACAGAAAAGAAGTAGTTCTTACTGATTAATACTTTTAATGGGTGTGGCTTTGTGTCACACCCATTTTGCTGTTAAGGTATGTGAGTTTTGTAATTTTGTATTTTTGTCGAATTTTGATTTTGATTTGGTGTATTGTTTTTATCTGGATGCCGTTTTAATACGTGAGTAATGTACTAATGTTAAGTGTGTTTTGTGTAACTGTTTTGTAAATAGGTTATTTTATTTAAGTTGTTTTATTACAATAAAAGATAGATTCGTTTTGTTTAAGCTCTTTGTGAAATGGTGAAATTTTATGTTTAGGAAACTCTTTACAAGTTTGATTATTCTTGCCTTAGGTTTGTTGATGACAGGTTGTAGTAGTTCTGACTTTTTAGATAATAATAAATCTGCTGTTTCAAAAGAGTCTGATAAAAAGAATAAGCCTTTAGCGTTTAAGAAATTTTACAATAATAGTACAAAAGGTAGGAAAACATATTATATTTATTACGATAATGACAATAATGTTGTTAAATATACGTATGAATCTAGCTTAGACTTACAAGAAATAAAAGCTGCTCATCCTGAGGTTGATTTTGAAAAACTTACTCAAAACCTCATGGCACTTGAAGAGCAGATTGCTGGACATGAACACACTCTGTCGCTTTCAAATGATACTCTCATTGAGAAACAAATTGTAGATTATTCTAGTTTAGACTTTGAGAAAGCTAAAAAATAGAAGACGATATTTATGTCGAAAAATGATGGTAGGAGAGTTAGAGTTAATGAATTTGTTAAGTATTTGCTTTCGAAAGGATTTACTGAAGAAAAGTAGATATATTTAGCTGTTTATTAGCGAGTTTTTTATGTGCCTTAGAATGTGGTTTATTTGTTGGTAAGTTTTTTTGTGTGTTTGTCTCTTTAGGTGTTTGTATGTTTTTTAGGGTGTTTCCTTAGGTATTTTGTGGGTTTTATATTTTTTTCATTTTGATTTCTGGGTGTGATAGGACGTATATGTCAATAGAATTCCCTCAGCTGAAAATTGAAGTGACTAAATGTAATAGTTTTGGCTAAATTTTATAATTTTGTAAGCATTTAGGTGATATTTTTATGTTGAGTAAAACCGGAAAGTCTATAAAATAATACTTAGTCGCTTTTTTACCTATTTTCCGACTAAAAAGTTGATATTTTAAGCTTTTAGGTATAAATTTAATCTCAGTGCCCACATCGGGTTGCTACTTTTATGTCTCGTTTTTGTTTTCTCGAGATACGGACTCTTAGCTGTTAGCAGAGTTCCAGGACGTTATTACCATAGCGGTCTGGCCCTTTCTAGGTAGGAGTCTGTCTAAGTAGGGCTAGATGAGGAGCTATGGTTATTATTTTTTAACCAGCCTCTTTTAGAGGTTTAGTGAAATGTAAGATTTATCGAGACGGAGACGTAGTGCCTACGATACAGCAGCTGGTCCGTAAGGGTCGCAGCGTAAAGGCTGGAAAGACAAAGACTCCAGCCCTAAAAGGTAGCCCACAGCGCCGCGGTGTTTGTACTCGTGTATATACAACAACACCAAAGAAGCCTAACTCAGCGCTTCGCAAGGTAGCTCGTGTGCGTTTATCCAGTGGTATTGAAGTTACCGCTTATATTCCAGGTGAAGGTCACAACCTACAGGAACACTCAATCGTTCTTGTTCGTGGTGGACGTGTAAAGGATCTTCCAGGTGTTCGTTATAAGATCATCCGTGGTGCATTGGATACACAGGGTGTTCGTGATCGCAAGCAGGCTCGTAGCCGCTATGGTGCAAAGAAGGAGAAGAAGTAATGCCTCGTAAAGGTCCGGCTCCTAAACGCCCATTGGTTATTGACCCAGTTTACAACTCTCCAGTTGTTACACAGCTAATTAACCGTGTTTTGTTGGACGGTAAAAAGTCAATCGCTCAGAGCATTGTTTATGGTGCTTTGGAAGGTGTTCGCACAAAAGCTGATCAGGATCCAGTAGTTGTTCTAAAGCGTGCTTTGGATAACTTGCGTCCACAGCTTGAAGTTCGTTCACGTCGTGTTGGTGGTGCAACATACCAGGTTCCAGTTGAAGTTCGTGCATCACGTGCAACAACTTTGGCTCTACGCTGGTTGGTTGACTACTCACGTCAGCGTCGTGAAAAGACTATGACAGAACGCTTGCAGAATGAAATTCTTGATGCTGCTAACGGCCTAGGTGCTGCAGTTAAGCGTCGTGAAGACATGCATAAGATGGCTGAATCCAATAAGGCATTCGCTCACTATCGCTGGTAATATTCAGCTGTATTTTATTACTTTTATCGAAAGGGTTGTCCCGTGGCACTTGACGTGCTTACTGACCTAAAAAAGGTTCGCAACATCGGCATCATGGCTCACATTGATGCTGGTAAAACAACTGTTACTGAACGTATCTTGTTCTATACAGGTATTAACTACAAAATTGGTGAAACACATGATGGTGCTTCAACAATGGACTGGATGGAACAAGAACAAGAGCGTGGTATTACAATTACTTCTGCTGCTACAACATGTTTCTGGAAGAACAACCAGGTTAACATTATTGATACACCAGGACACGTTGACTTCACAGTAGAAGTTGAACGTTCATTGCGTGTTCTAGACGGCGCTGTTGCTGTTTTCGACGGTAAAGAAGGTGTTGAACCTCAGTCTGAAACAGTTTGGCGCCAAGCAGATAAATACGATGTACCACGTATTTGCTTCATCAACAAGATGGATAAACTAGGTGCTGACTTCTATTTCTCAGTACAGACCATTCGTGATCGTCTAAACGCAACACCAATTGTTATGACTTTGCCAATCGGTGCTGAAAACGATTTCGCTGGCGTTATCGACCTTATGAAGATGAAGGCTATTCGTTTCCCAGAAAAAGATGCTGATGGTAAAGAAACCAAGGGTTCTGTACTAGTTGAGGAAGAAATTCCAGCTGACTTGCAGGAAAAGGCTGAAGAATACCGCGAAATGTTGGTTGAAGCAGCTGCTGAAGGTACAGAAGAACTTATGGAAATTTACCTAGAAAACGGTGAACTTACAAACGAACAGATCAAAGAAGGTGTTCGTGCGTTAACAGTTTCATCACAGGCATATCCAGTATTCTGTGGTTCTGCTTTCAAGAACAAGGGTGTACAGGTAATGCTTGATGGTGTTGTTGACTATCTACCATCACCTCTTGATGTTCCAGCCGTTGAAGGTACAGAAGTTAATGACGAAGAGTCTGTAATCTCACGTAAAGCTGATGCAAGTGAACCATTTGCTGCTTTGGCTTTCAAAGTTGCAGCACATCCATTCTATGGAAAACTAACATACATTCGTGTTTATTCCGGTAAAGTTTCTCAGAGTGCTCAGGTTATGAACTCAACTAAGGGCAAGAAGGAACGTATCGGTAAAATGTTCCAGATGCACTCCAACAAGGAAAATCCTGTTGAAGAAGCAACAGCTGGACATATTTACGCATTTATTGGTTTGAAGGATGTTACAACTGGTGACACATTGTGTGCAATTGATTCTCCAATTGTTTTGGAATCAATGACATTCCCAGATCCAGTTATCCACGTTTCCATTGAACCTAAGACAAAGTCTGACCAAGAAAAGCTATCAATTGCTATTCAGAAACTAGCTGAAGAAGATCCAACCTTCACAGTTAAGTTGGACGAAGAAACAGGTCAAACAGTTATTGGTGGTATGGGTGAACTTCACCTAGATATCATCGTTGACCGTATGCGTCGTGAATTCAAAGTTGAAGCTAACGTAGGTAACCCACAGGTTGCTTACCGTGAAACCATTCGTAAGACTGTTGAAAAAGTTGAATATACACACAAGAAGCAGTCTGGTGGTTCTGGTCAGTTCGCTAAGGTTCAAGTTACATTTGAACCACTTGAAACAACTTCAGAGAAGTTCTACGAATTTGAAAACCAAATTACTGGTGGTCGTGTTCCACGTGAATACATTCCTTCAGTTGATGTTGGTATTCAAGACGCAATGCAGTCTGGTGTCCTAGCAGGTTATCCACTTGTAGGTATCAAGGCTATTTTGGTCGATGGTGCATACCATGACGTTGACTCCTCTGAAATGGCCTTCAAGATTGCCGGTACTATGGTTCTAAAGGAAGGTGCAAAGCGCGCTAATCCAGTTCTTCTAGAACCTATCATGGCAGTTGAAGTTCGTACACCTGAAGAATATATGGGTGATGTTATTGGTGACCTAAACTCCCGTCGTGGTGCTATCCAGTCAATGGATGACGCTTCTGGTGTTAAGGTTATTCGTGCTCAGGTACCTTTGTCTGAAATGTTTGGTTATATTGGCGACTTGCGTTCAAAGACTCAAGGTCGTGCTGTATACTCCATGCAATTCGATACATATGCTGAGGTTCCACGTAACGTTTCTGAAGAAATTATTGCTAAATCACGTGGCGAATAGTTTCTTTAGGATAAAAAATTAAAAAAGTAATTTATCCGACGTAGTTAACTCTTAGCATTAATGACAATTAGGTGATAAAGTAGTAATGTAATTACCTAAATTACGGGTTTAAAGTTAACTACCAGAGTCCAGGAGGACACAAGTGGCTAAGGCCAAGTTTGAACGTACCAAACCACACGTAAATATCGGTACAATTGGTCACGTTGACCATGGTAAGACAACTCTTACCGCTGCTATCACAAAGGTACTACATGACAAGTACCCAGAATTGAATGAATTCACACCATTCGATCAGGTTGATAACGCTCCAGAAGAGCGCGACCGTGGTATTACAATTAACGTTTCACACGTTGAATACCAGACAGACAAGCGTCACTATGCACACGTTGATGCTCCAGGTCACGCTGACTATATCAAGAACATGATTACAGGTGCTGCACAGATGGACGGTGCTATTCTTGTTGTTGCTGCAACAGATGGTCCAATGGCACAGACACGTGAACACGTTCTACTAGCTCGCCAGGTTGGTGTTCCATACCTATTGGTAGCTCTAAACAAGTCAGACATGGTTGATGACGAAGAAATGCTAGAACTAGTTGAAGAAGAAGTTCGCGATCTTCTATCATCACAGGGCTTCCCAGGTGAAGATGCTCCAGTTGTTCGCGTTTCAGCTCTAAAGGCTCTAGAAGGCGACGCTGAATGGGCAAAGAAAGTTGAAGAACTAATGGAAGCTGTCGACGAATTCGTTCCAGAACCAGTTCGTGACATGGACAAGCCATTCTTGATGCCTATTGAAGACGTTTTCACAATCACAGGCCGTGGTACAGTTGTTACTGGTCGTGTTGAACGTGGTAAGCTACCAATCAACTCAGAAGTTGAAATTTTAGGTATTCGTGAACCACAGAAGACAACTGTTACAGGTATCGAAATGTTCCACAAGTCAATGGACGAAGCATGGGCAGGCGAAAACTGCGGTCTTCTATTGCGTGGTACAAAGCGTGACGAAGTTGAACGTGGTCAGGTTGTTGCAGCTGTTGGCTCAATCACACCTCACACCAAGTTCGAAGGTCAAGTCTACATCCTAACAAAGGATGAAGGTGGCCGCCACAAGTCATTCTACGATGGTTACCGTCCACAGTTCTACTTCCGTACAACTGACGTAACAGGTATCATCAACCTTCCAGAAGGTACAGAAATGGTTATGCCAGGTGACACAACTGATATTAGTGTTGAACTAATCCAGCCAATTGCTATGGAAAAGGGTCTAGGCTTCGCTATTCGTGAAGGTGGCCGTACAGTTGGTTCAGGTCGTGTTACAGAAGTTATCGAATAATTCAGATAATTCGACTTTACTTTAATAAAAATGGGATTCACTTTTTGTGAATCTCATTTTTATTTTAAATATCCTTTTTGATATACTTTATGCAATTGTCTTATTTAGGGCGTTTGGAGTATTACCCATGAGTATAAAAGATACATTAGAGTACGGTATAGAGCAGGATGGTTGGGAATCTGTACATAGGATTATTTTTCCAATATCAGCCAATTATGACCGTGGTATTTTATATACTCAAGATGGTAGTGACAAATATAAGGTTTCCCCTAAATATCTTAAAGTAAATGAAACTTCTTACTATAGTGCAATACTATCTCCTAGTTCACACTTAAGTTTTGCTACTTATTTTAATTCTTTCCCTGCTGCTTATTGGAAGCATTGGACTCATGTAAATAAAGTTAGATTATTTGTTAAGATTTCTGGTTCTGGAAAGATTTTGCTGTATAAATCTAATGTTAAAGGTGATTGTATTCTTTTAGATTCCAAAGAGTTTTCTATGAACTCTGAGGTAAGTAATAGAAATTTTGTAGTCGTTGAGGGTGGAAATACTAAGAACTCTGCAGATTTTGAAGTTGAAGGTGAAACTGGCAACAAGTCTTTAGGCGCTGTGGCTGAGGACAGAAGTGATAAAAACTCTTTAGATGTTGAGAATAGAAATACTACTAATTCTGCAGGCGTTGAGGATAACCATAGTTCTAACATCTTTTATTTTGATGTTTCATTAAATAGTTTTTCCAGCGGGGGATATTTATGGTTTGATGTAGTGTCTGATGATGTTGAAGTGATAGTAGAATCTGCTTCTTGGTGTGTGCCTATCTTAGAGCGAAGAGTCACCCAAAAAACTCATTCTAATATTGGTATCACTACTTTCAATATGGGTGTTGAATGCATTGCACAACTTGAACGATTACAGTGCAACGAAAAGCTGATGGATCGTATTTGCCAGATAACTCTTGTTGATCAGGGTACGAATAAAGTGCGTGATACTCAAGGATATGAAGAACAAGCTGAGAAACTAGCTGAAAAGTTTAAGCTTATTGAACAACCTAATTTGGGTGGTTCTGGCGGATTTTCTCGCAGTATGTATGAGATGTTGAATAATCCTAATGCTGATTATGTTTTGCTTTTGGACGATGATGCTGTTGCTGAACCTGAAAGTATATTGCGTGCTATCCAGTTTGCTGATTACACTTGCGACCCAACTATAGTTGGCGGTCATATGTTTAACTTAAATGATCCGACCGTTTTGCATTCTTTAGGCGAAAGAGTAGGAGGACGCATATTTTTCTGGGGGGCAGTTGATTCTACTTTAAGTAATATAGATTTTAGAGGTAAGTCAATCCGCTCCAATATTGCTTTGAATAAGCGTATCGATGTTGGATATAACGGCTGGTGGATGTGCTTAATTCCTAAGGAAGTTGTAGAAAGTATTGGTTTATCTTTGCCTATTTTTATCAAGTGGGATGACGCTGAATACGGTATGCGTGCTGCGAATGCTGGATTTTCAACTGTTTCCATGCCTGGTGTAGCTGTTTGGCATTTGCCTTGGACTATAAAGAATGACAGGGTTGATTGGCAAGCTTATTATCATCAACGAAATAGGTGGATTACGGCTTTTGTGTCCAGTGATAGAAAGAGAGCTGGTTGGCTAGGTATACATAGTTTTGCAAACGATCTTGTACATTTGATTTCTATGCAGTATACACCTGTTAAACTGCGTAACTTAGCTTTGAAAGATTTACTTGTGGGTCCTTATCACTTGCATAAGACTATTATTAGTCGAGCAAAGCAGGTGCGTGAGGAAATAAAATCTAATCCAGATACAGTTATTCATTCTAACGAGAGTTTACATGAGCAGTTTGGTGAAGCTTTGTATGATTTACCTTTGGATAATGTTTCTCATAAGAAGATTGGAAGTGCAGGTTGGTTTTTTGCTAGTGTGAAGATTGTTTTACATCAGTTTAGGAAACCTAATAAGACCTATATTTCTGTTCCGAGGGAAAGAGTTAGTGCCGATAATGGTCGTTGGTGGGGGATAGGATTAAAAGATTCTGTTTTAGTGAATACACCTGATGGTTTAGGTGCATGGTGGTATAAGCGAAATCGTAGAAAATTTGTGATGAATTTGTATTATAGTGTCAAGTTACATTTGCGTGTTCGTAAAGAATGGGACATTTTGAAAAAAGTTTACAGTGATGCTTTGCCAGATATTACTTCGCCTGAAAGTTGGAAAGAAATTTTTGAGAGCAGATAGTTAGTGTTGTTGGATTTGTGATAATTTATTGTCTATTTAGTTGTATTAGGTAACTTTACTGCCAAGTTTTGTTAGTTTTAGGTACTTGGTACTTTTGGTATGCATGGTTAGTGTATGGTGTGTATTTAAAAGTTTTATTTATCAGGGTATTTATGGCTGTATTTGTTGATGTGGGAAAGTGTTTAAAAATCTCTGAAGGATTGTTTAACAATATTTTATAATTACATTATTGTAATTTGTTTTACGATTTTTCAAAGTTACTTTTAGATAAAACATTGAATTTTAGCCGTTATCCTGCATTCGGGCGTGTCTAGAAAAGTTCCATTATCCCGCATTCGGGCGTGTCGTGTGAAAAAACTTTGACATTTAGGCAAAAAAGTAGGTAAAGTATATAGTCGAGTCTGTTTGACTACCTTTAAAAAGTTTTCATGACAGATTCAGCCATTTAGAAATATTTATCATTTTGATACAAATATTTGTAGATGGTGGACCATGTGTCCTTGTTGTTTATAATCGTTTCCACTAGGAACATGACAGTTTTGTAACAGTCTTTCTTAAGTGAAATACGACATCAAAACTTGATTGATATCTATTGGTGGTACTACGAAGAAGAGGTAAAACGGTATGGCGGGACAAAAAATCCGCATCCGGTTGAAGTCCTATGACCACGAAGTCATTGACAATTCAGCACGTAAAATTGTTGAAACTGTGACTCGTGCTGGCGCTACAGTCGTTGGACCAGTGCCATTGCCGACTGAAAAGAACGTATTTTGCGTTATTAGGTCGCCACATAAGTATAAGGACAGCCGCGAGCACTTTGAAATGCGCACTCACAAGCGGCTTATCGACATTATCGATCCATCTCCAAAGGCAGTTGATTCACTAATGCGTCTTGACTTGCCAGCGGATGTAAATATCGAGATTAAGCTCTGAGGAATCTGCAATGACTATGACCTACAAGCAGGTTGCCGCAACTAAAGCGTTGCTAGGCACAAAGCTAGGTATGACTCAAGCATGGAATGAAGACGGTCGTGTCGTTCCATTGACAGTCGTACAGGTGGGCACCAACGTCGTTACGCAGGTGCGCACTATTGAAACAGACGGCTACGAAGCCGTACAAATTGGATATGGCGAATTGGACCCACGCAGGGTAACAAAGCCACTATCAGGTCACTTCGCAAAGGCAGGCGTAACACCACGTCGCCATCTAGTCGAAGTGCGCACATCGGATGCATCCTCCTACGAATTGGGTCAGGAATTAACAGCTGAAACATTCGAAGTAGGCGCTGCAGTCGATGTTACAGGTAAGACCAAGGGTAAAGGTACAGCTGGTGTTATGAAGCGTCACGGCTTCGCTGGTGTATCAGCTTCCCACGGTGCTCACCGAAATCACCGCAAGCCAGGTTCAATTGGTGCTTGCGCTACTCCAGGACGCGTTTTCAAAGGCCTACGCATGGCAGGTCGCATGGGTAACGTTCGTCACACAGTCCAGAATCTAACAGTTCATGCTGTAGACGTGGAAAAGGGTCTAGTTCTACTAGCTGGTCCAGTTCCAGGTCCAAAGGGCTCAGTTGTTATGATTCGTAACGCAGCGAAAGGCATGTGATTATGGCTGAAATGACAATCGATATCCTAGATGCTTCTGGAAAGAAGAATGGTTCAGCTGTTCTACCAGCTGATGTTTTTGACGTTGTTACAAACGTTCCATTGATTCACCAAGTTGTGGTGGCTCAATTAGCTGCTGCTCGTCAGGGTACACACGCTACTAAGACACGTGCGATGGTATCTGGTGGTGGTAAGAAACCTTACCGTCAGAAAGGTACAGGTCGTGCTCGTCAGGGTTCTACTCGTGCTCCACAGTTTGCTGGTGGTGGCACAGTACACGGTCCACAGCCTCGTGATTACTCACAGCGCACACCTAAGAAGATGAAAGCTGCCGCTCTACGTGGTGCTTTGTCAGATAGGGCCCGTGCAGGACGTGTACACGTTGTTACAGGTTTTGTTGCAGGTGAAAAGCCATCAACAAAGGTTGCTTTGTCAACTTTGAATGCTGTAACACCACGCTCAGCTTTGGTTGTTTTGCACCGTGGTGCTGATGTTGATGCACTATCTTTGCGTAACTTGCCAAACGTACATGCACTTTGGGTAGATCAGCTAAACACATATGATGTTTTGGTATATGACGATGTCGTATTCACCTCAACTGCTCTAGATCTATTCTTGGGTAATAATGAGGGGGTAAACTAATGAGTTTAGAACTTACTAAGAACCCACGCGACATTATTCTAAAACCTGTCGTGTCTGAAAAATCGTACAATCTAATGGATCAAGGAAAATACACATTCCTTGTAGATCCACGAGCAAATAAGACAGAAATTAAGATTGCAATCGAAAAGATTTTTGATGTCAAGGTCTCATCTGTCAACACAGCAAACCGTTTGGGTAAAGTAAAGCGTACTCGTAACGGTTTTGGTAAGCGTAAGGACACCAAGCGCGCAATTGTTACATTGCGTGAAGGTACTATCGACATCTTTGGCGAGTTGGCTGGATAGCCGCCGCTAAGAGAATAAAGGATCAATATGGGAATCCGTAAATATAAGCCAACTACCCCGGGTCGCCGTGGTAGTAGTGTGGCCGACTTTGCCGAGATCACCCGCTCTGAGCCGGAGAAGTCGCTGGTTCGTCCGTTGACAAAGACCGGCGGCCGTAACTCAAACGGTCGAGTGACATCTCGTCATCGCGGTGGTGGCCACAAGAGAGCCTACCGCATTATTGACTTCCGTCGTCATGATAAAGACGGTGTACCAGCAAAGGTCGCACACATTGAGTACGATCCAAACCGTACTGCACGTATTGCTCTATTGCACTATGCAGACGGCGAAAAACGTTACATTATTGCTCCAGCAAAACTAAGCCAGGGCGATATTGTTGAAAACGGACCTAAAGCTGATATCAAGCCAGGTAACAACTTGCCTCTACGCAATATCCCACTAGGTACAGTTATCCACGCTGTGGAACTAAAGCCAGGTGGCGGTGCTAAGATCGCTCGTTCTGCTGGTTCATCAGTACAGCTAGTAGCTAAAGAAGGTCGTTTCGCTCAGTTGCGTATGCCATCTGGTGAAATTCGTAACGTTGATGCACGTTGTCGCGCATCCATTGGTGAAGTAGGCAACGCTGAACAGTCCAACATTAACTGGGGTAAAGCCGGTCGTATGCGTTGGAAGGGCCGTCGCCCACATGTTCGCGGTGTTGTCATGAACCCAGTGGATCACCCACATGGTGGTGGTGAAGGACGCACCTCAGGTGGTCGTCACCCAGTTAGCCCATGGGGTAAGCCAGAAGGCCGTACACGTCGTCCAAATAAGCCAAGTGATAAGCTCATTGTACGTCGTCGCCGTACTGGTAAGAAGCGCTGATAGGGGAATACGATGCCACGTAGTTTGAAAAAGGGACCTTTCGTTGATGAACATCTAATGAAAAAAGTAGATGCTGAAAATGAAAAAGGTACAAAGAACGTCATCAAGACCTGGTCACGTCGTTCGGTTATTACACCAGACTTTCTAGGTCACACTTTTGCAGTGCATGATGGTCGTAAGCATGTAACAGTTTTCGTAACTGAATCCATGGTTGGCCATAAACTCGGAGAGTTCGCTCCAACTCGTACTTTCCGTGGACATGTTAAGGAAGACCGCAAAGGACGTCGTCGTTAAGACGCGACCTCTGACGAGCGAAAATTAAAGTAAGGCAGGAATACATGAACGCCAAGGCGCAGGCACGATTCGTGCGTGTTACGCCAATGAAAGCACGTCGTGTTGTTGATATTATTCGCAACAAGGGTGCAATTGAGGCCGTAAACGTACTGCGTTACGCTCCTCAGGCTGTAGCGGTTGATGTCCGCAAAGTTCTTGAGAGCGCAATTGCCAACGCAAAGGTTAAGGCTGAAAAAGCCGGAACAGTTTTTAATGAAGCCGAACTAGTTATTGTTGAGGCTTTCGTAGATGGTGGACCAACAATGAAACGTTACCGTGCACGTGCACAGGGACGTGGTGGACGTATTTTGAAGCGTACATCACACATTACAATCGTTGTTGGCACAAAGAGTGAGAAGGGGGACCAGTAAGATGGGTCAGAAGGTAAACCCAACTGGGTTCCGTCTAGGTATCACAACTGAATACCGTTCACGCTGGTTCGCTGATTCCACAGATAAAGGACAGCGTTACTCCGATTATGTTCGTGAAGATGTTGAAATCCGTAAGCTAATGACAGCTCGACTAGAGCGCGCTGGTATTTCACATGTAGACATCGAACGTACTCGTGACCGTGTTCGCATCGACCTACACACAGCCCGTCCAGGCATTGTTATTGGTCGTCGTGGTACAGAAGCTGATCGTCTACGTAGCCAGTTAGAAAAGCTAACAGGCAAGCAAGTTCAGCTAAACATTCTTGAAGTAAAGAATCCAGAAATCGACGCACAGCTTGTTGCTCAGGGTATTGCTGAGCAGTTGACATCACGTGTCTCATTCCGTCGCGCAATGCGTAAGGGAATTCAAGCTGCTCTACGTTCAGGTGCCAAAGGTATCCGCGTCCAGTGCTCTGGTCGTTTGGGTGGTGCTGAAATGAGCCGCGCCGAATTCTATCGTGAAGGTCGTGTGCCATTGCATACACTTCGCGCAAATATTGACTATGGCTTCTATGAAGCTCACACAACTTTCGGCCGTATTGGTGTGAAAGTTTGGATTTATAAGGGCGACGTTACCGAAAAAGAATTTGCACGTTTGCAGGCTGAACAAGGCTCTCGCGGACGTCGTGGTGACCGTCGTGGTGGTTCTCGCCGTCAGCGTGATAACGCTAAGCAGGTTAAGAACGCTCAAACACCAGCACCTGAAGCAAAAACTGAAACAGAAGGAACGGAGGCCTAATAGTGTTAATCCCACGTAGGACCAAGTTCCGTCGTCAGCACCGTCCACATCGTACAGGTATGTCAAAAGGTGGAACTGAGGTAGTATTCGGTCAGTATGGTATTCAGGCTCTAGAACCTGCATACATCACTAACCGCCAGATCGAGGCAGCCCGTATCGCTATGACACGTCATGTCAAGCGTGGTGGTAAGGTTTGGATTAATATTTTCCCAGACCGTCCTCTAACAAAGAAACCAGCTGAAACTCGTATGGGTTCAGGTAAAGGTTCCCCAGAATGGTGGGTAGCACCAGTAAAGCCAGGTCGAATTATGTTCGAATTGGCTGGCGTACCGGAGCCGCTAGCACGCGAAGCTATGCGTCGTGCAATGCACAAGCTCCCAATGAAGACTCGTTTTGTTGTCCGTGAGGGTGGTGAAGACTGATGGCTATCGGTTCTGAAGGACTACGTCCAACTGACCTCGATGAGATGGATGACATCCGTCTAGCACAGGAACTGGAAAAGGCGAAAGCTGAACTATTCAACTTGCGATTTTCGCAGGCAACTGGTCAGCTTGAAGACCACGGCCGTATTAAGGCTGTTCGCCGCGATATTGCCCGTATCTACACGATTGCGCGTGAACGCGAATTAGGAATTCGCACTGCGCCAGAGTCTGAGAAGTGAGCGTAAACGTGAGCGAAAATAACGAAAAGGTCGTACGCAATGACCGTAAAGTACGTCGTGGTTACGTCGTAAGTGACAAAATGGACAAAACCATTGTTGTCGAGGTTGAAGAACGAGTAAAGCACGCTCTTTACGGTAAAGTTGTTCGTAGATCAAAGAAGGTTAAGGCACACGACGAAAACAGCATTGCTGCAGTCGGTGACTTAGTCCGCATTATGGAAACTCGTCCACTAAGTGCAACAAAGCACTGGCGTTTGGTCGAGATTATTGAGAAGGCTAAGTAAGCCCTTCTACTAAAAGAAGTCCAAATCCGTTCGGCTAGGCTCGTAAAAGACGAGAACCGGCACGACGACAGGAGAAAGAATGATTCAGCAGGAGTCGCGACTAAAAGTTGCCGACAACACAGGTGCAAAAGAAATTCTATGTATCCGTGTTCTAGGTGGTTCAGGTCGCCGCTACGCGGGAATCGGTGACATCATCGTCGCCACAGTAAAGGATGCTATTCCTGGTGGCAACGTTAAGAAGGGTGATGTCGTCAAGGCAGTGGTTGTTCGTACAGCTAAAGAACGCCGCCGCCCAGACGGTTCCTACATACGTTTCGATGAGAACGCAGCCGTTATTCTCAAAAATAAAGACGGAGATCCACGCGGTACACGTATTTTCGGCCCAGTAGGTCGTGAACTACGTGAAAAGAAATTCATGCGTATTATCTCCTTGGCTCCGGAGGTGATTTAATAATGGCGTCCAAAATTAAAAAGGGCGACCTCGTACAGGTCATCTCTGGTAAAGACAAAGGTAAACAAGGTCGTGTTACCAACGTTGATAAGTTACGTGATCGCGTAACAGTTGAAGGCGTTCAGCTTGTAACACGTCACCTTCGTCAAGGACAAAACGGTTCTTCCGGAGGTATCCAGACAGTCGAGGCCCCAATTCATATTAGTAACGTTATGCTAGTTGACCCTGAAACAAAGAAGCCAACACGCGTTGGTTTCCGCGAAGAAGAGGTTACACGTGGTGGACGTAAGCGTGTTGTACGTATACGTGTCGCCAAGAAGTCAGGAAAGGATGTTGAGTAATGAGTGATCTAACACCTCGTCTCAAGACTCGCTATAAAGAGGAAATCCTTCCTAAGCTACGTGAAGAGTTTGGTCACAAAAACATCCATCAGGTTGGCGGTCTAGTAAAGATCGTAGTCAACATGGGTGTTGGTGAAGCTGCACGCGACTCAAAGCAAATTGAAGGTGCGGTTCGTGACTTGACAGCTATTACTGGTCAAAAGCCAGTTGTTACAAAAGCTCGTAAGTCAATTGCACAGTTCAAACTACGTGAAGGTCAGCCAATTGGTGCTCACGTTACACTACGTGGAGATCGCATGTGGGAATTCCTAGATCGTTTGTTATCTTTGGCATTGCCACGTATTCGTGACTTCCGTGGTCTATCCTCAAAACAGTTTGATGGTAACGGAAACTACACATTCGGTTTGACTGAACAATCAATGTTCCATGAGATTGACCAGGATGCCATTGACCGTGTACGCGGTATGGATATTACTGTTGTCACCTCTGCAACAACCGATGAAGAAGGACGTGCATTGTTGCGTCATCTAGGTTTCCCATTCAAGGAGGACTAATATGGCAAAGACCTCACTAAAGATTAAAGCAGCACGTAAACCAAAATTTGCTGTACGTGCATACACACGCTGTCAGCGTTGTGGTCGTCCACACTCTGTGTACCGCAAATTCGGCTTATGCCGTATTTGTCTTCGTGAGATGGCTCATGCGGGCCAGCTCCCAGGTGTAAGCAAGTCTAGCTGGTAACAACTACGTCGTAGGTCTCTGGTTGATAACTGGGAAACCGCGATGAGGAAGGGCTGTAGCCCAAAATGACTATGACAGATCCAATCGCAGATATGTTAACTCGTCTGCGTAATGCCAATTCGGCACATCACGATTCGGTTTCAATGCCTTATTCAAAGCTAAAAGCCGCAATCGCTAACATTTTGAAGACTGAAGGTTATATTGCTGACTGGTCTGAAGAAGAAGCACGCGTAGGTAAAACACTTACATTGACACTAAAGTACAGCGCTAATCGCGAACGTGCTATTTCAGGTATCAAACGTGTTTCAAAGCCTGGTATGCGTATTTACGCAAAATCCACTAAGCTACCTAAGGTTCTTGGTGGGCTAGGTGTTGCAATTTTGTCCACATCCTCAGGTCTACTAACAGACCGTGAGGCATCCGAGAAGGGTGTGGGTGGGGAAGTCCTCGCCTACATCTGGTAAGAATGGAGGCTGAATAAAATGTCGAGAATCGGCAAGATTCCAGTATCCATTCCAGCAGGTGTGGACGTTAAGCTTGAAGGCTCAACACTAACTGTCAAGGGTCCTAAAGGTGAATTGACTCACCAGATCCCTGAACAGATTACTGTAACTTTGGCAGAAAACGAAGTAGTTGTAACACGTAATGGTGAAGATCGCCTACCTCGTTCACTACACGGTCTAACTCGTACACTAATTTCCAACATGGTTATTGGTGTTACAGCAGGTTTCGAAAAGAAACTTGAAATTGTTGGTACAGGTTACCGTGTTGCTGCTAAAGGTCAAGGTATTGAACTAGCACTAGGTTTCTCTCACCCAGTCGTTGTTGAACCACCAGCTGGTATTACACTAGCTGTTGAAGGCACAACAAAGATTACTGTTTCTGGTATCAGCAAGCAGCAGGTCGGAGAAGTCGCAGCAAATATTCGCAAGATTCGTAAGCCTGAACCATACAAAGGTAAAGGTATTCGATATGCTGGTGAACATGTCCGTCGCAAGGTTGGAAAGGCTGGTAAGTAATAATGGCTTACTCGATCGCAGGAAAGGGAAAGGCTGTTGCTCGTAAGCGTCGCCATATTCGTGTACGCAAGCGTGTAAATGGTTCTTCAGAACGTCCTCGTTTGGTCGTAACACGTTCCAACCGCCACATGGTTGCTCAAATAATCGATGACACTAAAGGTCACACATTGGTTTCTGCTTCAACTCTTGAAGCAGTTGCTAAGGGCTTTGAAGGTACAAAGGTTGAAGCAGCTCGTGAAGTTGGTAAGCGTATTGCTGAACGTGCCCAAGCTTCAGGCATTACTACTGTAGTATTTGACCGCGGTGGTAACAAATATCATGGTCGCGTAGCGGCTGTCGCAGAAGGTGCCCGTGAGGGTGGCTTAAGCTTATAATCCCCGGAAGAGAGTAGAGGAATACTGATGGCTGCAACGCAGCGTGTAAAGAATGGTCAGGCCTCAGCCGAGGGTCGCGACGAAGAACGTCGCGAACGCAGGGGAGGACGCCGTGAAGAGCGCCGTGACAATCGTCGTGGTGAAGAAAGAAATCAATATATTGAGCGTGTTGTTACTATCAACCGCGTTTCCAAGGTTGTAAAGGGTGGACGTCGTTTCTCCTTTACAGCTCTAGTAGTTGTCGGTGACGGTGAAGGTACCGTTGGCGTAGGCTATGGAAAAGCTAAAGAAGTTCCAGCCGCTATTGCTAAAGGCATTGAAGAAGCTAAGAAAAACTTCTTCAACATTCCAATGATTCGTCGCACAATTCCTCACCTAGTTCAAGGTGAAGATGCTGCTGGCGTAGTTTTGTTGCGTCCTGCATCTCCAGGTACTGGTGTTATCGCTGGTGGTCCTGTTCGTGCGGTACTTGAATGCGCTGGTATTCATGACGTACTAAGTAAATCACTTGGTTCTGCTAATGCAATAAATATCGTTCATGCAACCGTAGATGCACTAAAGCAACTAGAACAGCCAGAAGCTGTTGCTGCTCGCCGTGGTTTGCCATTGGAGCGTGTTGCTCCAGCAGCTATGCTACGTGCACGTGCAGAAGGTGAAGCTGAAAAGCGTGCTACTCGTGAAGCAAAGGTCGGTGAATAATGGCTCAGCTAAAGATTACACAGACTAAGTCTTCAATTGGTGGTAAGCGTAACCAGCGTGAAACTCTTCGCACTCTAGGTTTGCATCGTATTGGTCAGACAGTAGTTCGTGAAGACAACGCTCAGGTTCGTGGAATGATCCATGTTGTTTCACACCTAGTGAAGGTTGAGGAGGACAACTGATTATGGCTGATGAAAAAGTACAGACTTTGAAAGTTCACCATTTGCGTCCAGCACCAGGTGCTAAGACAGCTAAGACTCGTGTGGGTCGTGGTGAAGCTTCTAAAGGTAAGACAGCTGGTCGTGGTACTAAAGGTACAAAGGCTCGTTATCAAGTTTCAGCACGCTTTGAAGGTGGTCAGATGCCATTGCATATGCGCCTTCCAAAGTTGCGTGGATTCAAGAATCCATTCCGTGTTGAATACCAAGTAGTAAACTTGGAAAAACTTGTTGAACTTTTCCCAGAAGGTGGCAAAGTAACTGTTGCTGACTTGGTAGAAAAGGGAGCTGTTCGCGACAAGAATCTTGTTAAAGTTCTTGGTACAGGCGAAGTTTCTGTAAAGTTTGAACTTGAAGTTGATGCAGCTTCTGCATCTGCTAAAGACAAGATTGAAAAGGCTGGCGGTAGCGTTAACATTGTTACTCGCTAAAGTTTGTTTTTTAGTTTGGGTGGTATATATTGCCACCCAAATTTTTTTAAAAAAATTTGTAGAGTTTAATCAAAAATAACTGAAAAGTTTAACTAGATTTATTGTAGTTTGCAGTCGGAATTACAATCATGTCTCTAAAAGTTGTATTAGATAACTTAACACTAACAACATAGCGAAAACTTAAACAGGTTACTATGGATATAAATTTAAAACAGGTATTTAAATTTATTTATGAAGTGACCATTTGCTGTTTTATGGGATAGTCAAGTTTTTAAATATAGGCATTTATATTTGTGAAATCTGCTTTATTGCAAGAAAATGTGTAGTTATTTTGAGGATAAAGTTATTTTGTCCTGTAGTGGATAAAAATAATTCATTCTACGCCTAGGTATTTTCTAAATTAGACAGAAAGCAAAAGTATATTTGTACTGTTATATCAGATAGTATTTCTAGCCATTTTATTAAGCTTGGTATTCCTAATAGGCAATGAAGATTTTGGAATTTTCGCAAAAGTATATAGTTCTTTCATTTAAAGATAGAGCTTTTGGGAAAATGGAGGGTTCTTTTATTGAGAAAATAGTGCTTTTCTTACTAAGAGGCTATACTGCTTTTGCTACTTTAAAGAGTAGCTCCTTTGGATACTGAGGAGATATCAGGGGCTACCATTATGAAAAAATAGTCATGCCTAAGATTATTGTTATAAATTCGATTTTTTAGAAAACAAATCAAGTAAAACGAGTTCTTTTCTATCAGAGTATGAATAAAAACTGCTCGCATTGCGTGTGGTTTACAAATGTATTATTGAGCGTGTCTATGTAAGGTATAACGTATTTGATTTTACTTATTGTACGTTGCTACAGGAGTTTTATATTTATAGTTTAGTTATAATATATTTATGAAAGTAAACTTATATTGTATTGCTACATTGTAATAATTACCGTTGTGAATAACATTGGATTGTCTAGGATTTCTAAGATATTAGAATAAGAGTATGTGCAAGTAAATGTTCCTTTTTATAATTCTTAATTATTAAAAAAGTAAAATATTGGAACTATTTTTATATATTTTTATAATTTTAATGTATTTTTTTGATAAATCAGATACAGTATTAAAGGTTTAATGTAATTATTGACTATATTGAAAGTTAGTAATTACTTGTTCGTTTAAGTGGAAAATAAGGTGGAATAAGATTGTTCTCCGTGTTTGCTCAAGCATTGCGTACACCTGATTTGCGACGCAAAATATTATTTACATTAATGATTATTGTATTGTTCCGCGCGGGTTCGCATTTGCCTACGCCAGGTATTTCATATACTAATGTGCAAAAATGCTTGGTTGCTACCCAAGAAGGTGGATTCCTATCTTTAGTTAATCTGTTTTCTGGTGGAGCTTTGCTTCAGCTTTCAGTTTTTGCTTTAGGTATTACGCCTTACATTACGGCTTCAATCATTATTCAGCTTTTGCGTGTGGTAATTCCTCGTTTTGAAGATCTTCATCAAGAGGGACAAAGTGGTCATGCTGTAATGACTCAGTACACACGTTATTTGACTATTTTCCTAGCTATTTTACAATCTGCAGTTATTATTTCCATTGCTAGGGCTGGGCGACTATTCCCTGGATGTAATACACCAATTATTCCAAATAACACTGTCATGAACTTCATTATTATGATGATTACTATGACTGCTGGTACTGGTGTAATCATGTGGTTAGCAGAGTTAATAACTCAAAAGGGAATTGGTAATGGTATGTCATTGCTAATTTTCACTTCCATTATTTCTAATATGCCAAGTCATATTTGGGCTATTTCTAACTCAAACAACGGGGTATCAAAGACATTTGGTGTTATAGGAATTATCGTTGCTGTTACGATAGCTATTGTGTTCATTGAACAGGCTGCTCGTCGTATACCAGTTCAGTACACTAAGCGTATGATTGGTAGCCGTAGTTATGGTGGTACAACAACTTATATCCCAATAAAAATTAACATTTCAGGTGTTATTCCTATCATATTCGCTGTTTCAATTTTGGCTTTGCCTCAGTTGATTGTTCAGTTCGGAGATCAAAAGAGTAGTTGGGTAGCATGGGTCAGTGCTAATTTCCACAACCAGTCTGCACTATATCTAGTTATTTATGCGGTGCTAGTTAGCTTCTTCTGCTTCTTCTACACAACTATTGCTTTCAATCCAGATGAAGTTGCTGAGAATATGAAGAAATATGGAGGATTTATTCCAGGTGTTCGCGCTGGACGTCCAACAGCAGAATATTTGCGTTATGTAGTTAGCCGTATTACAACTGCGGGTGCTATTTATCTTGTAGGTATAGCTATGATTCCTGAAATCATTATGATTGCTATGGGAATTCAGCAGATGCCGTTTGGTGGTACAACACTACTAATTATGGTTGGTGTAGGTTTGCAAACTGTACAGCAACTTAACTCACAATTAAAACAACATCATTATGAAGGATTCTTGAGATGATACGCATAATTTTGCTAGGTCCTCCGGGGGCTGGTAAAGGTACACAGGCTGTTCGTATTGCTGAACATTTTAATATTCCAGCTATATCAACTGGTGAAATTTTCCGCAAAAATATGAGCGAGAATACACCTTTGGGAATTGAAGCTAAAAAATATGTAGAAAAGGGCGAATATGTCCCTGATACAGTTACAAATCCTATGGTGGCAAGTCGTCTAACTGAAGATGACTGTAGTAACGGATTTTTGTTGGATGGATATCCACGTACAATTGAACAAGCTGAAGTATTGAATGGTATTCTTGTTGAACGTGGAGAAGAACTAGACTTTGTCCTTGAAATTCAAGCAGATGATGACGAAGTTGTAAAGCGTATGCTTAACCGCGCTAAAGAACAAAACCGTCCAGATGACAATGAAGAAGTAATTCGTGAACGTATGAAGATTTATCATGAATTGACTCGCCCATTGACTGATTACTATTCAAAACTTGGATTGCTCGTTCAAGTAGACGGTAGCGGTAGTATAGATGAAGTTAGTGAACTAATTTTCAAGGCGCTAGCAAAATAAAGTTTTACTATAAGAAACGGGATTTATTCCCGTTTCTTTTGCATTAAGGGAATATTAAAAATGGGACGTATAGAGTATAAAACATTAGATCAGATGAGACATATGCGTAGAGCTGGTCTAGTTGTAGCTAAGATACATGAAAATTTACGTAAAGAATGTAAAGCTGGAATGACAACTGCTGACTTAGATGATGTGAGCAGGCAAACAATTGCTTCCTTGGGAGCAAAATCAAATTTCTTAGGATATTATGGGTTTCCAGCAACAGTATGTATTAGTGTGAATGAAGTAATTGTGCATGGCATACCGGGTAAGCAAAAGCTACGAGACGGCGATTTAGTTTCTTTTGACTGTGGAGCAATAGTTGAAGATGAAAAGGGCAATCAGTGGCACGGTGATGCAGCTTTTACGATGATTGTCGGTGGAGATGAAAAAGGCGCTGAGAAAGATAGGCAGCTTTGCGAAGCTACACGTAGGGCAATGTGGGCAGGAATAGCTTCTTTGTCCAGATCTAAGACTTTATCTGGTGTTGGGGTAGCTGTTGAAGATGTAGTTAGCCAATTTGCTCATAAATTTGGTTGGGAACCAGATATTGTTCTAGATTTTATTGGGCATGGCATTGGTTCGACTTTGCATCAGCCGCCTGATGTTTTGAACTATGTTGCTGCTGGACGTCACGCAAAGATTAAGCCGGGGTTAGTAGTTTGTGTTGAACCAATGCTCACTGCAGGCAAGCAGGACAACCGGACTCTTGAAGATGAGTGGACAGTGGTGACTTTGGATAAATCTAGAGCTGCTCATTGGGAGCATACAGTTGCTATAACTCCTGATGGAATTAGTGTTTTGAGTGCACCTGATTACGGGAAAGAAGAATTATCTAAATTTGGTATAACTCCTGTTAGTTTAGATTAAAATTTCTTCTTTGCTTAAATTTTCTCATATTTATAATTATTGCTTTATTTTATTATAAAAATAGCGTAAAGTATTAGTCTGTGCGTCCTCTCTACGTACTTTATTTATGAAATATGTTTTGGGGGTTTCTTACATAAGGTGTGTAAGGAATTATTTGCGTGCTAAATATTAAGGATAGTCGGAGTAAATGGCTAAAAAAGACGGTGTTATTGAGATCGAGGGAACGATTATTGAATCCCTACCGAACGCAATGTTTCGTGTGGAACTAAGTAATGGCCACCTTGTTCTTGCGCATATTTCAGGTAAGATGCGTCAGCATTATATTCGTATTCTTCCAGAAGACCGCGTTATCGTTGAATTGAGCCCATACGACCTAACTCGTGGTCGTATAGTTTACCGCTATAAGTAACTGTTGCCAGCGTGCGCTGGCGGAGGAAGATTATGAAGGTAAAGCCGAGTGTCAAGAAAATCTGTGATAAGTGCAAGGTGATTCGTCGCCATGGACGTGTCATGGTTATCTGTGAAAATAGTCGACACAAACAGCGTCAGGGCTAATTTCTGACGTAATTAAATGATAGGTGTCCAACAAGCTTTTGAAGCAACCCCCGGTGTCGGAGGCCGGGGCCGATGGAACCAGCATCGGATGTTGGGCAAAGCCTCCGAATGAACAATTGGAGTAGAAATAGTGGCACGTCTTGCCGGTGTTGATCTCCCCCGCGAAAAGCGGCTAGAGATCGCATTAACCTATATCTATGGTGTTGGTCGTACAAGCGCAAAGCAAACTTTGGAAGCTACAGGTATTAGTCCTGATTTGCGCGTTAAAGATATGACTGACGATGATCTGGTCAAGCTTCGTGATTATATTGAAGCAAACTTCAAAGTTGAGGGTGACTTGCGCCGTGAGGTAGCAGCTAATATTCGTCGTAAAGTTGAAATTGCTTGTTATCAAGGTCTTCGCCACCGTCGTGGTTTGCCAGTTCACGGTCAGCGTACCAAGACAAACGCACGTACTCGTAAGGGTCCAAAGCGTACAGTGGCTGGAAAGAAGAAGGCCAAGTAAAAGTTGTCCGCGCCTTAAAATAAGGTAGCGGTTGATTACCTCTCAGGAGAAAGAAAAATATGGCATCAAAGGCTCGCGTTAGCTCTGCACGTAAAGGTCGTCGCAAAGAGCGTAAGAACGTAACTCATGGCAATGCTTATATTAAGTCAACCTTCAACAATACAATCGTCTCTATTACAGACCCAACAGGTGCTGTTATTGCATGGGCCTCTTCAGGTCAGGTCGGTTTTAAGGGTTCTCGTAAATCTACACCATTTGCTGCACAGCTAGTAGCTGAAGCTGCTTCACGTCGTGCACAAGAACATGGTATGAAAAAGGTTGATGTTTTTGTAAAAGGACCAGGATCAGGTCGCGAAACAGCGATTCGCTCTCTACAGGCTACAGGTCTGGAAGTTGGTTCTATCCAGGACGTTACACCACAAGCACATAATGGTTGCCGTCCTCCAAAGCGTCGTCATCCATAATTGAACTATATAACGTAACTACCTGCTTTATTTAAGCAAGGTGCTTCGACTGTGGTATTGCCACAGAAACCCTGCCCCCGGCATCATATAGTGGATGCTGGAAAGAAAGGACATTAAAGTGCTTATTGCACAGCGACCAACATTAACCGAGGAAGTTGTTTCTCCTTTCCGTTCTCGTTTCACAATTGAACCACTTGAACCAGGATTCGGTTATACTCTCGGTAACTCACTGCGTCGTACGCTACTTTCCTCTATACCTGGTGCGGCAGTAACATCCATTCGCATTGATGGTGTTCCACACGAATTCCGCACTATTGCAGGGGTAAAAGAAGATGTAACTGAAATTATTTTGAATATCAAAGAATTAGTTTTGTCTTCAGATAATGACGAACCAGTAGTGATGTACCTACGCAAATCTGGTCCAGGAGAAGTTACAGCAGCTGACATTACTTTGCCAGCTGGTGTTGAAGTACACAATCCAGATTTGCATATCGCAACACTAAACAGCAAAGGTAAGATTGAAATCGAACTTACTGTTGAACGTGGACGTGGATATGTTTCAGCACAACAGAACAAAGATGCTAATGCTGAAATTTCACGTATCCCAATTGATTCAATTTATTCACCAGTTCTAAAGGTGACATATAAAGTTGAAGCAACACGTGTTGAACAGCGTACTGACTTCGATTGTCTAATTATCGATGTTGAAACAAAGCCAGCTATTAAGCCTCGTGACGCTGTAGCATCAGCTGGTAAGACACTAGTTGAACTATTCGGTTTGGCTCGTGAATTGAATGTTGATGCTGAAGGTGTTGAAATTGGCTTAGCTGTAACAGATGCGTCTTTGACAGCTGAATATGCTATTTCTGTTCAGGATTTGGGCTTGTCATCTCGTTCTTTGAACTGCTTGATGCGTGAAGGTATTGCAACTGTTGGTGAACTTGTTGCTCGTTCTGAAGCAGACTTGATGGATATTCGTAACTTCGGTGCAAAATCTATTAGTGAAATTAAGGACAAGTTGGCTTCTATGGGAATGTCATTGAAAGATAGCCCAGTACCATCTCTTGTCCCAGACGCAGTTACAACTAGTGATATTCAATTCAGTAACGGAACCCCATTCTGATTGAGACGATTTATTAAATAGGAGACATTATGCCGAAGCCGGCAAAAGGCCCACGTTTGGGTGGTAGCCCAGCACATGAGCGTCTAATGTTGGCCAACTTGGCCACTGAATTGTTTAGACATGAGTCAATTACAACAACTCAGGTTCGCGCAAAGCGTTTGCAGCCTCTAGCTGAAAAGCTAATCTCAAAGGCTCTACGTGGCGATCTACACGCTCGTCGTCTTGTTTCACGTGTTATTCGTGACAAGGAAGTTTTGTACACATTGTTTGACGTTATTGCGCCAAAAATCGACTCTGAACGTAAGGGTGGATACACACGCATTGTTAAAACAATGAACCGTAAGGGTGATAACGCACCTATGGCTGTTATTTCATTGGTTCTAGAACCAGTTGAAAAGAAAAAAGTAGTAGCAACTGCTGAAAAAGTAGCTGAAGTTGCTGCTGAAGAGCCAAAGGTCGAAGAACCTAAGACTGAAGAAACTGAAGTTGAAGAGGCTGAAGCTGAAGAAACACCAGCTGCTGAATAATTGATGTTTCGGGTCTGAAACTTTTTGAGACGGTCATCTTTTAGGTGGCCGTCTCATTGCTTTAACATGAACTTTTTCAGGGGAGGGAGGAAGGAAAAAGGAAAAGGCTTATGCTATTTGATATTGTAACTGCTTGTTTTACAACACTTAGAGCATAGGTCGGGGTGACTTTATTTTACTTCGGCTTAGTTAACAGCTATTTTCCCTTTATTTCACTCTCTCGTTCCCTTTCATCTTCTTTTCTCTTTGTGTTCTTCTTCTGCTGCGGCTTCTTCTCTACTACTAGTTACTCATTTGTTATTTGGTCTGAAAATCTATATCTTTTTACGGAAGAACTAAATAAGTTATTGCTAAAGGTAGAAAACCACTTTCTCAAGATTTGAAATTTAAAATTCTTTTTTTGCTAACTTGAGTGTAAAAGAGCTTTGCAAGTTTAGGTATTGGAATATAAGGTTGTTATTTTACTAGCACTGTCATAAAAGAGAGTAGTTATAGTTATTAAGTTTGCTTATGAGTTTTAGCAAAGTCATTATGCTGAGAGATTGTTTGTTTTCTAAACCTAGTTATAGAGTTTGCTACTGCAAGCTTTTCTAGAGGAATACTGAACAGCTCCTGATGGGGGGCTTATCATAGAAGCTCACGTAAGGCCTCTATAGCTTCTAATACTTGTGTTATAAAGCCATAAAAAGTTGATTTATATGGGTGTATCTAACTCTATTACAAGCTACTTGAAGTGTAAGAATACCGCTGTAGTATTTCTAGCTATCATGTGGAATATTTGGCAATCAAAACACTTATGTTGATAGCAAGGCAAAGAACTACATCAATACTAGAAAGCTGTAAGGGCAGTTTTTCAGCAAAATTTATGTTTCAAAACACTCAATACTTCAATGACTCAAAAGCTTGAATACTTTGTAAAATCTGACTCTAAAAGCACTTTGACTAGATATTTTTTAGGAAATAAGTAACAGCGAAACTAAAGCCTTTGTATAATCAAGAGATATCCCATAGCTTACAAAAAATAACATCCGACTTAAAAAGAATAAATCTTAAATAATAACCTCAAACTAGGCAAATGAAACTTATGGAAAAGCAAAGAAAAATTCATTTCACAACCAAAAGCTAAGATAAACAAAATCTACAAATAAAACTTAGAAAGACTTGAAAAACCTGAGAAACTACTATTTGCTTACAAGATTAAAACTTATGAATTAGAAAATAATTCTTTTATAATTACCTTGTCCTAAACACGTATTACTGAGGCATTTATCTGAGTTCGAAAAGTTTTTATAACCCTAAAAATAAACTTCCTATATACTTTTTATATGAGTATAAGAATACGAATAGATTTTTCCTACGACGGATCAAGGTTTCATGGCTATGCTTACCAAAATGATTTGCGTACAGTACAAGGGGAGCTACAAAAAGCTCTGAAAATTTTTACACGTGATGACATTACTCTAACTGTTGCTGGGCGTACAGATGCTGGTGTTCATGCTAGCCACCAAGTAGCACATTTTGATATTTCGTTACAGAGCTTGTTCAAATTTGCTCGCGTAAATGCTCAAGAAATCCTAGATTCTACAGTTTTAGCTAATCAGAATGTGAGAAAAAGTATACTAAATGTTTTTTCTGAAGAAGAATTAGCAGTTGAGAGTTTCCAAAAGGTCTTAGAAAAATTTGATTCCACTTCTTTTAGCATTGAAGAATTGTTTAATCGTATAGATGAAGAGTTTTTGCTACCTAATTTAGGGAAGAGATTTATTCTTGACGACAAGGCTAAACTACAAGTTTTATATGCTTTGATTCATGCTGTTAGGCAAATGAAAATAAGGTTTAACAATGTTTTAGCTATGCTTGATAAGAGCCAGATTCTGCACGGTACAGAAAACAAGGAAAAAACAGACATTGTTGTGCATGACTTGAAAATCGTTTCTGATGATTTTGATGCTAGATTCAGTGCATTATCTCGCAAATATATTTACACAATTGCTGATAGCTTTTCATACAGGAATGTGTTTAGAAGAAATTATGTTTTGTGGCATGAAAATTATTTAGATGTTGAACTAATGAATAAAGCTGCGGAAAAAATGCTTGGAGAACACGATTTCTTGTCTTATTGCAAGCCTAGAGAAGGTGCTACTACTATTCGAACTTTGAAAAAGCTAGAAGTTTCTCGTAATTTTTCAGGTGAAATTGAAGTGCTGGTACAAGCTGATGCATTTTGTCATTCTATGGTAAGGTCAATAGTTGGTGTTTTGATACTTATTGGGCAGGGGAGTAAAAAAGTTTGTTGGGGCAGGTTCTTATTAGACAATCCATCTAGGAATCATAGCGTTAATATTGCTCCACCTCATGGTTTATCTTTAGTTGAAGTAAAATATCCTTCGTCTGATTTATTCTTTGAGCAAGCCGAAAAAGCTAAAGTTAAACGTGTTTTAAATAAAAATATTGATGAAAAATGCTGTGATTAAAATTTTAAAGTGAATAATAGTTTTGCATTATCTGTTTTTTTATGTACAATATATCTCGTTGTGTGTGCTGTTTTTGGTGCTTCCCACTCACCAAAATGTTATAAGCTCACAACCCTATGTTATGTAAAGAAATGCGTTTGTTTGGACCGTTTATTACGAAAATAAATGTGTTTGTAACGCAAAATACTAGAGAAATGAAGGCAAAGAACGTGCGCACGTATTCACCTAAGCCAGGCGATATTACGAAGAATTGGTACATCATTGATGCTACTGACATCGTACTAGGCCGATTGGCAACTCATGCAGCCACTTTGCTCCGTGGGAAGCATAAGCCGACCTTTGCTCCACATATGGACAACGGAGACTACGTTATCATTATCAATGCTGACAAAGTTGCCCTAACAGGAGCAAAACTAGATCAGAAGTTCGCCTACCGCCACTCAGGACATCCAGGTGGCTTGAAGGCTGTTAGCTATCGCGAATTGTTAGCAACTCGCCCAGAACGAGCAGTTGAAAAAGCTATTCGTGGCATGCTCCCAAAGAACTCATTGGGTCGTGCTCAGCTTCGTAAGTTGAAAGTGTATGCTGGATCTGAGCATCCTCATGTTGCACAGAAGCCAGTTCCTTTTGAAATAACCCAGGTCGCCCAGTAAGGTTTATAACCTAACGGACCTCTTACAGAATGAGGAGAACTGTGGCAGAGACCACTGTTGAGATTGATGAGCTAACAGAGGAAAATGTTCCAAGCTCATATACTACTGAGACCAAAGTTGCCTCAAAAGGCAAAGGTCAGACATTATTGGCACCAGGTCAAGCACTAGGTCGCCGTAAGCAGGCGGTCGCTCGCGTCCGTCTAGTACCAGGCACTGGTGAATGGAAACTTAACGGTCGTAATCTAGAAGATTACTTCCCAAATAAGTTACATCAGCAGCTTGTAAATGCACCATTCGCTCTTCTAGATATTGAAGGTCGTTTTGACGTTATCGCTCGTATTCACGGTGGCGGTATTTCAGGTCAGGCTGGTGCATTGCGTTTGGGTATTGCTCGTGCTCTAAATGAAATTGATCGCGATGCAAACCGCCCAGCTTTGAAGAAAGCAGGATTCTTGACCCGCGACGCTCGTGCAGTTGAGCGTAAGAAGGCAGGTCTTAAGAAAGCTCGTAAAGCACCTCAGTACTCAAAGCGTTAATATTACTTTTGTTTTAGTCCCGATCTGTTGGTCGGGACTAAACTATTTAACGAGAAAGTTATTTATAAAACTTTATAATCTGCTTTGGAGCTGTTTTATTTATAGCCTTATAGTTTTTGAAATTGTTTTGGTAGTGCTTTTGGTAATTTTGCTTTAGCTATAAAAATATATTTTTGGTTTTATTTATTTAATTGTTTGTTTGTTCATACATTCATTTATATAGCTATTTTGCTTCTTTCTTTTCAGTAATTCCTCTTTTCCTTCATTCATTTCCTGTTTTCCTTTTAGTAAATCTTCTTTTTTATTTTCTACTCACATAAGTATTTGTTCACACATTTATTTATTCACCGACTAACTTAAGCAATTATCAGTCAACAGCTAAGCAAGTTACCAAGCAGCCAATTTCCTTTCTTTCTGTATTTCTGTTTATCCGTATCTACTTTCGCTTACTCTTTGATACACCAACTAACGAGCCATCCTGTGAACCTACTAGGCAACCAGTTAACCTAGTAACTAACCAATTAATTGAGAAACTCACTTAAGTAATAGCAACTAAGCAACTAACTCACTTAAATATCTGACTAGCTAACCCACTAACTAAGTTACCAGTTACCTAACAAAGGAATGAACAAACTTATCCATTTAGTTGCTCTTTGCACCGAGTAAGTGTAACTAACTAATTACTCCACAAAACTCTAAAGCAACCTACTACCCAGCTCGTTTGCCAACCAATCAATTAGCTACCCTGTGAACTAACTAGTTACCCTCACATAATCCTCATGCAACGCTAAATCAAACAAGCCCACCTAACCAACCTATTACGCAACAAACCCACTTCACTCACTTCACCCAACCAACCCCCAGCTCAACTACCCATCCTCACACCCTTGAAAATCCTTTTTGGTTCATAAAATCATTGTTATCTTGTGTCTTTGTCTTTATCCATTCTTGTAATTTTGCAGTTTTGAAAGACACTTTTGCTTTTCTAAACTTTTTGTAACTTCGTAGCTGCGAAAATTCACTTTGTTTTTCTATTGTCTAATATTCTGAAAATTCCTTTTACTTCCACTCACTCCTACGACTTCACATTTCCAAAGACTTCTTTTACTTTTCCACTCCCACAACTCCCACAAGTCCCACCTTGACATCTTCACAACTTCACCCTCGTGACTTCGCAACTTTACACCTCTACGACTTCACCCTTGCGACTTCCCAACTTCCCACCTTTACGACTCGCTGTTTCCCACATTCCCACTCAACTTTTCCACCTCCACTCTCACACTTTCATACCTCAACAACTTCAAGATTTCCCTTCTCCCTCACTAAAAATAAATATGCTAATGTATCGATTAAAAGCAAAACCACAGTTTTACCTGTGCTAGTAGCATAGAAATTACTATTTTGCTTTTGAATGCTTGAATAAGCTAGGAATGTGTATAAAGATAAACGCAAATATAGTAGAATAAAGGTGCGATTTATAGTTATATAACAAACAATTTGTAGTTACATAACAAATAGATGTAATAATGCTCTTTGCCTGTTTTATGGGGAAAAGGAACTAGTAGCAGGAAGGTCGAAATGACACGTTTATTTGGCACTGATGGTATTCGAGGTAAAGCCAATAAAGATTTAACACCAGAATTAGCTTTGAATATGGGAATGGCTGTTGCTAAATATGTGTCTACGCATCATGAAGGTGAAGAAATGCCTTTGGCTCTAGTTGGTAAAGATAGTCGTATATCTGGTGATTTTTTGGCTAATGCTTTGATTGCTGGTATGACTTCAATGGGGATAAACGTTATTGACTTAGGCTTAGTTCCTACTCCAGCAGTTGCTTACTTGACTAATAATTCCAAGGCTTGCTTGGGTGTGATGATATCAGCTTCTCACAACGTTTTTTCAGATAACGGGATTAAGTTTTTTGACAGCCATGGACGTAAATTCCCTGATCATACTGAAGATGAGATACAAGCTATTTTTGATGAAGGCTTTGGAAATATAGAGCGTCCTTTGGGGGCTGATTTAGGAAAAGTTTATGCTGAGAGTTTAGCTGATTCTTACGTTGATCACTTGGCTAGCTCTTGTAATCAAACTCTAGAGGGGCTCCACATAGTTGTGGACTGTGCTAATGGGGCTTCTAGTGAAGTTGCTGAAAAGGTTTTCGCTAAGCTCAATGCAAAGGTTACTTGTATTAATAATGCTCCTAATGGCTGTAATATCAACGATAAATGTGGATCTACACATCCAGAGGATTTACAAGCTAAAGTTGTTGAGCTGAAAGCTGATTTTGGTGTCGCTTATGATGGTGACGCTGACCGTTGTCTTGCTGTGGATCATGAGGGAAACTTGGTCGACGGTGATAAGATTATGGGTATTTTAGCTTTGTCTTTCAAAGATAAAGGAATGCTCGAGAAAGATACTCTTGTAGTTACTGTTATGTCTAACTTAGGACTCATTTTAAGTATGCGTGAAGCTGGTATTGAAACTATTCAAACTAGTGTAGGTGACCGCTATGTTTTGGAAGGCATGACTTCTGGTGGATATAACTTAGGCGGGGAACAGTCTGGACACGTTATTGCTAGTGATTATGTTTCAACTGGTGACGGAATATTGACTTCGCTGCTTTTGGCTAAAGAAGTGAAAGAATCAGGTAAGAGCCTTTCAGATTTAGCTACTCGTATTAAGCGTTTACCTCAGACTTTGGTAAATGTTCCTAATGTTGATAAATCTAGAGTTGGTGAAGAAAAAGTTCAGCAAGCCATAGCTAAGGCTAATGAGATTTTGGGTGATACTGGTAGGGTGTTACTACGTGCTTCTGGTACTGAACCGTTAGTTCGAGTTATGGTGGAGGCTCAGACCCAAGAGCAGGCTGACTCCGTTTGTAAAGATTTGGCTAAGGTTGTTGCTGAGAACTTGGCTTTATAGGTTTTTGATTTTAGCTTCTATTTATTAGCTCTCTTTTATGGGGGCTTTTATTTTTTAACTTATGTTTCACGTGAAATATTTACTTTTCCTTAAATGTTGTTTTTTGTTATCAATCACTGTATAGAATATTGTATTTCAATTAACTTTTGTGTTTATTTCGTTAAAATAGAGATTTTATAAACATATAGTTGATAGAATGTATCCTTGTGGATAACTAATGTAAATGTATTATGAAATTATGTTGATAATTTAGGGGATATCATTAACGCTTATACATAATTTTGTATTTATTTGTAGTTGTTCATAATTTACTTTTAGTAAAGAATAATATTTATTATCTATTTATGGGGTTTGAATGTTAAAAGAATTTAAAGAATTTATGATGCGTGGTAATGTCATTGATTTGGCTGTTGCTGTTATTATTGGTGCAGCTTTCGGTAAAATTATCACTGGTTTAGTAGATGGTATTATTATGCCTCTAATTGCAGCTTTGTTTAGTGTGCCTAATGTTGAAGAGATGGCATTTATTCTAAATGGTACACCAATTCAATATGGAATATTTTTACAAGCAGTACTAAACTTCTTGATCGTTGGAACATCTCTATTCTTCTTATTAAAAGCTATTAATAAAGCTGCAAGGCTTGTAGCATTTAAGAAGAAGGAATCTGAAGATGCAGCTGAAGTAGCAGCTGAAGAAGTACCAACAGCTGAGACTTATCTGAAAGAAATTCGTGATTTATTAGCTAAAAAATAATTTTTGTTACTAATATTTATCACTTTTGTTATAACTTTCTTTGCATTTATTTGATATGATGTTTCAAAAATAATTTGGATTGAGAGAGTGTATGGGATTTATTCAAGACTATGTTGTAGCACTTGGTGCTTCATACTGGGTAGTTTTCATAATATTTCTTTTATGTTATGTAGATGGATTTTTCCCACCTTTGCCGTCTGAATCAATACTTATCACTTTGGGTAGCCTTGCCGCCACTACTGGTAATGTTTATATTATTTCGGTTTGGATTTTTGGTGCCTTAGGTGCATGGTTAGGTGACGTGACTGCTTATCATATTGCTCGTTATATTCCACTTTATAGAATACCGTTTTTAAATAAAGGCAAAGGAAAGAAGGCAGTTGATGCTGCTGAAAGATCTTTGGCCGAACGTGGTGTATTTTTGATTTTAGTGGCTAGGTTTGTTCCTATTGGTCGCATTGCGGTGAATATGGTTGCTGGTGCTACTGGTTACTCTAGAATGAAATTTATCGCTATTTCATGTTGTGCTGCTTCCGTTTGGTCTGCTTATTCAATTAGTTTGGGCTATGGTGCTGGAGCAATTTTGCATCATAGCCCATTGCTAGCAATTTTCGTTGGTATAGTTTTAGGTATCCTATCAGGAATAATTTTAGATAGGATAATTACCTTTATTGGAAATGTTTTAGCTAAACGTATAGTTAATAATAAGATTAGGTTCTTGCGTTGGATAAGGCTTGAAGACATCATAAATCAAGGTATTGATATTGACGAAGACACTATTTCTACGGCTTTAAAAAACGATAAGTTGCATTTACCTGCAGAGATAGAAGCTAAATTAGAAGAAAATAGTGGAAATGATGACAATCACACAAGATAACTATTTTTAGGTTAGTTATAATACGTGTGGTTTATAAATAATAAATCTTTATAAATAGAATTCTACTTTGTTATTTTTATTACGGTTTTCTTAGTAAGATGTTTTCTACTTTATGATTTTTGCCTTTATGAATTATAGTTGTTGCTCTAGTTCTAGTTTTTTCAATGTTTTCTTTCAAATTTTTTAAGTTAATCGTTTTCCAAATATCTTTAGCTTTATCAATTGCTTCATTATCGTCTAAATTTGCATAGTTTTTAAAATAAGAGTTTTCTAGTTTGAAAGCTGTTTCACGTAAACGTAAGAAGCGTTCAACATACCACTCTTCTAAGTTGTCGTAAGCGGCATCAATATAAATTGAAAAATTAAAAAAATCAGTTAAAATTTGGTTATTTTTTCCTAAGGCTGGTTGTAAAACATTTAATCCTTCTATAATGAGGATATTAGGATTTTTTACAATTTGTTCTTGGTTTTTTAAAATATCGTATTCTACGTGTGAATATTGGGGTATAGAAATATTGGTTTTCCCAGATTTAATGTTATGCAAAAATTGATGTAATAAAGGCATATTATAAGAAATAGGGAACCCTTTTTTATCCATTATATTATGTGCTGATAAATATTTGTTTGGGTGTAGAAACCCATCAGTTGTTACTAATTCTACTCGTGGTTTTGAAGGAAGCTGTTGCAACATTGTCTGTAGTAAACGGGCAACTGAGGATTTGCCAACTGAAACACTACCCGCGATTGCTATTACATAAGGTGTATCTATATTTATAGTATGGTTAGAATTCTCATTGAAGAAGTTTTTTTGTTTACGTAATAAATTTAAGTATGCTTCGTATCGTATTTGTAGTAATGCACACAGAGGTTTGTAAATAGTATTTATTTCTTCCATATCGATTGGGTCAGCCAACCCTGATATTGCGTTTAGATCTTTTTGCCCTAAATGCAAATCAGTTGTTTTTTTAAGTTGTGACCAACTATCTCTTGTAAAATACCAATACTGTTGCGGATATTTTTCTTTTGTGTTCATTACTTGAATATACCTGTCAATTTTAATTCCTATATTATATTACACGTTATGAGGTAACATGAAAATTACTGGCAGTACCTATTTTTCTTCGCCACTTAAAATGTTTTGTTTTAGAAAATGGGAAGTGCGCCTTGTTTATACGATAGGTATGTTGTGGTATTTAAGTTTTGAGTTGTTGTTTGTGAACGGTTAAATGTATTTTAAATATGCTATATTTTCTTAGTAGAATTTTATTGAAATTTTGTGTTTGAATGATATTTTATTGGTTTTATTTTTTAGCGAAAAAGCTAGGAAAGTAAATTATTACGTTATGTAATATGCTTTTATCATTATTAAATGTACAATATTGTATTATTTGTTTTAGAGATTGGGTTAGATATGTGTGGAGTGTCAGGACATTGTTCTTCAGCTTCTAGTCAAGCGAGCTTAGAAGTAGTTTTATCTGGTCTGTCTAGATTAGAATACCGTGGTTATGACTCAGCTGGTATTGCTGTGCACGCGGGAAACCAAGTTATAACTTCTAAAGCTGTTGGCAAGCTTGTGAATCTGAAAGCACAATTGCAATCGTCTCCTTTGCCTGATGCTGTTTGTGCTATAGGTCATACAAGATGGGCTACTCACGGTGCTCCTACTACTTTAAATGCTCATCCACATACTTCATATGATGGGGTAATTACTCTAATTCATAACGGTATCTTTGAAAATGCAGATGCTTTCCGTCCTATTTTGAAATCTGAGGGTGTTGAATTTGTCTCTGAAACTGATACTGAAGTAATGGCACATTTGATAGCTAAAGAATATGCCACACTTGATATTGAAGACAATAATACTCGTATGATAGAGGCTGTACGTAAGTGTACTGGACGTATTGATGGTACTTTTACTCTTTTAATATTGAATAAAGATTGTCCTGGACATGTTTTTGCTGCTCGTCGTTCTTCTCCGCTGGTTATCGGTTTGGGTAAGGGCGAAAACTTCTTGGGGTCAGATGCTGTGGCTTTTGCTGAGTATACTCAAACTGCTCTAGAGATTGGACAGGATGAAATAGCAGATGTTACTGCTGATAATGTTGTTGTATACAACAGTGATGGTGAAGAAGTATTACCTAAGAAATTTAGTGTAGATTCAATTAAGGGCCGTGCTGATAAAGATGGTTGGCCTACTTTTATGGAGAAAGAAATTCATGAGCAGCCTCGAGCAGTGCGTGATACGTTGGCAAGCCGTACAGATAAAAATGGATTCTTGACCTTAGACGAACTACGTATTGAGCAATCAGTCTTGCGTACGGTGGATAAGATAATTGTTGTTGCTTGTGGTACTGCTTCTTATGCTGGAATGGTAGCTAGGTATGCGATTGAACATTGGTGTCGTATCCCAGTTGAGGTTGAATTAGCTCATGAATTCCGTTACCGCGATCCTGTTGTAAATGAAAAGACTTTGGTCGTAGCTATTTCACAGTCAGGTGAAACAATGGACACGATTATGGCTATTCGTCATGCTCGTGAACAAGGAGCAAAGGTTTTGGCTATTGTGAATGCTCCAGGTTCTACTATTTCTCGTGAATCAGATGCTGTTTTGCTTACTCATGCTGGTCCTGAGATTGCTGTTGCTTCAACTAAGGCTTTCACAGCACAGATAACAGCTTGTTATTTGCTTGGTTTATATTTAGCTCAGGTTCGTGGAAATAAATATGTTGATGAGATTGCTACTTACTTAGAAGAACTTTCAAAGATTCCTGATAAGATGCAAGAAGTTCTGGATAATGGGGAACAGATACGACAGGTTGCTCGCCAAATGGTTACAACTTCTTCAGTTATTTTCTTGGGACGCCACGTGTCTTATCCTATTGCCCTTGAGGGCGCTTTGAAACTTAAGGAATTGGCTTATATTCATGCTGAAGGTTTTGCCGCTGGTGAATTAAAGCATGGACCTATTGCTTTAATTGATGCTGGGCAACCGGTATTTGTTGTTGTTCCTACTAAGCGTCGCCCAGTTTTACATAAGAAGGTTATTTCTAATATTCAAGAAGTTAGAGCTAGAGGCGCTAAGACAATTGTTATTGCCGAACAGGGTGATGATTTTGTGAATGATTGTGCTGAAGTAATATTCCGTGTACCTCAAACTCCTACACTGTTTTTACCGTTAGTTACTGTTATTCCTATGCAAATATTTGCTTGTGAAGTTGCTAGTGCTAAAGGACTTGATGTTGACCAGCCTAGGAACTTGGCTAAGTCTGTTACTGTGGAATAAATAGTAAAGTATTGTTTTATGGCTTGTTGTATTCAACAACAAGCCATTTATACTTTCAAAATCTACTTTTGTATTAATTTATTATTTTTAATTATTCAATTTTACTTCGTTCGTTCCCTCTTTTATTTTTTTAAAAAAAGCTATACCCTTGTATTTGTATGTTCGTTTCACGGGGGGGGACCATATTTTGTGTTATCCATTCTGCGTGGCTATATTATTTGAAAAGTAATTTTAGGGGTATAAGTTGAGTAAGTACGCAGTACGTAAGGCTATAAGCATTTTTGTGCTTTTGTCTTTTATTATTGTTACTTTCGGAAATTCAATATCTCCAGCATATGGTGATAGTGGTTTACGTGGTGATTTGCAGGTTATAAACCTCGAACCAAATGACACGATTAATCATGAAACTGATTATTGGCCTGATAGAACCATAAATGCAGCTGGTGACGTTTCTATTTCCGGTGCTGGTTCAAAACTAGTAAATCCTTGGATTGTTATTACTGTACCGAAGAGTAATAAAATTTCAAAGCCTGGATATGTAGATTCACAGAACGCTATTTATAACAGGTTAGTTGAAGAAGATCCTGATAACTATTATTTGGTTTATAAGTTTAAAGAAATTAGTGGTGGTTTTAGGGCAACCTTTAGAGCGCCGTTTAAATTCTTAGATAATCAAAATACGCATAATGGCGATACAATTAAGGTTAAAGTTGATGTTCGCCAAGGTGATGATAGTAACGATTTTAAAGATAAGCCTATTCTTTATTCAGCTGAAAAGACCTATAAACTATTAAAACAAGAGTTTGAATACAACGAAACGCTTCTTGCTGCACGTGATGGTCAATGGGATGAACCAAATGCTCGTAAAGTTTATTCGATGAATGTTACTCCTAATCAAACAAATACAGGAGATCCAGGATATGTAGTTAGCCTTTATGGTTCACACTTGTACGATCTACCTAAAGACTTTAACGGTAATCCATCATATGTTATCCCTAGCAATATAAAAATTATTTACACTTTACCTGAAGGTGTAGAACCAAATGGTAATCTTGGCTCATACAAATGGGATGAATCTACTAGAACCTTAACGAATCTTGTAGAAAACCCTTCAAGGCAGGGACCTGACTGGCCTCGTAGTTGGAAAAATGGTTACACTCATTGGTTGAGTGTTCGTATGGTTAATAAACCATTTGATGAAACACAAACTGTTACTGCTCGTTATATTGTTGATGCAGGTTTGCCAACTGAAAGAGAACTTACTCCGCGTGAAGTTAAGTTTGCTGTAAGAGCGAATTACTTTTCTCCAGGTGGTGGATTTGAGGCTTGGAAAGATAATTTAAATGGTGGCGGTTCATACCCTATAAATTATGATATAAGTGAAGGTAATTACTCTATTACGGGTGATACTATATCGGATAGACGATATGATCAAACTGAAAATGGTTTATACTACCGTGTATATATGCGTGCAAATAATAATGGTTCAGCCTTTGATAACCCCGAAAATGGTAAAGTAACTGCCCTTTATAAGATTGAAGATATTCGATCAAGTCTTGATAATGATAAGAGAACTAGTTACAAGTCATTCCAGTTTAAAGGAATAAATGGACATGGAAATATAAATTCTTTCTCAGAAGAGAGAAGAACGCAAATTCAACAAGAACTAGTTGATTCCATCAATAATACTCCTAACGTTTTGTATGGTGTTAAAGATGATGGAACAAAGGTAGAACTTGCTAAAAATGTTCAACTGGAACAGAAAATAGATATTAATGATCCTAAAGCTGAATATGCAAAACTACTTCTAGAATTTAGTAAGCCTATTGTTCTCAATAACATGGTTCTCACTTATAATATTGGGTTAGCTCCTACTGCCGATGAAATTCAAAAATTTAAAGACCATGTGTACACAGATCGACAAGAATATCGTGGTAAAGCTAATTTCTTAATTCGAACAAGTGAAACAGTTACCGATGATGAATCGCAGGCTAAATGGCATAATACAAACGATACTTATGCATATACAAGCCTAGAACCAATTTCACCTAAAGCAGTTATAAATGGTGCTTCTTCAAATGAGCTTAGAGTGACGTATTCAAAGCAAGGTGCTACCTTTACATATTGGTCCCAAGCCCAATTGTCAACTGACTATGGTCTATGGGGTGCGATGGGTAGCCAGCCTATTAAAAATGCTAAGTTAATACAGTTAATTCCTGAAGGTTTCAACTATGTTCGTAAACATAGTCAATATTGGTACGGTAAAAATATTGAAGAGCCTGAAGTAATAAAAAATTACAAGAATACGGGTAAAACAGCTGTAATCTATACCATCCCTGAGATGATTCCAAACAATTCTAACTTAAGGGCAATAGGGATTAGAACAACACTTGAAGCTACTCCGTATGCTAAGCGTGGTGCAAATAATCCAATTGAAACATACTTTATGTATGATAAGAATGATATTATTACAGAATATCAATCATGGATGAAAACTAATGACTCATTAGACATCGATAATGATGGTGACAGAGAAGAACGCGTACTTGTACACAGAGCAAATGTTAACTATGTTCCACCTTTGGAATTAATCGTTAAGAAAGAAGTTGGGTATGATACTTCTGCTTTCGGTCTATCTACCACAGGTGACTTAGGATACAACTTCTTCTATCGTGTAAATATTTTCAACAACACAATTGGTGAAGTAAATAGTGTACATGTAATTGACGTTTTACCTTATAAAGGTGACCACGCTATTGTTCCTAACGATTCTGGGCAATATTTACAACGTAATTCTAAGTTTGCTACTCCGCTCTCTGCAAGTATTGAATCAGTACCTGAAAATGCTACTGTTTTGCAACGCTTTAACATTCTATACAAACTAGCTCCGCAAGGTGATGATTTAGCAAGCGTTACAGATGGTGGATGGGTTCCTGCTGACCAAGTTAGCGATTTTAGCCAAGTAAAGAGCTTTAAGCTAGAACTAAAGTCAGGTTCAACTATTGCTTCGAAGGAAGAAGTTAACCTTATAGTTCCAAGCAAGATTCCATATGATACTTCGTTGACTCCAGGAGAATGTGCTATAAACTCTGCGGCTGTTTCAACTGATGGAACAATCTTCTCTGAAGGTAACCAAGTTTGTGCCACATACACAAAGTACAAAGTTGATGGTGTATTCTTCAAAGATTTAAATAAAGATGGTATTAAAGGTGATACAGAAGATCCTGTAGCTGGTAGAAAAGTTGAGTTAATTGATGCTGAAACAGGAAATGTTGCACTAGACTTCAATAATCAGCCAATACCATCAGTTACAACAGATGCTGAAGGTAAATACCATTTCGAAGTCTACAAGCGTGGTAGTTATAAAATACGTTTCACTAAAGCAGATGATGAAGAATATTCTGCTGAAAGTAATAGAAAATTCAATGGTAACAATGTTACGGATACAGCCGATAACGAAGGTACTACATACGACTTTACTTTGAACCCAGCAGCAGATTCAGCTATTTTGAACGCTGGTATTATTGCTGATAAGCGTAACGTAAAGGTTCTTAAAGTATCTTCCGAACTAGACGAACAAGGAAATAATATTCCTCTATCTGGTGTTCCATTTGAGTTGAAGAGCAATACAGATGAATCAATTAAGTTTGAAGGTACGACAGATAGCTCAGGTAATATTGTGTTCCCTAACGTTTTGTTTGGTGAATACACATTGACTGAAAAATCTGTACCAGAAGGCTACCAAGCAAATTCTCTAACTCGTGTTGTAAACGTAAACGGTGACCCACTAGAGGTAATTAAAGTTGTCAATGATGCAATTATTCGAGACGTAAAACTCAAGAAAGTAGATGCTGACGATAATAATCTTCCTTTAGAAGGTGTTAAGTTCGGATTATTCAAGGGCGATGCTTCAACTGCTGAGTACGAAGCAACTACTGGTACCGATGGTGTTGCAACCTTTAGTAACGTGAAGTATGGAGAATACAAGTTGAAAGAAATTTCAACAATTAAAGGTTATGCTCTAAATACTTCAATAAATAAGACTGTAAGCGTTCGTGAAAATGGTGATGCCTTAGATTTAGGAACGATTACTAACTCTAAGATCAAGGGCAGCATAGTTGTTACTAAGTCTGATAGTGATGACGAGAATGTCAAGCTTGAGGGTGTTGTGTTTGCTTTGAAGAAGGGTGAGAACGAGGTTGCGACCGCTACAACTAACGATCAGGGTGTTGCTACTTTCAACAATGTTGTTTACGGTGAGTATACTTTGGCTGAGAAGACTCCTCTTGAAGGATATTTGCCATCTACTCGTACTGAGACAGTAAATATTGATTCTGATGGTAAGAGTGTTGCTTTTGCTGATTGGAAGAATACTAAGATTAAGGGAAATATTAGTTTGAGCAAGGTTGATGCTGATTCTAATGAACCTCTTGCTGGTGTTGTATTTGCTTTGAAGCAAGGTGACAAGGAGATAACTACTGCAACTACTGGTCAAGATGGTAGTGCAGTGTTTAGTAATGTTGCCTATGGTGATTACACTGTTGTTGAAAAAACAGCTCTAGTTTCACACGTCTTGGATACTACTACGGTTCATCCAGTAAGTATTCGTGAAAATGGTACAACAGTCGCATTAACGCAAGCACCTATAACTAACGTTATGAAGAAGGCTCCTGTTGTTTTGACTAAGACTGATGTCGATAGTGGTGAACCTTTGGCTGGTGTCAAGTTTGAGTTGCGTAAGGGTAATGAGGTAGTTGCTTCTAAGGTTACTGATGTTGAGGGTAAGGTTACTTTTGCTGATGTTGCCTATGGTGACTATACCTTGGTTGAGACTGAGACTGTTGCTTCACACGTTTTGGATCCTACTCCTATTGCTGTTCAGGTTCGTGAGAATGGTGTGACTGTAAATAAGAGTGCTACTAACGTTATGAAGAAGGCTCCTGTTGTTTTGACTAAGACTGATGTCGATAGTGGTAAGCCTTTGCAAGGAGTTACTTACGAACTACGCCAGAACGGTGAGGTACTTGCCTCTAAGGTTACTGATGCTGAGGGTAAGGTTACTTTTGCTAGTGTTCCTTATGGTGATTACACTCTAGTTGAGGTTCAAGCTCCAGAGTCTTATGTTTTGGATCCTACTCCTATTGCTGTTCAGGTTCGTGAGAATGGTGTGACTGTAAATAAGAGTGCTACTAACGTTATGAAGAAGGCTCCTGTTGTTTTGACTAAGACAGATGTCGATACACACGAACCTTTGCAGGGTGTTACTTATGAACTTCGTAAGGGTAATGAAGTAGTTGGTACTCGCGTTACTGATGTTGAGGGTAAGGTTACTTTTGCTAGTGTTCCTTATGGTGATTACACTCTAGTTGAAACAGCAACATTAGTTTCACACGTTTTGGACTCTACTCCTATTGCTGTTCAGGTTCGTGAGAATGGTGTGACTGTAAATAAGAGTGCTACTAACGTTATGAAGAAGGCTCCTGTTGTTTTGACTAAGACAGATGCTGATACACACGAACCTTTGCAAGGCGTTACCTACGAACTACGTAAAGGAAACGATGTAGTTGCTTCTAAGGTTACTGATGTTGAGGGTAAGGTTACTTTTGCTAGTGTTCCTTATGGTGATTACACTCTAGTTGAAACAGCAACATTAGTTTCACACGTTTTGGACTCTACACCAGTTTCTGTTCAGGTTCGTGAAAACGGAGTACAAGTTGATAAAGAGGCAACAAACGTTGCCAAGAAGTCAACCATTGTTGTCACGAAGAAGGATAAAGAACTAGGTGCTGAACTTGCTGGAATTACGTTTGAATTGCGTGATAAAGACGGCAATCGTGTAGATAGTGATAAGACTAACGAACAAGGTAAAGTTACATTCAGTAACATTCGCTATGGTGATTACACGGTTGTTGAAACTGAAACTATAGATTCACACGTTTTGGACTCTACACCAGTTTCTGTTCAGGTTCGTGAAGACGGTGCAGTAATTGAAAAAGAAATAACAAATGTAGTAAAGAAATCTACAATAGTTCTTACAAAGACAGACAAAGACAGCGGTCAACCTTTGGCTGGTGTTAAGTATGAGTTGCGTCGTCCACACAATCAGAGTGTTCCAAGTTTATTCTATGGTGATTTAGTAAGAATTGTTGATCCTTCAGCATCCCTTCCTAATGAAGATAGTTCAGCTTCAGCTCCTGTTTCAGCAGTGAGCGATAGTGACTCGCCATCAACAGAGGCAAATACCACAGATTCAGACAACACAGATTCAAGTACTACAGGATCAAACAGTGATGAAAACTCTTCAACGCAGCCTGTGGACTACGATGTTATTGCAACAGCAGTTACAGACTCTGAAGGTAAAGTCAGCTTTGCCGATGTTCCTTACGGAGACTATGAATTGGTTGAGACTCAGACCCTAGAGGAATATGTTTTGGATTCGACACCTATAAGTGTTGAGGTTCGTGAAGACGGTCAGACTATTCAAAAGAGTGCTACCAACGTTATGAAGAAGTCAAAGATTGTTTTGACTAAGACTGATAAGGGCAGTGGCGAGCCTTTGGCTGGTGTAACATTTGAGTTGCGTGCTAAGGCTAATGGTCGTGTTGTTGGAACTAGTGTTACTGATGCTCAGGGTAAGGTTACTTTTGCTGATGTTCCTTATGGTGACTATGAGTTAGTTGAGACTAAAGCTAAAGCTGGTTACGTTTTGGATTCGACACCTATAAGTGTTGAGGTTCGTGAAGACGGTCAGACTATTCAAAAGAGTATGAGTAATGTTAAGAAGCCTGTTGTTCTTCGTAAACTACCTGCTACTGGTGTCGATGAGGGACTGTTTACTGGCTTAGTAACATTATTGTTTGCCGGATGTGTCTTTGGTCTTGTTAGTCGAAAAGGACGTAATAGCAGCCAAAAGTAAACATTAAAAAAACCTACTCCTAAATATCGAGGTATAGGTATTTAGCATAAAAAGTGCTGGTTATCAGATTTGGTAGCCAGCACTTTTATTTTTATGGAAGAGGTTTGGTGTTGTTTGGTGTGACACGCCCGGGTGTTTGTTGTGTTGTGTTGTGTGTGGTTGGGGGTGTATAGTTTTTGTCTGTTGCTTTGATGCTTTTTGTGTCAGGGTTTGTGTTTTTCCTGGTTTGTTTTCGGGGCTTCTGCTTTTTTTTGGTGGGGGTTTTGGGCTTTCTTGGGTTTTGTTGTTTGTGAACTGAACAGTGTGTCTTTTATTTTTGTGATGCCATTTATTTTTTTGATGATGCTGAGTGCTCTTTTTTGGGTGTTTGGTGTTGTTTTTTTGTTTTTTGCTTTTATTGGGCTTTTTGTTCAAGGGCTGAATTTGTTTTTTGTTTGGTTTTTGTTCGGAGAGTTTTGATTCTGGCTCAGGACGAACGCTGGCGGCGTGCTTAACACATGCAAGTCGAACGATGAAGCATTTCCTTTCGGGGTTTTGTGGATTAGTGGCGAACGGGTGAGTAACACGTGAGTAACCTGCCCCCTTCTTTGGGATAACTATCGGAAACGGTGGCTAATACTGGATATTCAGCTTTTGCCGCATGGTGATTGTTGGAAAGGTTTTTTTGGTGGGGGATGGGCTCGCGGCCTATCAGCTTGTTGGTGGGGTGATGGCCTACCAAGGCTTTGACGGGTAACCGGCCTGAGAGGGTGACCGGTCACACTGGGACTGAGATACGGCCCAGACTCCTACGGGAGGCAGCAGTGGGGAATATTGCACAATGGAGGAAACTCTGATGCAGCGACGCCGCGTGAGGGATGAAGGCCTTCGGGTTGTAAACCTCTTTCAGTAAGGGAGAAGGCTCTTTTTGTGGGGGTTGACGGTACTTACAGAAGAAGCGCCTAACTACGTGCCAGCAGCCGCGGTAATACGTAGGGCGCGAGCGTTGTCCGGAATTATTGGGCGTAAAGAGCTCGTAGGTGGTTTGTCGCGTCTGCTGTGAAATTTCAGGGCTTAACCCTGGACGTGCAGTGGGTACGGGCAGACTAGAGTGCAGTAGGGGAGACTGGAATTCCTGGTGTAGCGGTGAAATGCGCAGATATCAGGAGGAACACCGGTGGCGAAGGCGGGTCTCTGGGCTGTTACTGACGCTGAGGAGCGAAAGCATGGGGAGCGAACAGGATTAGATACCCTGGTAGTCCATGCCGTAAACGTTGGGCACTAGGTGTGGGGTCTGTTTCCACGGATTCTGCGCCGTAGCTAACGCATTAAGTGCCCCGCCTGGGGAGTACGGCCGCAAGGCTAAAACTCAAAGAAATTGACGGGGGCCCGCACAAGCGGCGGAGCATGCGGATTAATTCGATGCAACGCGAAGAACCTTACCAAGGCTTGACATACACTGGGATGCTGCAGAGATGTGGTAGTCTTCGGACTGGTGTACAGGTGGTGCATGGTTGTCGTCAGCTCGTGTCGTGAGATGTTGGGTTAAGTCCCGCAACGAGCGCAACCCTTGTCTCATGTTGCCAGCACGTTGTGGTGGGGACTCGTGAGAGACTGCCGGGGTTAACTCGGAGGAAGGTGGGGATGACGTCAAATCATCATGCCCCTTATGTCTTGGGCTTCACGCATGCTACAATGGCCGGTACAGAGGGTTGCGATATCGTGAGGTTGAGCTAATCTCTTAAAGCCGGTCTCAGTTCGGATTGGGGTCTGCAACTCGACCCCATGAAGGTGGAGTCGCTAGTAATCGCAGATCAGCAACGCTGCGGTGAATACGTTCTCGGGCCTTGTACACACCGCCCGTCACGTCACGAAAGTTGGTAACACCCGAAGCCCATGGCCTAACCGTTTGGGGGGAGTGGTCGAAGGTGGGATTAGCGATTGGGACGAAGTCGTAACAAGGTAGCCGTACCGGAAGGTGCGGCTGGATCACCTCCTTTCTAAGGAGACCGCAAATCATTTATTATTATTGTTTTTGGTTTGTGTTTGTCTTTTTTGGCATGACTGTTTGCATTGGACCCTTTGTTTTTTGGGTTGGTTTGTTTGTGGTTGTGTTTTGTTTTTTTTGGGTGGAACGTCATGGAAGACCTCGTTTGTTTGCTGGCCTGTTTTGGGTTGGTGCGGGGGTGGATGCGCTGTTTGGTTTAGGGGCAACAGTTTTTGTTGTTTCTTTTTTTGTTTGCCATGCTTATTTTGTCGCGGTCCTTGTTTTGGGGTTGTGGTGGTTTGTGTTGGTGGGTTGTTTGTGAACTGTATAGTGAACGCGAGCATCTATGACAAGAGGATCCGTTTTTTTGGGTTTTTTTGTTGTTGTAATGTTTGTTAGAGAATTTTTTTTGGTCTCATTTTTTTGTTTTGTAGTTGCTTAGAGCATTCGGTGGATGCCTTGGCACCAGGAGCCGATGAAGGACGTTGTGGCCTGCGATATGCCTCGGGGAGTTGGCGAACGAGCTTTGATCCGAGGGTGTCCGAATGGGGGAACCCAGCAAGAGTTGTGTCTTGTTACCAGCATTTGAATATATAGGGTGTTGGGGGGAACGAGGGGAAGTGAAACATCTTAGTACCCTTAGGAAGAGATATTGCGTGAGTAGTGGCGAGCGAAAGCGTAGGAGGCTAAACCATGCGCGTGTGATAGACGGCAGTTGTTGCGTGTGTGGGGTTGTGGGGCGTGTTTTTTCAGTGTGCTGCCGCATGCTGGGTGAGTTATAAATGGTTGTTATAGTTGAACACTTTGGGAAGAGTGACCGTAGAGCGTGATAGTCGTGTAGGTGTAATTTCAGCCACTTGCTTGATGCGTTCCCGAGTAGCACGGGGCCCGTGGAATCTCGTGTGAATCTGCCAAGACCACTTGGTAAGCCTAAATACTACCTGGTGACCGATAGTGTATTAGTACCGTGAGGGAATGGTGAAAAGTACCCCGGGAGGGGAGTGAAATAGTACCTGAAACCGGATGCTTACAATCCGTCGGAGCCTTGAGGGGTGACGGCGTGCCTTTTGAAGAATGAGCCTGCGAGTTAGTGGTATGTGGCGAGGTTAACCCGTGTGGGGTAGCCGTAGCGAAAGCGAGTATGAATAGTGCGTTTTAGTCGCATGCTCTAGACCCGAAGCGGGGTGATCTACCCATGGCCAGGTTGAAGCACGTGTAAGAGCGTGTGGAGGACCGAACCCACTTCAGTTGAAAATGGAGGGGATGAGCTGTGGGTAGGGGTGAAAGGCCAATCAAACTCCGTGATAGCTGGTTCTCCCCCCGAAAATGCATTTAGGTGCAGCGTTACGTGTTTCTTGCCGGAGGTAGAGCTACTGGATGGCCGATGGGCCCTACCGGGTTACTGACGTTAGCCAAACTCCGAATGCCGGTATAGTTAGAGCGTAGCAGTGAGACTGCGGGGGATAAGCTTCGTAGTCGAGAGGGAAACAGCCCAGATCATCAGCTAAGGCCCCTAAGCGTGTGCTAAGTGGGAAAGGATGTGGAGTTGCATAGACAACCAGGAGGTTGGCTTAGAAGCAGCCATCCTTGAAAGAGTGCGTAATAGCTCACTGGTCAAGTGATTCCGCGCCGATAATGTAGCGGGGCTTAAGTACACCGCCGAAGCTGTGGCATTCACACTTTTTTTGCTAAGCCGCCCTTTGATGGTTGGTTCAGGTGTGTGGATGGGTAGGGGAGCGTCGTGTGTGGGGTGAAGTCTCGGAGTGATCTAGGGGTGGACTGTACACGAGTGAGAATGCAGGCATGAGTAGCGAATGGAGAGTGAGAAACTCTCCCGCCGTATGACCAAGGGTTCCAGGGCTAGGCTAATCCGCCCTGGGATAGTCGGGACCTAAGGCGAGGCCGACAGGCGTAGTCGATGGACAACCAGTTGATATTCTGGTACCGGCGAAACACCGTAAGGAACTGAACTTTATTGTTTTCGTGAACGCTGGTGGCTTTTCTTTTTTCTTTCGGGGAAAGGGTTGGTTGCTGGTTTTTGTGTTAATGTTTTTAGTAGGTTAGCGTGTTAACAGGGGACGCAGAAAGGTAGCCTCCGCGTGCTGATGGTTATGCACGTCTAAGGATGTGGCCCGTTTCCTAGGTAAATCCGGGAACATGTGGGTGAGGTCTGATGGTGACACATTTTTTGTGGAAGTGGGTGATCCTATGCTGCCTAGAAAAGCCTCGACGTTAGGTGTTAGCCGCCCGTACCCTAAACCGACACAGGTGGTTGAGTAGAGTATACTAAGGCGATCGAGATAATCATGGTTAAGGAACTCGGCAAAATGCCCCCGTAACTTTGGGAGAAGGGGGGCCTACCTGGTGAAGCCAATTTTTTCTGGTGGAGCTGGTGTGGGTCGCAGAGACCAGGGGGAAGCGACTGTTTACTAAAAACACAGGTGCGTGCGAAGTCGTAAGACGATGTATACGCACTGACGCCTGCCCGGTGCTGGAAGGTTAAGAGGAACGGTCAAACATTTTTTTGTTGAAGCTGTGAATTTAAGCCCCAGTAAACGGCGGTGGTAACTATAACCATCCTAAGGTAGCGAAATTCCTTGTCGGGTAAGTTCCGACCTGCACGAATGGCGTAACGACTTCCCTACTGTCTCGACCATGAACTCGGCGAAATTGCATTACGAGTAAAGATGCTCGTTACGCGCAGCAGGACGGAAAGACCCCGGGACCTTTACTATAGCTTGGTATTGGTGATCGCTTGTGCTTGTGTAGGATAGGTGGGAGACTGTGAAGATGGAACGCTAGTTTTGTTGGAGTCGTTGTTGAAATACCACTCTGGTTCAAGTGATTGTCTAACCTCGGTCCGTGATCCGGACTAGGGACAGTGCCTGGTGGGTAGTTTAACTGGGGCGGTTGCCTCCTAAAAGGTAACGGAGGCGCTCAAAGGTTCCCTCAGCCTGGTTGGCAATCAGGTGTCGAGTGTAAGTGTAGAAGGGAGCTTGACTGTGAGAGTGACAGCTCGAGCAGGTGCGAAAGCAGGAACTAGTGATCCGGCCGTGGTTCGTGGAAACGCGGTCGCTCAACGGATAAAAGGTACCCCGGGGATAACAGGCTGATCTTGCCCAAGAGTCCATATCGACGGCATGGTTTGGCACCTCGATGTCGGCTCGTCGCATCCTGGGGCTGGAGTAGGTCCCAAGGGTTGGGCTGTTCGCCCATTAAAGCGGTACGCGAGCTGGGTTTAGAACGTCGTGAGACAGTTCGGTCCCTATCCGCTGTGCGCGTTGGAAACTTGAGAAGGCCTGTCCCTAGTACGAGAGGACCGGGACGGACGAACCTCTGGTGTGCCAGTTGTACCGCCAGGTGCATGGCTGGTTGGCTACGTTCGGGAGGGATAACCGCTGAAAGCATCTAAGCGGGAAGCCTGCTTCAAGATTAGGTTTCGTTTGAGGTCCCCACTAGACTAGTGGGTTGATAGGCTGGATGTGGAAGAGCAGTAATGTTTTTTAGAGCTGACCAGTACTAATTGACCGATAACTACAAAAACATGTAAACAAAAAAATTTTTTTTTGGGATTGTATGTATTGTTTTCTGACAAAGTGTTTTGGTGTTCGCGTTTTACTATATGGTTCATGACCAACCCGTCGGGGTGTGGTTTGATAGGTTTTTGCGGTGGTCATAGCGTGGGAGTTACGCCCGGTACCATTCCGAACCCGGTAGCTAAGGCCTGCAGCGCTGATGGTACTGCACTCGTGGGGGTGTGGGAGAGTAAGTCACTGCCGCAATAAAAAACTGTTTGTTTTGTTTAGGGGTTAGGACAGGGAAACATGAGAAAGTGTTTCTTGTCCTAGCCCCTAAAGTATTTTAAACACAAAAAACATTCTTTGATTCTTGTTTCTCTTTTATACTACTACTATTGTTGTTGGTTAGTATTCCTTTTATTGCTTTCTCTTCTTATTTTTTTAAACACAAACATTTTTTGTTCAGGGGTATGCGTGTAGAGGGTATGAGTTCCCACGTATGAAACCCCTTGTGAAGGTAGGGGTAAGGAGTGGTGTAAAACCTGCGGATTAGTGTGCGGTTACATATAGGGTTTGTGTAAACCTTTCGGTGTGAGGGCCTACTCGTGATTGTGGGTATAGTATATTTTTATAAAAGAACATGTTTATTATGGAATGTGTTTTGGATGCTTTATAGGTGGGTTTATACGTACTTTTCCTATAATTTTCTTATTCGTTCTTATTTTTTGATACCACAAAAATTTTTTTTTCTTCCTATTCACCCACCCCTTTGTTTTTTTGTGTAATAGGTAAGTAGTAGCTATGTTATAAGAGAACATACTTACTGTAAGGAAGTGTTTAATAGTCTATTCTTTTTCGTTTATTTCCCACACCATTTTTTCTAACAAAAAAATCTAAGACCGGAGTACTATTACTAACAAAAACACAACACATACAAACAATGTCCTACATGCCTAAAAATTTACTCTTATTACTCTTCTTTTCTAGTTACTTACTGTTTCCCTATAAAACATAGTTTTATTACACATTATCAAAGTACTTCACAAAAAAAGGAATCAGAAGATGATACTTACTTGAATGTTCCCATACCGTAACTACCCCGTTGTAAAACATTTAAATATTAGGAGACAACAATAAAAAGCTTAATAAGTAAAATTCTGGAGGAGAAGTATGGAAATTTTTAAACTTTCGTTACTCCTAAATATTTTTAAAAGAGACAACTATAAACCATAGTTTTTACATGCATTCACTCTAACCAGCACCACTTCATATAGAACATAAGAATAAAAACAAAACTACGGGACAAAAAGAAGGAAAATGAAAACATACCATTCCATCCTTTGCTACATAATTTTTTGTTCAACCAACCCAAACACCACACAAAAATATACCCAAAACACAAAGCCTTCACACAATAGGACAACAACAAAAAGCTTACCGAGTAAAAAATAGAGCCATGGTTTATCTTACCCATTTTTCTTATTATCTCTTTCTCGCCCATCCTTAAGTAGCTAGTCTTTTTTGTCACTACTTTTCTATTCCACATAACTAACTAACTAACTAACTAACTAACGTATAAAAGAACGAGGAACACGGATTATAATTTTGCTCTAGTTTTAACTTTTGCTTTTAGACCACATACTTCACATATGGGCGAACAATTAGCCATACCGAAAGAAAATACCCTACGTAACCACTACACTAAAAGAATCATTACAACACTACAAACAATTCGCTATACATAAACATAAACACTCACCACACCCACAAATATTCATTACACTACAAAAAACTAAACTATACAGAGATGAAGAAATAATCGTATGCTTTTAAACCACACAAAAATCTATATAAATAGATAACAAAGACCAATTATTACCTTGCTAACTTTCATTCTACCAATATTTTTCCTCCCAAATGTCTGCCTCTTTATAAAATAAACAAGACACAACACGTAAAAACCACCACACACATAACTAGAAGAAAATCTGAAAGCATGATGTTATATTTTCTTCTCTCATATTTTAAAAACCACATATCTCCACTCCTAAAAGGGAGGGTATGAATGCCTATCCTAATACACAAAAACCCAAACAATAATCATAAACCAATACAAATACTTTTCTACAACAATCCGTAAAACGCCAAGATATCAATCCAAAAACATCGATATTAATAACATACGTACATTATCATAAAATTACCATACTGAGCTTTTCTGTATTCCTTCTCTGGTAAAACGGAATTAATTTTTTGCCTCAACACGAGTAATAATATACGTTATAAATGCTTTATTGTAAGACTAGTATCGAACCTCTTAAAAAATAAAACACATAAAATATAACGAAATAATTAAGAAAATGTAATTCATCAAAAATATTATTAAAAAAATTACTTATTGTTTTATATATGATAAAATTTTGTTACATATATTTAGACAGAAAACATAGATAATAAATCTTATTTATGTATAAGTCTGACATTGACTTTTAAGTGCTGTTATATGAATAGTCAGTGAACTCAATAAGGTTGAAAATGAAAAAAGGTTTTATAAGAAAAGCAGTATGTACTGTATCAGTTGCTACACTAGCTTGGGGTATTTCAACTCCTGCTTTTGCTGCTGATCCTGCACAGTCTAATCTACCTGCAGTAAATGCTCCAGCACCTTCATGGGCTGGTAATGTTCAATTTGTAAATCAGTTGAACTTAACAGATAAAACATACAGAACTTTTGATGTAACTACTACTAAGCCATTTGCTAATCCGACTGATCAACTTGGAAATGCAACTACCGAGCAAGGTCTTTACAGGAGCTTAGTAGCTAATTTTGTTTGCTGGTCAACTGAACCACAGGATGCAAGTGGTAGTATTCCATCTACTGCTAGAATTTTTAGAGCAAACGATTCCATAAAGACAGCTTTCCCTCAAGGTTTAAAGGGTGGGGAAAAACTTTACGCTGTTTACGTAAGTGTTGCTGATGCTACTCGCATTAATGAGTATTTTAATGGTGGTAACGACTCAGTTAATTTGGGTGGACCAGTTAACAAAGAAAACGTTGTTACTATCGATAAGAATGTAAATAGTGAAGACGTGCTTCCAAATACTGACAAAGTACGCGAATCAACTGGTGTGGAATCAGATGAGATTGCTACTAATCGTGAACTACGTACGATCATTGATAAGTATGTAGCTAAGAACGATGTTGATACAATTAACGAAGTTGTTATGAAAGCAAACTTCGATATGGAAAAGCGTATTGCCTTACTAGTATACGATAACCCAGTGTTTGGTTACGAAGGTAAGCGCGTTCTTACAGAAAATTACTCTACTTTGACAAACTGGAACTTCAATAAGGGTAGAGAAGCTGGTTATACATATGTTGACCTAGTTGTTACTGTAGACAAGCAAATTGAAACTCCAAAGATGCCATACCTAAGATTTAGCGGTCATTCATGGCGTCCACTATATGTTTTGAGTCCAGATCGTAGTGAAGCTTTGGAAATTTTCAACCCAACCACTGGTGATAGCTTAGGTAATACAAAGGATTCTTTCAAGACTTTGGTCAATAACACATCAGAAAACGTTGAATTCAAAGTTGCTAATCCAAAGCAGTACAATACATTAATTATCAGAACTATTCTACGCGATGGTCAAGAACGCATCGGAAACGTAGTTGCTGATGATTCATCAAGCATTGCTGAAAAGATTGTAAGCAAGATGGAATTAGTTGCTTTGGATTCTAAAGAGTTGATGGGCAAGTATGGTCTGTCTAAAGAAGAAGCTTACAAGCATGTTTACAAGATTACTGATGCCGAAGCTAAAAAATTAGCAAAAACACAAGGTGAAGAAACAGTCAAGATTGCAGGTTTTATTGAAGGTGTTGCTCGTAGCTCAGTAGGAACAATAAGTGGTTTAGGTAATACAGAAAGCTTTACAGAAATTAAGCCTGTGCCATCAAATGTTCTTCGTTTGGGATATGTAATGGATGAACCAGAAGCTCCAAAGCCAGAAGAACCAAAGAAAGAAGCTCCAAAGCCTCAACAAAAGCCAGAAGAACTAAAGAAAGCTAAGCCAGTCTTGGTAAAGAAGGAACTAGCTAAAACAGGTGTTGCTGGTTTTGACGCAACTGTAGTTGCTATTGCTGCTCTAGCTGGACTTGGTCTTGTAGGCGTAGGTCTACGTAAAAAGCAGAAGTAATTAGCGAATTAGTTTTGTGAAATAAATCTAAACTAAAATTGAATTTTGGTCTCACGGATGTATATTCCTGTGGGACCAAAATTATTTACATACTTCTAGTAAGGTGATGTTCTTAACTTAGAATTTGTGCTGATGAAATAATTTTTGTGATGTTCATAGTGGAAAAATATCTTTGGTGTTGTTTCCATTTCAAACCTAGTAACTAATGTCTGCAACTTTGTTTTTGAAAATATTACTCTATTTGTGTTTTTGTTTTTTAAAACTTTTCAATAAGAGTAATCGTAAACCTTTTACAGTACTATGAAAATAAATACACAATACAGTTATTTCTGCGTATAAAATCATATTCTACTACCTATGAGCTCTATGAGAAATTACTGCTTGTATAGTTGCCTTTTATGTATTACTCTTTGATATTTCGTTTCGGAGACTTGAGCTATAATACCCTTTTAAAGAAATTCCGTTTTTCACATATTTGGTAGACAAGGGTGGTTTAGGTGTAGGCTTATTCTCTTATATATAGATTTGTGCTCTTTTGTTTATATTACGAATAAAAAGTTGAGTAAAGGATTGCCTTTAAAGTATTTCTACTTTTATGATTTCAAGACTTTTCTCAGGGTTTGGTAGCTCTTATTTTGACGGATATTATAGTTATTCTTGTGAATCTTATTTGTGATACAACTTTGCTTAATATAAGTAATATTTGCGCCTTCTTTAAAGTATTTTTCTCATTCAAGGATTCTATTCGGATTATTTTCTTGGTAGTGCTTTTAACCGTCTAGCTTGCTCTCTACCCTATGAGCTTGTGGCTTATGCCCGTTTCATAAGAATTTTAGTAATACTGTTGTTAAGTAAATATCTTGGTATTCAGTTTTGTTATAGTTTTGATTTTAAAAATTCTTCATTTTATGAGATATGTTGAATACGTAAATCTTGAATATGTCTATACTTCTCTATAATCAAGTTATATAAATTGTATTTACTCCTTATTTGATATACTTTTCATTGAAGTTGAATATTTCCTCAAATTTTTCTCATATAAAGTTTTATACAGCTTAACAATCTGTCTTACTGGTTTATTTGTGGAATTTTTAAGAACTTGCTTTATTTGTTTTCAGTAAATTTTCCCCTTTGTCCAATTTGATGTTTTACGTAATTTATTTTGCACTAGTTTTGTTTATGTTGTATTTGTTATATTGCTTTTTTGAATTGGTTGCATAGGAAAATCTTACAGAAAACCACAGTAAAGAATGGAAATAATTCTAATATTGCAGAGTTCGTTTTAATGCTATAAAGTAAATTTTGGATTATTTGTTGAATGGATAAATTAAAAATATTGATGTTATTTTTGTTAATAATAAAAATATGTGTGGTGTAATAAAAGTATATTAAATATAATAGTAACGATTGTGAATTTGAGGGGTGTTTACAAAAAGTTTGTAAAATTCCTTTATGAACCAACCACTAGTTATTTGAATACTACGTTAATACCTTATGGTAGGTAGGGAATTTATGAAGAAAAATAGAATATTAGTGGCACTTTTAGTTATTTTTGCTTTTCTTGTGCCATCTGTACCAGCTTATGCTAGCTCGGGTAAATTAATAGTTACTGTTAATGGTTTACCATTTATTGGTAGTTTTAATATGGATATCCCGTATAGTTTTTTCATTAATGAGCACAAAACCGCTGAAGAAACTTTGCCAGGTCAGCCAGTAAAACAGAACAGTAATTTTAATAATCTAGATGCTACTAGGCATGCTGTTGTAAATGCACCAGCTGAAGGTGGAAAGTTTGATTTTGATGCTACTTTCTATATGAAACAAAGCACAGATTTTCCATTTCGTGGATTTCTTGTTCAGTATGTACAGAAGCATTTGTTTGATGCATTAGTTAAACCATCAAATGAACAAATTGCTGCAATGCCTAAAACTAAAGAAGCCGGTGTAGCCTCCTATGTTGATTTGAAGGCTATAATTGACGACAGAATTACAGCAGCTGAAAATATATCTGCTTATTTTAAGTCTTACTCTTGGAGACCTGTATACGTATTTGATGAAAATTACAATTTATTAGCAGATGTTCACGATTCTTATAATGTCGATGATGAGATTAAAAATATAACTTTCCCGTCAAACGGAAAGCATACTTATATTATTAGAACAGTTCCTGTTGCTGGAAAAGATTTCACAAAAGAACAACTAGATGCTCCTATGACTCTTGGCTTTAATCCTGATGGTAATAATAACTTTACTATTTCACGTGAAGTAGCTAATCAGCTAGCTGAAGCACGTAGAGGCATGACTGAAGCAGATATTGCTGAAGAAAAACGAATTTTAGCTAAGAAAGATAAGCTTACAGACGATGAAATTGCTACTTTAAAGCGTTTCAACTTGTATACTCATGGTAATATTTCGGGTCAAGTTACTGGTACTGTTACAGCTACAGCATTGGGCAAAACGCTAACACGTTCAGCATCCGCAGTTGTTGACGATAAGGTTGTTCCAGCAGGTATTGCTGTCACATACGAAAATCCAAAGCTAACATTTGTTCGTAACTATGATGCTAACGATGAAACAAAAGTTGGTAACCCAGTATATGTAGAGTACAACAAGACAGCCGAGGGTGATGTTTTGCCAGATAGCGTACCAGCTGATCCTACTCGTGATGGTTACAAGTTTATTGGGTGGGCAACTACACGCGATGCAACTGCTGCAGACTTTGATGCTAATGCACCTGTTACTGAAGATAAGACTTACTATGCGATTTGGAAAGAACAAGTTAAGGTTACTTTTGATAGTGCTGAGGGTACTGCTGTAGATTCTCAGACTTTCGATAAGGGTGGTAAGGCTACTCTTCCAGATCCTGCTCCAACTCGTGATGGTTATAAGTTTGTTGGTTGGCAAAAAGATGGTGTCGATTACAACTTTGACGATGCTGTTGAAAATGATATTACTTTGAAAGCTGTTTGGAAAGAGCAAGTTACTGTTACTTTCGACAGCGCTGGTGGTTCTAATGTCCCGCCTGTAACTGTGGATAAAGATAGTACAGTTTCTGCTCCAAGTCCTGCTCCTACTCGTGATGGACATCGATTTGTTGCTTGGCAGAAAGATGGTACTGATTACGATTTTAGTGCCGCAGTTACTGGAAATATAACTTTGATAGCTAAGTGGGAGAGAGAACAAGTTACTGTTACTTTCGATAGTAATGGTGGTTCTGCAGTACCTACAGAAACTGTTGGCAAAGGTGATGTTGTAGCTGCTCCAACGGCTCCAACTCGTGCAGACTATGAGTTTGCTGGTTGGGAAAAAGACGGTGTTACCTATGACTTCAATAGCCCTGTTAACGAAAACATCACTTTGAAAGCTAAGTGGGTTAAGGAAAAAGTTACCGTAACTTACGATAGCAATGGTGGTTCCGATGTTCCTGCTTCTACTCTTGAAAAGGGTGAGAAAGTTACTGCTCCAACCGCTCCTACTCGTGATGGACATCGATTTGTTGCTTGGCAAAAAGATGGTGTTGATTACAACTTTGAAGATGCAGTTACTGAAAATATCACTTTGAAAGCTGTTTGGAAAGAACAAGTTACTGTTACATATGACAGTGCTGGTGGTTCTAATGTAGATGCACAAACTTTTGATAAGGGTGGTAAGGCTACTCTTCCAGATCCTGCTCCTACTCGTGATGGTTACAAGTTTGCTGGTTGGGAAAAAGACGGTGCTACCTATGACTTTGACACTCTTGTCAATGAGAATATTACTCTAACTGCTAAGTGGGAGAAGGTTGAAGATAAGCCACTTCCTCCAGTGGTAGAAAAAGTTAAGGTTACTTTTGATAGTGCTGGTGGTTCTGCTGTAGCTGAGCAAACTTTTGATAAGGGTGGTAAGGCTACTCTTCCAGATCCTGCTCCTACTCGTGATGGTCATAAGTTTGTTGGTTGGCAAAAAGATGGTGCTGATTACAACTTTGATAACGTGGTAAATGAGAACATTACTTTAACTGCTAAGTGGGAGAAGGTTGAAGATAAGCCACTTCCACCAGCTGATAAAGACGATAATGCTCCTAAACCAAAACCAGATACGACTCCAAAGCCTCAGCCAAAGCCTGAACTTACTCCAAATACAACTGTAACTCCTGAAAAGTCAGGAAAAGTTATGTTGGTAAAGAAAGCAACTTTGCCTGAAACTGGTGTAAATGGTTTAGTTGGAACACTTATTTTGATCGGTATCCTAGGTGCCGTTGGTCTTATCGCTTTGATAATCCGTAAAAAGAAATAAGGTAATTTTACACACTAAGTAAATAGCCGATATGGTGGGGATATAGAATTTATATCCCCACTATTCATTTAAGTAGTATTTTCATTAAAAGTATATTTAGGAAAATAAATTTCTATAGTTACATGATTAAAACGAAAGCTTACACAGATATAGTTATAAAGCAAAAAACAAGAGTAATACGAAATTCAAAAGGGTATACAAAATAATTTACTTAATAACTTAGTTACTATTAAAACTTAAACAAAATAAAGTATTTTAACCCTAATGTTCTATTTGCTGTATATATTTTCATAAAATTATCCATTACTAAATATAATATTGAAAAAGTTTTTATAAGGTTTTTAGAAAATGTTATTATCTAATTATGGAAAAGTATATTTGGCCAGAAAATTCTCCTATCATTCTAGCGGCAACTCCTATCGGGAACGTGCAAGATGCTTCAACACGTCTAATAGGAGCTTTAGAACAAGCAGATATAATAGCTGCTGAGGACACTAGAAAAACCTTGAATTTAGCTAAACGTCTAAATATAAAACTGAAAGCCAAACTTATTAGTTGCCATGAACATAACGAAAAAGATCGTGTTGAAAGAATAGTAGATCAAGCTATTAATGGGAGAAAAGTTTTACTAGTTACAGATGCAGGAATGCCTACTGTATCAGACCCCGGGCTTACAGTCGCCAGATATGCAATAGAAAAAAATGTAAAATACACAGTTATTCCAGGCCCTAGCGCCCCACTTACAGCACTAGCTTTAAGTGGTATATCCACTGATAAATTCACCTTTGAAGGATTTCTTCCACGTAAAGAAAATGACTTAGAGAAAACCTTACTTGAATTGGAATTTGAAAAACGCACTATGATATTTTTTGAATCTCCTAGAAGATGTAAAGATACCATTGTGAAAATGATGGAAATATTTGGTGAAAATCGGAAAATCGCAATTTGTAGGGAACTGACTAAAATTCATGAAGAAACAATTAGGGGAACAATAAAAGAAATTCTAGAAAACCCTTTAGAAGACATACTTGGTGAAGTTACAATAGTGTTAGCAGGTGCTGATAAGAAAAAATTAGATCCCAAACGATACGTAGATCAAGTTCTTGAACTAGTTTCTCAAGGCTCTAAAATGAAAGAAGCAGTAAACATAGTTTCTAAAGCTACAGGTGTGAGTAAGAATGAACTCTACAATGTTGCTTTGAATATAAAAACAAAGAAAGATAGTGATAATGACTAATATCCTTGCCGCAGTAGCATGGCCGTATGCTAATGGCCCACGCCACATTGGACACGTCGCAGGCTTTGGTGTTCCATCAGATATATTCGCAAGATATATGCGTATGGCTGGTAATGACGTGTTGATGGTTAGTGGAACTGACGAGCATGGCACACCAATTTTGGTTGCTGCTGATAAAGAGGGTATTACTGCTCAACAGCTAGCTGATAAGAATAACGAAATTATTGTTCAAGACTTATTGGGGTTAGGCTTATCTTATGACCTATTTACCCGTACTACAACCACTAATCACTACAAGACTGTTCAAAAAATGTTTGAAACAGTACGTGATAACGGTTACATGGTTGAAAAAGTGATTGGTGCTGCAATTTCACCATCAACTGGACGTACTTTACCTGACCGTTATATTGAAGGAACTTGTCCTTTATGTGGATATAAGGAAGCTCGTGGTGATCAGTGTGACGAATGCGGTAAACAGCTTGATCCTGAAGATTTGATTAATCCTAAGTCAAAAATTAATGGTGAGACACCTAAATTTATTGAAACTACACATTATTTCTTAGATTTGCCTGCATTGGCTGACTCTTTAGGCAAATGGCTGGATGAGAGGGAAAAGTCTGGTAAGTGGCGCCCAAATGTTATCAAGTTTTCTCAAAATATTTTGGATGAGATTAAACCACGTGCTATGACTCGTGATATCGACTGGGGAATTCCGATTCCTGGTTGGGAGGATCAGCCTAATAAACGTTTATATGTTTGGTTTGATGCTGTTATTGGTTATCTTTCTGCTTCCATTGAGTGGGCTAAACGCATTGGTAAACCTGAAAAATGGCGTGACTGGTGGAATAATCCTGAGGCTCTTTCTTATTATTTCATGGGTAAGGATAATATTGTTTTCCATTCACAGATTTGGCCAGCTGAACTACTAGGATATAACGGTAAAGGAAACAAGGCTGGTGAATATGGTTCTTTGGGAGAATTGAATTTACCAACAGAAGTTGTTGCTAGTGAGTTTTTGACAATGGAAGGTAAGCAGTTCTCTTCATCTCGTGGCGTAGTTATTTATGTAAAAGACGTTTTGTCTCGTTACCAGCCGGATGCTTTGCGATATTTCATCAGTGCTGCTGGTCCAGAAAATCAGGACTCGGATTTTACTTGGAAAGAGTTTGTACGTCGTAATAATGATGAGTTGGTGTCTGGTTGGGGTAACCTTGTAAACCGCACTATTTCTATGATTGCGAAAAATTTTGGCGAGATTCCTGAGTGCGTAGAACTTGAGGAAATTGATAAGAAACTTCTGGGCTCAATCCAAGATGGTTTTTCCGAAGTTGGGAATCTTATTTCTACACATAAGCAAAAAGCAGCTTTGGCTCATATTATGAAACTTGTGGGGGATACAAATAAGTATGTTGCTGAAACTGAACCTTTCAAGATGAAAGATGAGAGCTTGAGGCCTCGTCTAAGCACAGTTTTGCACGTATTGGCTCAAGCTGTTAGTGATTTAAACCTTATGATTAGCCCATTTTTACCTCATTCTTCAAATAAAATTGCTGCTTTGTTGGGACAAGATGATATTGCTCCTATGCCTGAAGTAAAGTATGTTGAAGATTTGGTTGAAGAGGGCGATATTCCTCAGATAGGTACTTATCCTATTATTACTGGTGACTATTCTAAGACACCTAAATGGGAATCTACTCCAGTTACAGTGGGGGTTGCTATTGCTAAGCCTAAGCCAGTATTTACAAAGCTTGAGGATAGTGTAATAGTGGAAGAACTTGAAAGAATGAACGCTAGTTAATGTAATGTATAACTAATAGTTATTTGTGGGGATGTTTTTTCATCCTCACATTTCTTTATTGCGTTGTGAGATTGGAGTTATACATGGGGAAGAAAAAAGTCAGACAGTGGCCACCTAACGGTAAGAAGTTACCTGTCTATGTGATAGATAATCATACTCATTTACCCTTACGTGAAGAAGATCTTATTGAAAAGGACGGTATTAAGCTGACCTGTGAAGATCAGATTGATTTAGCTTATAAAGCTGGTGTGAAGCAGCTCATAACTTCTGGTTGTGAGTATTTGGATTTAGAATTGACTTTAGATTTGGCTCTGAAGTATGAGAATGTTTATGCTGCTCTTGCTATTCATCCAAATGAAGCTCCTTTACATTCACAGATTTTTGAGGTAGCTCCTGATGGTTTAGAGCCTAAACGTTCAGAGCATTACTTTGATATTAGTTATGAAGATGCTTTTGATAAAGTGGCTACTTTGTGTAAGAATGATGCTGTTTTGGCTGTTGGTGAAACAGGACTGGATTACTTCAGAACAGGGCATCTTGGGATAGAAAAACAGAAAGAAGCTTTTAGGGATCATATTGCTTTGGCTAAGGAACTAGATAAGCCGTTGCAGATACACGATAGGCAAGCTCATGCTGATGTTGTAGAGATTTTACTTAAGGATAAGGCTCCTGAGCGTACTGTTTTTCATTGCTTCTCAGGTGGGAGGACTCTAGCGCAGTATTGTGCTGAGAATAGGTGGATGGCATCTTTTGCTGGACCTATAACGTACAAGGCTAATGAAGATTTGCGTAAAGCATTTTTAGAGTTACCTAGGGAATTAGTGTTAGTTGAAACAGATGCTCCTTATTTGACTCCTGAACCTTATAGGGGATGTCCTAATTCTTCGTACGTGATGGTTGAAACTGTTGAGGCAATGTCGCGTATGTGGAATGAAGAGATTTTTACTACGAGTTTAGTTTTGCAGGCTAATACTCAGAGGATTTATGAGCTACCTATTTTGGAAAATGAGTTCGAAATATAAGAATTTATGGGGAAACTATATACGTTTTGTTGAACGAATGAAAACGTTAAATTAACTTCATAAATTATTAATTTTATTTTTTGTTACTCTTTAAATCAATTATTAAAATGCGTGTTTCTAATGCTTAATTTTGTATTTTTTGGTTATAAAACGTATTTTTGTTATAATTTCATATATTACACAAGTAGTGAAAATAAGTAGTGTGTTTACTTTAATGTAAACGGTAATTGTTGTCTAACAAAGAACGGTTTATGAGTAACGAAAATAATACTGTTTCAAAGACTAGATATCCTAGTCGTAGAGACATACGTAAACATGATAAGAAAAGACGTTTACATAAAGTCTTTAAGGCTTCATGTATTAGTATTTTGACAACGTCTGTTTTGGTTTTGGGTATTGGGACTTCATTAGCTTATCCTCATAAAACTGTGAGAGTAACTATTGATGGTAAAACTCAAACTGTTTCTACATGGGCTGAAAAAGTTTCGGATGTTTTACGCGAAAAAGGTGTGTTTGTTAAAAAGCAAGATGACGTTTCGCCTAACGCAAATGCTTATCTTCAAACTGGAGATAAGGTCGTTGTTAATGAGGCTAAAAAAGTTAGCGTTAACGTAAATGGCACCAATAAGGAAGCATGGACTACTGCATCTTATTCGGATGAAATTGTGGATGAATTTTCTGACTCTGATGTGAAAGTTACTGTTTCTGCTAGATCATCTAATGTTAATGGTTCAAGTAATAGCGGTTTAGTTTCTAAAAAATCAAAGATTAAAGTTATTCATGACGGTAAAGATGAGTATGTTGATGTTAAACCATCTGAGAATGCTGAAACTGTTTTGAAAAAAATAGGAGTTGAGGTTTCGCCGATAGATAAAGTTCTAGTTGGCAAAGATAAAACTGAAACTAGTTTGATTGTGCAACGAGTTGAACGTGGCTATGAATCTAAAACGGAGCCTATAAAGTTTGAAACTAAGATTGAAAAGGATCCTCAGTTAGAAGCTGGTGAACAAAAGAAAGCTCAAGAAGGTAAAGATGGAGAGAAAGAAGTTTCATCTTACTTTGAAAAGGTTGATGGTAAAGTTGTTCATCAAGGAAAAGTAACTGAAGATGTTAAATCTGAGCCTGTGGAAGAAGTTATAAAATTAGGAGTGAAGGGCATAGACGCCTCTAAACTTCCTGACGACCCTAAGAAATTGTTGGATTTGGTGCGTACAGGTGGCGTGAATGTGCCTAATGTTAACACTAATTATTCTGGCGAAGATCCTAGGGCTTTAGCTTTGCCTTTGGTTGTTGGCAGAGGCTGGTCAGATAGCGAATATCGTTGTTTGATAGCTTTGTGGGAGAAGGAATCTCATTGGAATCCTAATGCTTATAATGCTTCATCGGGGGCTACTGGTATACCACAAGCTTTGCCTGGTAATAAGATGGCTTCAGCAGGTCCTGACTGGCGTACAAATCCTGTTACACAGATTCGTTGGGGATTAGGATACATTTCCGGTAGGTATGGTACTCCTTGTAAAGCATGGGGACATAGTCAAGCTGTCGGTTGGTATTAATCTTATTTGGAGGGGCAATATGCCCCTCTATTTGTTTAACGTAATATTTTAGTGCTGAATTTTTATATTTTGTTTTAGGTTATGTTTTAAATAAATGTTTATTATTGGTATTTACATGTTGGAGTAATTAATATAGTTTTTGTTTTATAATAAAGTTTGGAATGTTTTTGTAGTCTATTAGTAGGGAACTGGGTATATAACGAATGACCGTAAAGTTTTTATCTTCTTCAAGTGTGCGCGAGCTATGTGCTTTGCTACAAATTAGACCTACTAAGACTCTGGGACAGAATTTTGTTACTGATCAATCTACTGTTAAAAAAATTGTGTCTAAGATTGGTGATATTGATGGCAAGCATGTTATAGAGGTAGGTCCAGGGTTAGGTTCACTTACTTTGGCTATTTTGGAACAGAATGCTTGTGTGACTGCTATAGAGATTGATCCTACTTTAGCTGAGGCTTTACCTGCGACGATTGTAGCTCATGCTGAGGCTGTTGCTGGTAATTTGCGTATTTTGAATGAGGACGCTTTAAAAGTAAATGGCTTAGAAGATTTATCTAAAGCTCTTCCTGTTACTGAGTCTAGTTGCAATTTTGAGGGTTTTGGCAAAGATCCTGAGTTTTTGATAGCTAATTTGCCTTATAATGTTTCTGTTCCGATTATTTTGAATATTTTGGATAAATTTCCTTCAATACATACTATTTTGGTTATGGTGCAACTTGAGGTTGCGCAACGTTTGACTGCAACTGTTGGGAATAAAATATACGGTGTGCCGAGTTTGAAACTTGCTTGGTATGGGGATGCCAGAATGGTTGGTAAGATTGGTACTAATGTTTTTTGGCCTGTTCCTAATGTTGAATCTGCTTTAGTTCTTTTTGAGAGAAATGTTTCTGAATTTGTTAAAGATAATGAGTCTTTGAGAGATGTTGTGTTTAGGATTGTTGATAGTGCGTTTGGACAAAGACGTAAGACTTTAAGGCAGTCTTTGAAAGCTTTGTGTGAAGGCGTGTGTGAAACTGATGATTTGTTAGCTGGGGCTAATGTGAGTTCGTCTTTGCGTGCAGAGAATTTAGTTATTGATGATTATATAAGTATTGCTAAAGAATATATTAGTTTGCAAAGCGATAGTTAGTTTTGAGAGTGTGCTTATGGATATTGCCCCTATAGACGAGTTTTCTTCGGCTCAGATATCTCTTAGAGTTTTTGGGAAGATTAATTTGTTCTTGCAAGTTGATGGGGTGGAAAGTAACGGTTATCATAAGCTACTTACAGTTTTTCAGCCTGTTGATTTATACGATGATGTGCATTTGTCTTTGAGGAGTTCAGGGGATTGTCACTTAGTTCGTTATGCCGGTAGGGTTTGCGGTACTAATATTTTTGGAGATAAGGATTTATGCATTAGGGCTTTAAATATTTTTCTTGATAAGTATAGGGCTGAAGTTGATAGCAACTGCTCTGATTATTTTGATATTTTTGTAAATAAGATGATTCCTGTGCAGGGGGGCATGGCTGGTGGATCAGTTGATGCTGCTGGTGTGTTACGTTTGCTGAACGAGTATTATGGCTTTCCTTTCAATACTGTTACTTTGGAGGAGCTGGCTGCTCGTTTAGGGGCAGATGTGCCTTTTGGTGTGCGTAATGTTTTGAGTGTGGGTAATAGGTATGGTGATGTTATTGAGCCTTTAGAATTACCTAGTTGTTCTGATAGTAACGGTATTTTTCCTGTAGAAGAGTATTGTTGGTTGCTTATTTTGAATAAAGTAGGTTTGTCTACTCCTGATGTTTTTGCTGAGTTGGATAGACTTTACGCTTTGAATGATGGTGTTGAAAAAGGTGTATCTGGTGGAGACTGTGCTTCTTTTTGTGCTGATGGTTTAGGTGGCGTTTCTGATAAGAAGAAAGATATAGTATGTCTGAAGCAAGATATTGTATTTGCATATCGTGATTCTTATAGTTTGGCTAAGGAAATACGTAACGATTTAGAAATAGCGGCTTTGTCTTTGTACCCAAAGCTTAGCCATATTTTAGTAGAGGGTATACGTGGGGGAGCTCTAAGAGGATTTATATCGGGTTCAGGGCCAACTTGTGTGTTGTTGTGTGAGAGTGAATCTAAAGCTGAGCAAATTAGGCAGTATTTAGCTAATATTGATTACTTAAGCGATGTTATTGATGAGATGTTAGTGGTTTCTAACGTGAGTTTGTAAGTGCAGTATTGCTGTATTGTTTGTCTGTGTTTGTACTTTTGTTTGAGTTTATGTTGTGAAGTGAAGATAGTTTTATTTATCTGAGTTTTTGTATCCGTTATTTTAGTTTGGTGAGTTTATACGCTGTGCCAGAAATCTGCTATTAGTTCGTTTCTGTTTTGCATGTTTGTTTTCTTGAATATATTGCGTACGTGAACTTTGACGGTGGCTTGGTTTATAAATAGTATGTTAGCTATCTGTTGATTCCCTGCACCTTCAATTATGAGTATCAGTACTTCTTTTTCTCTTGGTGATAGTGAGTGTTTTTGTGCGTAAAAGTTTGCTTCTTCTTTTATGAATACTAGTTGTGATTCTGATAAGTGTTGTGGTGATGAGTCAAAGTGTACTCGAAGTAGGCCTACACCACGTGTTGCTAAGTAGAAAGCTATGAATAGGAAGAAAGCGTTTTCTATGAAGTTTCTTTCTGGGAGTATATATACACCATCTGCTATTCTGACGACTCCGTGAGCGATTAATATATTGTGTATATTCCATAGGAGCTGTCCTAGGGTTAGGAATATCATCCCTACGTATAGAATGTAATGTTTATTTAGTAGTAGTCTTTGAATTTTATCTGTCTTAAAGGCATAGAATACTGCTATGAATACTATAAGTAGGGCAAAATGTAGTGTTCTCATTGTAAAGAACCAGAATTCGCGTGTTGCGTTGTCTTTCATAAAGAAGAATACGAAGGCGCTACTTGATGCATATGTTGTAGCAGCTAGAAGAGCCCAATATTTAGATGTGTTTACAAATTCTGTGAAGAGTAACCATAGTCCGCCTATGAGTAGCATTCCGTAGAATACAGATTCGGCTGGGTTAGTTATTGTGAAGAATGTTTCTTCGGATAGGATGATTTCAGAATAGCTTTGAATGGAAGTTCTAAATATTAAAGCCACATCGAAGAAGTAAGCTATGCATATTCCGAAACCTATGAGAAAGGTGCGTTTGTGTGACACTATGTAGGTTGATAGAAGTATTGAACCTGATATCATTACTATCAATAGTACGTTTAGTGTGTAATAGAAGAGGGCATTGCTCACTTTTTACTCCTATTGGTATGTTTAATATTTTTGTAAAAAGTCTAAAAAATCTACTATTATTGTCAAAAAATCTGTTCTGAATATGAAAACTAACCAGAAGAGTGTAACATGAGTTGGTAAGAAGATGAAATAAATGTTATGAGATTGTTTCCAATTCGTATAATGGTGCGAATATTTGTATGGACAGGTTCAAGTGTAAGCCTGTCCATACATTTTTAATTTTTACTGCCCGTAGATTAGGGTTTGTGTTACGAGCATACCGCCACCGAATACTAGTACGAATGCAACCATTGGCCATACGAATCTGAACCAGTGTGAGTACTTCATATCTAGCATTTGTAGGGTTGCCATAACTAAACCTGTAGGAGCTAGGAATAGCATAGCGTATTGACCCCATTGATATGCGCAGACGATAATCCAACGTGGGATACCGACTGTGTCAGCTAGAGGTGCCATAATTGGCATTGATAGTACTGCTAGACCTGATGATGATGGTACCACGAAGCCTAGTACGAAGAAAATTAGTAGCATTACGATGATGAATACTGGGCCGTTCATTCCTTGAGCAACGTTTACAGCTGCATGTAGCATTGTGTCAGAAATTAAACCTTCGTTTAACACTAGGTTAATACCGCGGGCTAAACCGATGATTAAGGAAACTGCTACTAATGATGATGCACCTTCTGAGAAAGCATCTACTAGTTGTTTTTCGTTTAGACGATCTTTACCTGTTGCTGCTAGTACCATTACTATCATTGTGATTGTTAGGAATGATGAAGCCATTGTTGGGAAGTACCAACCTTTTGCCATAACTCCCCAAACCATGATTGGGAATGCTATGAAGAATAGTAGTAGGATGACTTTTCTTCTCCAGTCAAATGCTGGGATTGAGTCTGTATTTGACATTCCCCAACGTTCAGCAAATTTTTTGTGGTCTTCGTATGTGTATGAAGCTGTTGGGTCTTTCTTGATTTTCTTTGCATACCAGTATAGGTATCCGATTACTACGATTGCGCCAACTACGCAACCAAATGTACGCCACCATAGACCTTCTGTGAATGAAACACCGGCTGCGTTTGATGCTATAACGGCTGAGAATGGGTTGATTGTTGAGAACGTTGTACCCATAGATCCTGCTAAGAATATAGCACCTACGGATATGATTGCGTCATAGCCTAATGCTATAAATATTGGACACATAATTGGGTAGAATGCGACGGCTTCTTCTTCTAGACCGCATAGTGTACCACCGACAACCATGAAGATACTCATGGCGAATACTAGGATGAATTCGTTACCTTTTGTTTTCTTTGTTAGCTGGATTAGACCTGAGTCGAAAGCTCCTGATGCACGTACAACACCAATTAGTCCTCCGAGAACGAAGATGAATACCATGATGTCAATTGATTCCATAGTACCGTTTACCATGGCAATTGGGACTTTTGAAATACTTGCTGGGTTTGACGGTAGTTCTTTGTAAGTATCTGGAATAGAAATTGGTTTTTTAATGTCACCTGAAGTGAATTTTTCTGCAGGGATTTTTACGCCTAGTTTATCTAGTTCTGCTTGTGTTGCTTTTACTGTTTCAACTTTTCCTGATGGTTCGGTGATAACGAATGCAGACTGTTCTGCATCATATGCTAATTTTGAATATTGTCCGGCTGGTACAAACCAAGTAGCTATAACTGCGATAAATGTTAACACAAATAAGATTGTGAATGCAGTAGGTACGTAAAGACCGCGTTTCTTTTTCTTCTTTCCTGTTTCTTGTAGTTCTGGTGGTGGGGAGCTTACAGGAGTGTTTGTAGATGTGTTCACAGTCTTAGTCCTTTCTTGACATGATCTATGGTTAATAGTTTTTGTTTATTTGGTGAGAGTTTTGAGTATTTGCTTGTGACGTCGTAGCTTTGTTTATGCTAAAAACGTAGTCTCAAAACCATTCAGCTTCATAGATGATTGGTTTGGTTTCTCTCATCCGACAATAAACAAATTAACACCTCTGTTATTTTTGTTTATTTAGATTAGCTTTTAGCTTTTTGATCGTTAGCTGAAAGGAAAGACACGCTCTGGGAGAGTAAGGAGTGAGAATAAAAGAGCTTGAGGTATCTGTTTCGATGCAGTTGACCAAAAAGCCATGTTGAAAGTCTATATAGGTGAGGTATAGCAGTACAACATATATGGACTAGTTCTTAAGTATGATTGTAGGCTTATTGTTTTTTGTACAGAAAATATACTTGTTTAAACTTTGAAATTTTCTGATTAATACTGTTTTAAACTATGTTTATTTTTAGCCTAAAACTGGATATTTTTAGTTATACTCTGTTGTTGTAGAAATATTTTTGTAACAACTTGGCAGATATTTTATATGTTAATATTTGTATTTTTACAAAGATTTATTTACGGATAAAAGTCCAGATATTGTAATTAAAATAGAAATATTTTAATACTTTTGCTACATAATTTTTTCTTTATTCATTCTTTGTAATGAGAAAATATACTGTATTTATTTTCAAGTAAACAAAATATTAATAACTTTAGTGATAATTTTATAAAAATAATTCTGAAAAATACTTTATGCATCATAAGGAGAGAATTAGTTTTATAAAATTTGTTGAGTTGATAACTAGTTTAAAATAACTAGCTCAACTATCTTATAAATAGGTAAAAGACCTACGAAATCCGCAGTAAAATCCTATGAAGTATAAACAAATAGCAGTGAAATTAGGGAAAATCTAATAAAAATAAATAAAAGCCAACAAAATATGCGAAATATAAATTTAACAAAGTATTTACTATAACTTTAGGTATAAAAGGATTCTTTAAGCCCCTATATAACAGCATAACTGTATATTTATTTACTTTATGTATCGGCGGTAAAACTTAGAAAGCATTAGAAAACCCGCAAACATATCGATAATATGCGAATAAGAAGCATATAATTAAACGCATAATGTAAAAATACAGAGGCAAAGAATCCTCAACAAAATAGAGAGAATAAAAACAAATGCACCTAATGGGATGTCAAAATATAACAGCAATGGTCGGATCACGCAAACTATTCACAGATATAACATTAGGTATAGAAGACGCAGATAAAATTGGTGTGCTAGGACCAAACGGTGGAGGAAAAACAAGCCTACTTAGAATCCTAGCTCAAAAACAAACACCAGACGAGGGATTGGTAACGCTGACTTCTGGCACGACTATTGCCATGTTAGACCAACAAGATGTAATTAATCCCGAATGGAGCGTAACCGAAGCCATATACGGTAAAGCTGAAGAATATGAATGGGCATCAGATAGTACCATACGAGAAATCCATGCGGGATTACTTACCGATATCAAGATGGACACCAAAATAAAGACCTTATCAGGGGGACAAAAACGACGCGTTGCTTTAGCACAAGTACTTTCAAAAAACGCAGACATAACTTTCCTAGACGAACCCACAAACCATCTTGATATTGTTGGTATAACATGGCTCGCAAATTTTTTGAACACACGATATAACTCAGGAAAAGGCGCTTTAATAGTAGTAACACACGACAGATGGTTCCTAGACACAGTGTGTACAAAAATTTGGGAGGTCGTGCCAGGCCTAGACGCTGGCAACGGCACAGACATCTTGCCAGGAACCCTAGAAATGTATCAAGGGAGCTATGCCGCATATATACTCGCACGTGCTGAACGAGATCGCCAACATGCAGTAACAGCACAAAAACGCAACAACCTTTTGAAAAAAGAACTAGCATGGTTACGTAGGGGAGCACCAGCACGTACTAGCAAACCAAAATTCAGAATCAACGAAGCAGAAACACTGATTAGCGATGTACCCCCGGTGCGCAACAAAGTAGAACTAGTAAAACTAGCAACCTCTAGACTTGGCAAAGACGTAGTTGACCTAGAAAACGTCACAGTCGACTATTCAGAAAACAAAAACACCCCAATCCTAAAAAACATTACATGGCGTATAGGTCCAGGGGACAGAGTAGGAATATTAGGGGTCAACGGTGCGGGAAAAACAACATTAATGAGACTAATCGAAGGAAGCCAACAGCCTAACTCGGGCATAGTCAAATTTGGTAAAACAGTAAAAATAGGAGTTTTATCCCAATCTACTCACGAACTAGACGAAGTAGCTGACTTACGAGTAGTAGAAGCAGTAAGCATAATTTCAAATGCAATAGTAGTTGATGGAAAAGAACTATCAGCTAGCCAATTCGTAAAAAGACTAGGATTTAGCAAATCTCGTGCATGGACTAGGGTAAGTGAGCTATCAGGTGGAGAACGTAGACGTTTGCAATTTATGCGTATCCTAATGCAAGAACCTAATGTTTTACTACTAGACGAACCTACTAATGACTTAGATACTGATACTTTAGTAGCCATGGAAGATATCCTAGACGGCTTCCCAACTACATTAATCGTAGTGTCCCACGACAGGTATTTGCTTGAACGAGTCAGTGACTATCAAATGCTAGTAAAAGATGGCTCTGTTCGTATGTTACCTGGTGGGGTAGATGAATATATGAGTATTTTAGAGTCGACAGTTGAATCTAAAGTCTCTACAACACATCAAGAAAACGCCAAGAGTGAAACAGAAGAAATAAACGACGATTCGTCTTCTACTAATAATAAACCTAGACTATCTGGATCTGAGCGACATCAGTTATCTAAAGAATTAGCTGCAGTTGAACGTAAAATGCAAAAAAATGAAATCCAAATAGAGGAACTAAATTCTTTACTTGTAGCCCTGTCAGCTGACCCCTCGAAGATAGATGAGCTAATAAAAACAAATAAGCAACTACAAGTCTTGGAAGAAAATAATATTGAATATGAACAGAGATGGTTTGAACTGAACGAACTGTTAGAAGAATAGAAGAATAATAGCAATACGTTTTTAATGTGTGAAACAATAATGTTTCATAAGTATTTCATAAAAAATTTCCTCGAGGTAGTTTGCCCCGAGGAAATTTTATACCGATTTTTAACAGCTATAGTATGTTTTAGCTATCTTTTCTCTTTGCTGAGATAAGTACTAAACCAAAACCTACTATCAGCAAACTTAGAAGTGAATAAGAAACTGAACCGTCGAAACCTGTTTCAGGAAGCTTAGCAGATTTCTTTGGTTTTTCTCTCAACACAACATTTGGTTTCACAGGATCTTTAACAAATTCCCACTTACCAATGAAATGAGCATCAGCTTTATCTATAATCTTAGATTCAGCATCCCAAGTTTTCCATACCCACTTACCATTTTCAGCCTTTACGACAACATCAGTCTTATCGAAGTTGTCTGTTGGGTTTACTTTTGTTCCGTTTAGTTTGTCTGTTTGGTTTGCTGGTGTTTTGTCCTTGATTGTTTGTGGTAGGTCTTTTCCAGCTGTGCCTGAGACAAACTCGTGTGTAACGTTGTATTTGTTTTGTGTAAATACCCATGTTCCGACAAAGTGTGCGTCTTTTTTGTTGATGGTGTCTTCTTGTTTGTCCCAGCTGGTCCATTTCCAGATACCATCGTTGTCAGCGTCTTCAACATCTGTTTTGTCGAAGTTGTCTGTTGGGTTTACTTTTGTTCCGTTTAGTTTGTCTGTTTGGTTTGCTGGTGTTTTGTCCTTGATTGTTTGTGGTAGGTCTTTTCCAGCTGTGCCTGAGACAAACTCGTGTGTAACGTTGTATTTGTTTTGTGTAAATACCCATGTTCCGACAAAGTGTGCGTCTTTTTTGTTGATGGTGTCTTCTTGTTTGTCCCAGTTGGTCCATTTCCAGATACCATCGTTGTCAGCGTCTTCAACATCTGTTTTGTCGAAGTTGTCTGTTGGGTTTACTTTTGTTCCGTTTAGTTTGTCTGTTTGGTTTGCTGGTGTTTTGTCCTTGATTGTTTGTGGTAGGTCTTTTCCAGCTGTGCCTGAGACAAACTCGTGTGTAACGTTGTATTTGTTTTGTGTAAATACCCATGTTCCGACAAAGTGTGCGTCTTTTTTGTTGATGGTGTCTTCTTGTTTGTCCCAGTTGGTCCATTTCCAGATACCATCGTTGTCGGTGTCTTCAACATCTGTTTTGTCGAAGTTGTCTGTTGGGTTTACTTTTGTTCCGTTTAGTTTGTCTGTTTGGTTTGCTGGTGTTTTGTCCTTGATTGTTTGTGGTAGGTCTTTTCCAGCTGTGCCTGAGACAAACTCGTGTGTAACGTTGTATTTGTTTTGTGTAAATACCCATGTTCCGACAAAGTGTGCGTCTTTTTTGTTGATGGTGTCTTCTTGTTTGTCCCAGTTGGTCCATTTCCAGATACCATCGTTGTCGGTGTCTTCAACATCTGTTTTGTCGAAGTTGTCTGTTGGGTTTACTTTTGTTCCGTTTGGTTTGTCTGTTTGGTTTGCTGGTGTTTTGTCCTTGATTGTTTGTGGTAGGTCTTTTCCAGCTGTGCCTGAGACAAACTCGTGTGTAACGTTAAAAACAGTTATCCAACCTGCATAAGTATGTAACTCATTCGTTGGTAGTATACCTGTGATAGCTGCTGTGCTATCAGTAAACTTTTCCTCTTCGAACTTGAATTTACGATCCCCATGTTCAGATTCATTATTCAAATCACAAATGAGCTCTTTCACATTGTCGTAGTACCATCCAGTGAATGCGAAACCTGTACGTGAAGGAACATCACTAATCTTAGTCATCTGTTCTGGATCAGTCCAAGGAGCTGTGGAACTATAAACATCGTAAAGTTCTTCTTTTTCAGTTGAATTATCATCAAATTTAGCATCATCAGCATTAACGTGATAAACCATCTTTGCACGTTGGCCTACTACAATGGTCTTATTTTCTGGGTTGTAAACATAGTCCCATTTACCAATTGAAGTATTATCTTCGTATGCTGCTACAGGATTAGAATCATCAGCTTTCCTTGTTATATAGTGCAAGAAATTAGCGTCAGATTTCACTGGTTCGTAGTTTCCATCACCTTTAGCAACAACATAGCCAACATGCCTTTCAGCGTTTTCTGGATATAAATTATGATCTTTAGCAACTTCGCTAATAGATACATCAATACGTTTAGTAAGAGTTCCAGTTAAAACAACTGCTGATTGACCATCGATAACGTGAATATCACCAGAAGTAGATATATTGGCACGAGGCGTTATAATAACGTCTTTCTTTGCATAAATGTTAATACCAGCGTATTCACCAGCACCTTTAGTTGGGTGTTGAATACCACTCCACCAAGCACCGCCAACGAAGTGTCCACGCCACAAATCGTTCAATGTCATATCATCTAGCTTTAGATAACCGTCATTGAATATTGTGCCGCCAGCTTGTAGACCAATACCACCGTTTAGAACTGCACCACCGCTAATAGTTGTGCTGCCTGCATTGTAGATTAGACCACCAGCAGGTGATTGGCCTCCATTACCGTCAGCATCGTTGCCCATAGTGGTACCTTCAATGTTCAAGGTAGCACCCTTAGAAACATAAATCATACCACCAGCTTGACCTTCGTCACCTGAAGGAGCACCCCATGCCTGAGTATTTGCCTTGTGGAATTTGCCTCCACGTATAGTCACTGAAGCAGTTGATGGTTTACCGAATCTACCTCCGATTGAAATCATACCGCCAGTCTTATCAGCATGGAAATTTGAAATATTTGTATTTTCAATTAAGGCTGTTGCACTTGAACCATCTTCGAAACAGATAGCACCACCAAATGTTGCTGAACCATTACCGTTGCCAACACCTCTACCAGTCAATGTTGAGTTCTTCAAAGATAGATTACCGCCACCAACAACGTCTATTACGCCACCAGCATGAATAACTTTACTGTTACCAGAAACAGTGAAAGTGCCATTATCTATTTCTAGATTTGAATGAGCGGAAAGAATTGATCCACCACTAATGCCATAAGCATCACCTAAGTTTTCCATCTTGTATACATCGTTTGTGCTTGTAGCTTTTTTGTTTCCGGAGATTCCAGATAAGTATAGAGCACCACCTGTGTTGAAAGTAGCTGCAACGTTATAAGTATTATTTGAAGAGGTGAAATTTGAATTTACAATGTGGAAAACGCCACCTTGATTAGAATTTGCGGTGACTTGGTTATTATGGTTACCAGTAAAAGTTGAACCACTTACAGTTACATTTTCGCTGTTTTCAATATAAGCAAAACCACCACCAGATAAAATACCAGAAACGTTATTAGTTGCTACAGAATCAACGATTTCAACTAGTTTTGTATGATAAGCATATATTGCACCACCATGACCATTCATACCGTCACGAGGTTTAGGGTTAGGTAATATGCCACGGTTATTTTCAAAAGTTGTGTTATGGAACTTTACAGTTGAGTCTACACCTGCATATATTGCACCACCATCACTGTTACCTGAATTTGGATCACTAACTCCGTTTTTCCAGCTTATACCATTGGAAATTTTACCATTTCTAAAATCCAACTTAGCACCATCAGTGAGGCGTAATAACCTACCATTGTTATTACCGTCAAGGTTAATATTGTCAAACTTCAAAGTTGTGTTAGATCCACTTAATCTAAACATTGAATCTACATCACCAGAAGTTATTGTGTTACCACTTGTGCTAGAGATTGTTACTTCACGTGCTGAAGTAAAACTTACTTCTATTGGCGAAGTTACTTGAAAATTTGAAGTTATATTTATATTAGTTTCGCCACCAGATAGGGCTGCTCTAAGCTGTGCTTCAGTAGAAACATCAGTTGTAGCATAAGAAACATTAACATTAGGAATGCCGAGTAAAATTAGGCTTACTACGGATAAAACTGTTAGAAAATTTGCGACTCGTTGCCTCATAGTTTTTCCCTGTACATAATTCTATAAATAACAGACTAATTCTAGATTGTTTCAATGTGGAAGTAAAATTTTATTAAGAAAATATAACAATTGATAAAATGAGGTTTGTTGTTTTACTGCCATGTCATAAAACTATAGATATTAAAAATAAAATTATTTGATTTTAATTTGAAATATTATTATACTTATAAAGTTATTCCGCCTTAGTGTAATGGCAGCACCCCGGTTTTTGGTACCGTTAGTCTAGGTTCGAGTCCTGGAGGCGGAGCTTTTTTATACTTTAAATACCTAAAATATATTTCTTTAAAAGTCTCCACAAATCTTACGAATAGTACTCTTTCAATTATTTACGTGTTATATACGTTGACCAAGAATAATCATTAAAATTGACGATACCGATAAAAATCATTTTAAAAGAGATATACACAAAATATATTGCTAAAATTTATAAGGTAAGAATTTTGAAACAAAAACACCTAAGTGGAGGTATAACAACATTATTTAACAATCCATAAATAGCAAAAAACTCAATAAAACAAAATATATAGTTAGTTATAGTTGCTTAAAGGAATTTAAAAAATAAAAATAATACAGTAAACTTATCTTGGTACTAAAAATTCGTTGAGGAATAAAATATGTCTAACAATCTACTAGCAGTAGTAGTACTAGCCGCCGGTCAAGGCACACGAATGAAATCTAAGCTACCGAAAGTTCTACACAAAATGTGCGGAAAAACAATGCTTGGATTTGCTTTAGAAAACGCTAAAAAAGTTGACCCTAAATATACAATTACCGTAGTAAGACATGAAAGAGAACAAATAGTCTCTTACCTAGAAAATGAATATCCAGATGTCAAAATAGTTGACCAAGATGAAATACCTGGTACAGGTAGAGCGGTCGAATGTGCTATAGAATCAATAAAAGAAGAAAAAGGAACAGTTATAGTCACTTGTGCTGATGTTCCAATGCTAGAATTCGACACAATACAAAACTTAGTAAAATATCATGAAAGCAACGAAGCTTTAGTTACAGTCCTAACAACTGAACTAGAAAATCCAACAGGATATGGAAGAATAGTCACACAAGACTCAACGTTCAAAGAAATAGTTGAAGAAAAAGACGCTTGTCAAAATATTAAGAAAATAAAACAAATCAACGGTGGAATCTACGCATTCGAAATATCTTTCCTAAAAGAAACAATAAAAACTTTAGATCGTAACAATTCACAAAACGAAATTTACCTAACAGATTTAGTGAAAAAAGCTTACGAAAAAGGAAACAAAGCTTTTACATACAACATTTCAGACTACGAACAAATACAAGGATGTAACGATAGAGTACAACTTGCTGATTTGCGTTCAAAAATGAACAAAAGAATATGTGAAACATGGATGCGTGAGGGTGTAACAATATTTGACCCAAATACAACTTGGATTGATGCAGAAGTTACAATCGAATCAGACGTAACTATTATGCCTAACACAATCCTAGAAGGAACCACACACATTTCAGAAGGAACAATAATCGGTCCTGATACAAACTTAAAAAATGTAAAAGTTGGTAAAAATGCCAAAGTCGAAAGAACACAAGGCAGTGACTCAACACTAGGCGATGAAACAAATATAGGACCATTTGCCTATATAAGACCAGGAACCAACTTAGGGAATAACGGTAAAATTGGTGGATTTGTGGAAACCAAGAACTCAACTATTGGGCAAGGATCAAAAGTTCCACATCTATCCTATGTAGGGGATGCAACTATAGGAAAGTTCACAAACATAGGAGCTGCATCAATTTTCGTAAACTATGACGGTGTTGAAAAACACCAAACAACTATTGGAGACTACTGTCGTCTAGGATCTGACAACATGTATGTTGCTCCAGTATTAGTAGGTGACGGAGTATACACAGGAGCAGGAACTGTAGTTAGAAAAGATATTCCTTCAGGAGCCCTTAGTGTAAACGACACCGACCAAAGAATAATTGAGGGATGGGTAGAAAAGAAACGACCAGGCACACCGGCTGCACAAGCTGTAAAAAATAAGAACAACAAAAATAACCAACACTAACTTGAAGGAGACACACTGATGACCGGATTAACCTCCGCCGGCGAAAAACGTCTTGTAGTAGTAACAGGACGATCCCATCCAAAATTAGCTGAGGATGTTGTAAAAGAACTAGGAATAGATCTTATCCAAACAACAGCATACGATTTTGCAAACGGTGAAATCTATGTTAGATTCACAGAAAGCGTACGTGGTAGTGACGTATTCGTACTACAGTCACACACAGACCCAATTAACAAATGGCTAGTTGAACAACTACTAATGGTAGACGCACTAAAACGCGCCTCAGCTAAGAGAATCACAGTAGTAATGCCATTTTATCCATACGCTCGTCAAGACAAAAAGCACAGAGGTCGTGAACCAATATCAGCACGCCTAATAGCTGATTTATTCAAAACAGCAGGCGCTGATCGCCTAATGTCAATCGACCTACACACATCACAAGAACAAGGTTTCTTTGATGGACCAGTTGACCACCTATGGGCAATGCCAGTTCTGATTGACTATGTAAAAACACGAGTAGACCTTGATAAGGTAGCAGTTGTCTCACCAGACGCTGGTCGTATCCGTGTAGCTGAAAAATGGGCAAATAAGCTAGGAGGTTGCCCTCTAGCTTTCGTTCACAAGACACGCGACATAAACTCACCTAATAAAGCTGTTGCTAACCGTATCGTAGGTGATGTAAAGGGACGTCAATGTGTATTGGTAGATGATATGATCGACACTGGTGGCACTATTGCTCAAGCTTCAAAAATTTTGTTAGACAATGGAGCCTCAGAAGTAATTATTGCTACAACACATGGCATATTGTCAGAACCAGCAGTTGAACGCCTAAGCACTTGTGGAGCTAAAGAAGTCATCGTAACAGATACACTTCCAATTGTTGAATCAAAGCGTTTTGACAATCTAACTATCCTATCTATTGCACCTCTACTAGCAACAGCAATCCATGAAGTGTTTGAAGATGGATCAGTTACAGGACTGTTCGGTGAATAATTTCAGCTGAAATATCAATAAAATACTAATAAAACAACGTTAAAAGAAAGTGTGTCTAAAACAAATAAGGCACACTTTCTTTATACCATTAAAAATACGGAAAACTTTAGAACAAAATTTACATAAAATGCTTGAAAAATTTGCATATAAAACACAAATTGATAAACTTATATAAGCCTCGGCGAGGGAAACAAATACAGTGTTCCGTTATCGACGTGGCCGCTTTTGCGTCCAACCGAGGCCATGTGATAAAAACTATAATAAAAGGAGAAATCTCATGGCTGAAAAGCTAGTAGTAAGACTACGTGAAGAATTTGGTAAAGGATTTGCACGTCGTGCACGCGTAAACGGTGAAGTTCCAGGTGTAGTTTACGGTAAAGGTGAAGAAACCCTACACGTTCTATTGCCAGGACACGAAATTTTCCTAATTGTAAAGGATAACCGTAAAGCTGAAGTAGTCCTAGAACTAGATGGAAAAGAAATTAACGCAAAGATTCAAGAAGTACAGGTACATCCAGTACGTCGCGATATTCTACACGTTGACTTCGTACGTATCTAATTGCGTAAATATTAGATACAAAATAGTGCCTAGGTATCTTCTAGGCACTTTTATTTTTAAACAACTAACTGAATAAGTAACAACTTGAATAGCTTTTCAAAAATAACATATAGAAAAGCTATAATTTGGGGAGAAAACATGAACACTTATGTTGTTGTAGGATTAGGTAACCCTGGAGAAAAATACGCAAACACTTTGCACAACATAGGCTATATGGTAGTTGATGAAATTGCTAAACGACATAACGTGACATTTAAACAACATAAAACATCTAACTTAGTTGCGCAGTTACAATTAGGTTACGGAATAGATTCCCCGAAAGTAATACTAGTAAAACCTTGCTCATATATGAACGAGTCTGGCAGACCTGTAAATGAGATACTAAAATTCTTCAAACTGAATCAAACTAATTTAGTTGTAGTCCAAGATGAACTAGATATAAATCGTTTTAGCTTAAAAATGAAAATCGGAGGAGGAGAAGGTGGCCATAATGGTCTAAAATCCATCTCCCAACACATTGGAAGCAAAAACTACATAAGAGTTAGATATGGTATAGGTCGCCCGCCAGGACGCATGCCTGTAGCTGACTATGTTTTATCCAACTTTCATAAAAAAGACGAAGACATGAAACAAGTATGTATCGTTGAATGTGCTGACGCTGTAGAAGAAATAATTACCTTAGGATTTGACAAAGCGCAATCAAGACTACATACTCTTCAAAATCAAAGATAAACTTATTGAACTATTACAATCATAAAACATAACCTAAGTGCATAAAATTTTACATACTAGAAGAAAATAAGATGAAAGACAAAAGCACAAAAAGAACTATAAAACTACGGGATAAAGAACAAACAGTAACAAATAATTCCCCGGCTTTGAAAAACTACTTAGAAGAACTAGTAAAATCTGAAAAAATACAAGAGATAATACAAGAATCCAAAACACTAAATAACGTAAATATCAGCACTAACAAAAACATAGTACCACCAATTTTAGCGATACTTAGCAAATACTCACAGCAAATAAAAACTAAAAAACCCAGACAAATAGTGGCAGTAATACCCGATAGTAAAAACGCTCAAATAGTAGCTGAATACTTAAAATCTTTCACTCAAAACGTTGCTTATTTACCAGCATGGGAAACCTTGCCACATGAAAGACTATCACCACGTATAGACACAATGTCAATTAGAAACAAAGTACTGTCTAATTTAGTTATAAATAGTCAAAACTTAGCGGAAAATCAAGGTGAGTCTTTAGAAAATCCTATACAAATACTAGTTACATCCGCCAGAGCATTTGTGCAACCAATAATTATCAATGAAAAAAGATTCGAAAAAATAAACTTATCACTAAATCAAGAAATTGATTTTGAATACCTACAGGCTAACTTAACAAATATTGGTTATACTCGCGCAGAAGTAGTGTCTACAAGAGGAGAATATGCAGTACACGGCGGAATAATCGACATTTTTATCCCAACAGAAGAACACCCCATAAGATTAGAGTTCTTCGGCGATGAAATAGACAGCATGGAATACTTCTCAGTTGAAAATCAACGTACATTAGGTAAAGAAGTAAAACAAGTTACAATCTATGCTTGCAGAGAACTAATAATTGATGAGCATATAAAGTTTCTAGCACAAACATATAAACAACAAATGCCAGAGATAGCGCATATGCTTGAAAAAATAGAAAACGGCATATACCCTCAAGGATTTGAATCCCTCAGCTCTATTTTCAACCACAATATAGAACCAATAACTAAACTTATAAGCGATGACTCAATAATAGTTTTACAAAATATTGAAAGTATCAAAAAAATATACGAAGACCTCGAACAAACAGCTCAAGAATTCTTAGAAGCAACTTGGAAATACTCTCAATCAGAAGAAGAAACTCCAATAGGAATAGATACAACGTCGTTTTATAATATTTCAGATTTGCTAGCTACTACAAAGCCAACTATATCTAAATGGTATATAGGTGAAATAGGTGAAGGTGAAGATATAGATACAAACATAACTTTACCAGTCAATGAAATACCAAACTATAACTCTAATTACAAAAAACTATGTTCAGATTTACAAAATGGTATAAAAACAAGCAAACAAATATTTATATCAAACCCAAATATAACCCATTTGGAAAGACTTGAAAAAATATTAAACGAAAACGATATACCTACAAGAATAAGTAGCATAAATGCTCATAAACCGACCACATACGAACCACACATAGTACATCTTTTAGACACTCAAGCTACGAATGGCTATGAATTTGAAGAGATAGTTTTTATTACGCATAACGACATAAGTAGCAAAATAAACAGGAATGAGTCTAAGAAAAACAACATACGAAAAAGACAAAAAGCAATAGACCCAATGACTCTAAAACCTGGAGATTACATAGTCCACAGCTATCACGGAATAGGTCGTTTCGTAGAGTTAACATCTAGGGAAATAAAGAAAAACACATATCGAGAATATATAGTTATTGAATACGCTCCATCAATAAGAGGAAAAGAAAACGACAAGCTATTTGTTCCAACTGATAGCTTAGACAGAATCAGCAAATACACTGGAGGTACACCTACCTTACATAAACTAGGTGGAAGTGACTGGGCAAAAGCAAAACAAAAAGCTCGAAAAGCAATTAGAGAAATTACTACAGAACTAGTTCAACTATACGCTAAGAGAGCTAACGCGAAAGGCTATGCTTTCTCACCAGATACACCGTGGCAAAGAGAACTAGAAAGCTCTTTTGAACACGTAGAAACTGCTGATCAGCTAACTGTGATCGAAGAAATAAAGAAAGACATGGAAAAACCAACTCCAATGGATCGTTTGCTATGCGGAGATGTGGGATACGGAAAAACAGAAGTAGCGGTTAGAGCAGCCTTCAAAGCTGTACAAGATGGAAAACAAGTTGCAGTACTAGCCCCAACAACTTTGCTGGCACAACAGCACTACGAAACTTTCAGTAACCGCTATTTAAGCTTCCCAGTGAAAGTAGCGTGCTTATCGCGTTTCACACCAGATAAACAAGCAGAAAAAATCCTGCAAGAATTATCTGAAGGAACAATTGATGTAATCATAGGCACACATAGATTGCTCACAGGGCGAGTCACATTCAAAGATCTAGGGTTAATCATAATTGATGAAGAACAACGTTTTGGAGTTGAGCATAAGGAAACGCTAAAACAATTCAAAAATAATATAGATGTATTATCAATGAGTGCCACCCCAATACCTAGAACTCTAGAAATGGCAGTTACAGGCATTAGAGAAATGTCCACTTTATCAACTCCTCCTGAAGAGAGATACCCAATTTTAACTTACGTAGGAGCTTATAAAGATAGACAAGTAGTAGCTGCAATAAAACGAGAATTATTACGTGACGGCCAAGTATTTTATGTGCATAACAAAGTTGAAGATATAGATAAAGTTGCCCATAAGATAAAAAACATGATTCCACAAGCTCGCATAGCTGTAGCTCACGGAAAAATGAACGAAACTCAACTTGAAAAAATCATAGTCGACTTTTGGAATAGACAATACGATGTCCTTGTATGCACAACAATAGTTGAGACGGGCTTGGACATACCGAATGTTAATACTTTGATAATTGATAAAGCTGAAAACTTTGGGCTATCACAGTTACACCAATTACGAGGTAGAGTTGGTAGAGGCAATGAAAGAGCTTATGCGTACTTCTTATACAGCGAGAATAAAACACTCACTGATACAGCCCAAGAAAGACTCGAAACCATTGCTACCAACACTGACTTAGGCTCTGGAATTAGAGTGGCTTTGAAGGACCTAGAGATACGTGGTGCTGGAAACTTACTTGGGGGAGCGCAATCAGGACACATTGAGGGCGTAGGCTTTGATTTGTATATGCGAATGCTTACTGAAACAATAGAAGCTTTCAAAGGTGAATATGTACCAGATGTTGAGATAAAAATTGATTTACCATTTGACACACGTATACCTGAAGAGTATATACCTAGCGAAAATCAGCGTCTTGAAATGTACTCTAAAATTTCTTCAGCTAAAGATAACGATGCTTTACAAGAAGTGCTCACCGAACTACGTGACCGTTTCGGATATATTGATCCTAAAGATATATCAGGGTTGCTTTCCAGTATTAAAGTCAAATTTATTGCTAAGAAATATGGTTTTGAAGAGATAGCTGTGCAGGGTAAGTATATTAGATTTGCTCCAATAGTTTTAAGTGAATCCCAGCTCATGAGACTTATGCGTTTGTACCCGAAAACAGTTATAAAACAAGCAATCAGAGCGATATTAGTGCCCCTTGAAGAGTTACAAAAGTACGCTGATGGAGCAATAGATGACTTTGAGTTTGCTGATAAAATTGAGGACAGTTTAAAGAAAATTTTTGATTTTGGGATAACTATTGATAAAACAAGAAATAGTAGTGTTCAGGAAGAAAAACTTCAAAAAGCTAAAGAATTTGCTAAAGGTATAAATAAAAAACGAGGTATTGACAAGGAACATGAAAAAGACTCTGTATCTACGGAAAACAGCAAAATAAGTAAGTTGAACCGTTCAAAACCTCCAAAACCTAAGGTTGATATGTCTAAGTTTAAAAGTAAATCAGATTACATGTAGATAAAGTTTTGATAGTAGCTTATTTTAATGTGGATATATTTGGCAGTAAAATAAAGTAAAACTAGTGTTTTGTCTTACGATGAACCATACTTGTGAGGGTTTGTCAGTATAACTACAGCTTTATTAAGTTATTAAAACAAATAAGGTAATAGATAGTGCATTCACCTCGAAAGTATTTCTATCTATGGAGAACAAATAGTAGAATAGAAATTGTCCTTATTAAAATAAAATAAAGGGGGGAAAGATGGCTGGAATTGAAGCAATCGGAGCTCGTGAAATATTGGATTCACGTGGCAACCCAACGGTTGAAGTTGAAGTTGCTTTAGAAGATGGCACAGTTGCCCGTTCAGCTGTCCCATCAGGTGCGTCAACAGGTGCTTTTGAAGCAGTTGAAAAAAGAGACGGAGATATAAGCCGTTATCTTGGCAAAGGTGTAGAAGCAGCAATAGATGCTGTGAACGAAATAATCGCACCTGAAATTGAAGGTATTGAATCAACTGAGCAACGTCTCATTGATAACTATTTATGTGAACTTGATGGCACTGATGCCAAAGGTAAATTGGGAGCAAATGCTATATTAGGAGTTTCTTTAGCTGTAGCTAATGCTTCTGCTGCTTCTTCTGGTTTGTCTTTATTTAGATATATTGGAGGTCCAGGAGCACATAGGCTTCCAGTACCAATGATGAATATTCTAAATGGTGGTAGTCATGCTGACTCAAATGTGGATATACAAGAATTTATGATAGCTCCTATCGGGGCTTCTAGTTTCAAAGAAGGATTGCGTTGGGGAGCTGAAGTTTACCATAGTTTGAAAGCTGTTTTGAAGAAAAAAGGGCTTTCAACAGGTCTGGGCGACGAAGGCGGATTTGCTCCAAATCTTGAATCAAATCGAGCAGCGTTGGATTTGATACTATCTGCTATTGAAAAAGCCGGGTATACACCTGGTACACAAGTTGCTTTAGCTTTGGACGTAGCATCTACTGAATTCTTCAAAGAAAACAGGTATCAGTTTGAAGGTGAAGAAAAAACTACGGAAGAAATGATTTACTACTACGAGAACCTAGTAACTAATTATCCACTAGTTTCAATCGAAGATCCTTTGAGTGAAGATGAATGGCAAGCCTGGGTAAATCTAACGGAAGCTGTTGGAGATAGGGTACAACTAGTTGGTGACGATTTATTTGTTACAAATCCAAAGCGTTTAGCAAAAGGGATACAACTAGGTGCTGCTAATTCATTGTTGGTTAAAGTAAACCAGATTGGTACTTTAACGGAGACTTTGGAAGCAGTCGAACAAGCACACCGTAGCGGATATACTACTATGACTTCTCACCGTAGCGGAGAAACTGAGGATACGTTTATTGCTGATCTTTCAGTTGCAACTAACTCTGGTCAAATAAAGACAGGTGCTCCAGCACGTGGTGAACGCATATGTAAATATAACCAGTTACTACGTATTGAAGAAGAGCTAGGTGATGCAGGAGTATATGCAGGACGCTCAGCCTTTCCAAGAGCAAAGTTTTAAATTTTAATTAAATAGAACTATACTGGTAGGTGGTGGTTTGATTAGAAGCCGCCACCTACTATATGTACAATTGATACTTGTATTTGACATGCTAAACACTAGTGTTATTAACCTCTAATACTTATAAGGATTCTTGACATGAAACGACCAAATCTTAACAGACAAGGTTCAAATGCGAATAAGAATCCTAATTTTGCTGAAAAACAAACTAGTAATACAAATAGTAATTCTAAGTATTTTTCTACGGATAAAGGTATAGGTAAAACATCAGGTAATCGTAAAAATTCAAATCATGAAGATAACGAGCCTAAAGAAAATACAACTAAACTATCATCTAGGTTTAAGTTTTTAAGAAGTAAAATCAATCCCACAAAAGAGCTTGAAAACAAAGATTATATTGGTAAAACTCACTCGGATACTGTTAAAAATACCTCTCACGAGGCAAAGATAAAAGCTCCTAAGATAGAAAAAGAAACTTTTATAAGAAGTATTCGCAAAATAAATAAGACGCAGAAAAATGAAGCTGAATCTGAAAACCTAAATCAGCGTATACTAAGAGAAAAACGTGAGCGTAAAAGGAAAATTCAGAATAACTCTTCATCGCCACACGATTTAAAATCTACTCGTCGTTTCAATAATTTGAGGGATACTTCTTTTAAAATAACTCAAAAAGGTTCATCAAACATTATGCTCACTGTGGTGGCTGTTTTCTTGGTAGTCGGTGCCTGTTTAGTATTTATGGCACCTACGATAAAAGCTTGGATAGTACAGTCTCAAGATTATAATCGTGTTGAGAACCAGATAGAACAAACTCGTAAACATAATCAAGAACTAAAGAATAAGTTACAAAAGCTAAATGAATCTTCATACGTAGCCGATCAAGCTAGACAAAGACTTGGCTATGTTCGAAAAGGTGAAACCACCTACGTAGTTGTAGATCCTCAGACAATTACTAAGCAAAAACAAGATGATAGTGTTGCTCAAAAAGCCCCTAGAAAACCTTGGTTCAGTTTGATAAAAGACTCAGTTAAAGCTATAGAAGAATCAAAAACTACGGATAAGAAAAAGACTGTGAAAAAGCAGAATGAAGATAAGGAACATACCAGTAAAAATCAGAAACAAGGCAGTAACGGAAAAGAAAATAAGAAGAAATCTCCATAAAAGTAAAGTTATTGCTGTAGCCCGTAGTAAGATTTTTGCTAAGTTTCATTTTAATACGAAGTTGTGTTTTTGAGCAAAATTAGGCACTAAACTTAGTTTTTACTAGTTATGAACTTTGAGTAACTTTAGCGTTAAAAATAGCTAGTTTTTGAGGCAATCATAAAGCGTACATAACTTTTTATCCTTATGCTTGGAAATACAAATGTATAAGGGCTGTATTGAAGTTACAGTTAGTATTTATTAATAGGGTTTATTTACGAGCTAAAATAAATTAGTAAAAGCTAGATTGATAAATGTAAATATATTTGAATGGAAATATAATTGTTATAAAGTAAAAAATTTCTCAAAACTGACAATAATATAAAATCTATAGAGAAAAATAACGTGCATCTAAAGTAAAATAGAGTTGGAATATTAAGAATATATACGAGCATATTGGATGATAATGAATAATCAAGACACGACAGTTACTTCAAAAGATTTAGCAGAACTTGAAAGACAACTTGATAGGGCCCCTAGGGGAGTTGAAAAAATTCCAGCAAGGTGTGTTTGCGGGAACCCTTTAACAGTAATGACTTCTCCTAGACTAGAAGATGGTACTCCGTTCCCTACAGTTTTTTATTTGACTCATCCAGGAGCAGTAAGGGCTTGTTCGGTCTTAGAGGCGGAAAAATTCATGGAGACTATGAATGATACTTTGCAAAATGACATTGAGCTTCAGAAAAAATATTCTAAGGCACACGAAAATTATATTGCTCAGCGTGAACAGCTAGGCGAAGTGCCTGAAATAAAGAACGTTTCTGCAGGCGGTATGCCAACTCGAATAAAATGTTTGCACGCTCTTTTGGGACACACTCTTAGTGTTGGTCGTGGAATTAATCCAATCGGGGACTGGGTATTAGACGTTATAACTGAACGTAATCTTTGGAATGAAAGTGAGTGCTTCTGTAAGAAAGAAAATGAATAGTTATAAAACATTTGTTTCAAAATAAGCAGATATTTATAACTTATTATTATTTGTATTACGAAGTTACAAAACCAGAACACAATTGTTAGCGTAAAGTTACTTTATATTAGAAAAATACGGTTAACAGGCTCGTTTAAAAGATAGGTAAAACATGATCGTTGCAGGCATAGATTGTGGCACAAATTCGATTAGGCTACTTATAGCTGAAAAACAAGGAACATCTTTAAAAGATATCGTTCGTATTATGCGAATAGTTAGGCTTGGGCAAGACATAGACAAAACTGGATACTTTGCTGAGGAAGCTTTGCAAAGGACCTTTGAAAGCTGTGAAGAATTTGCACAAATCTGCAAACAACATAACGTTGAAAAAATACGCTTTGTAGCCACATCTGCAACAAGAGACGCAAAAAATCGTGAAGTATTCTTGCAAGGAGTTAAACGTATCCTTGGAGCTGAAGTGGAAGTAATTTCTGGGGACGAAGAGGCGAGTCTATCATTTGCTGGAGCTTTGAACGTTCTATCAGCTGAACAAAAACAGGAAAAATCTGGCACTTTGGAAACAGGTTTTCTTACTGAGCGTACATGCCAAAACTCAAGTAATATTTTAGTTGTAGATATTGGTGGAGGTTCTACCGAATTTGTTTGCGGACACAAAACCCCAGATAAAACTATATCGCTTGATATGGGATGTGTTAGGATGACTGAGAGATTCCTAAAAGATGGAGTTAACTCACAAAGCATCGCCAAAGCTATAAAAGTCATAGATGAGTATATAGCTAAAGCTGATGAAAAAATTGATTTTACACGTATTAGCAAATTCATTGGTTTAGCAGGTTCTATAACTACGATTACTGCAAACTACTTAAAACTCGACAAATACGATTCTGAAAAAATACATGCTACTAATATGAGCTTTAAAGATGCAATAAATTCTTGCAATGAACTGTTATATTCGACTCATAAAGAACGTGCATCTATGAGTTTTCTACACCCTAAACGTGCAGATGTAATAATGGGCGGAGCTTTGGTATTTAGACAAATTCTAATCTATTTTGAAGAAATGAGAAAAGCTAGAAAAACTACTCTAAGCCATGTTATAACAAGTGAAAACGACATTTTAGATGGCATAGCATTATCAATCGAATAATAGGGTTATAAAATTGTGATATATAAAGCTTGTTTTCAAGATAATATATCTATCATCACTGCACGTAAAATTGCTAAAAACTACTAAAAGCAGCTATTAGGAGTAGAATAATATGAAAAACTTTCACATAAGCATAGTTAGAATAATAAACTATTTGAGTGTGACTTTGGGGTTTCTATTCCTAGCTGTGTCTACTAGGGCATTTGATATTAGTTACTACGAAAAACAATTTACTGTAAATGATACCCCTAGTGTAACTGGCAAATCTATGCAAGAGTTACTTACTATCGCAAATGATTTAATAAAATATATGATTTTGGGAGAATCTTCCTTACTCACGCCACATTTTTCTAAAAAAGAAGTCTTACATATGTCGGATGTGTATGGCTTGTTCAGTATGATGTATATAGCTCAATTTGTTATAGTTTTGTTGTTAATTTTATCTTTCGCATATTCTAAGAAAACTAATCAAATATTAGATAATATGATTAGTCTAAGAAAGAGTATAAACATTACATATATTTTAGTTATCGTATTCGCAATACTATTATCACAGTTTGATTTTACTCAGTTATTTATATACTTTCATCAAGTATTTTTTAGCAATAATCTTTGGATTTTAAACCCTAATACTGATTTGATGATACAGATGTTACCAGAGCAATTCTTTTCACGCATAGCTTTGGAAATACTTATCACGTGGATAGTTATGAATATTGTGACTCAAATAATTTTGACTTTAATTATCAGAAAAAAGAATCCAAAGAAGAATAAAGAAATAACAGAGTTACTTAATAAATAAGTTATATAGCTTATTGTTTTATCAGAATATGAATTGCTGAAGTGTAACAGTATAGCTCGAATAAAAAATGTGGCTAGCACATAAGTAACTAGCCACATAATTAATATGTATTAGTGTTGAATACCTAACCTATGCCTTTTATGGCTAGGTCCACGGTTATGATATCTCAAACGTATTTTTAGAGCTATAGCACCTAGAATACATGAAAGTAAAGTTCCAACTAACACAGCTAATTTAGCGTGTTCTATATGTTCTATAGAGTTTGTAAACGCCAAACCAGATACTAGTAATGCCACTGTGAAACCAATACCTGTTAACAAAGAGACAGCAAAAATATCTGATAAATCTACACCATTTCCAAGCTTTAGACGGGTTGTCTTAGTTAGTATATAAACGCTTCCCCAAACACCTAAACACTTACCTACAGGCAAGCCAAGAGCAATACCAATGGTTACAGGATCTGTAAGTGTTTCTTTTAGTCCACCTACGCCAATTGACACACCGGCTGTGAAAAAAGCGAAAACTGGTAAGGCAAAGGCTGAGGATAATATATTGAATTTACTAGCTAAATCGTGGGTTAGTTGTTTACCAGATTTACTGTCAATAGTAGCAGGTACTACTAATCCTAGAATTACACCAGCAATTGTGGCGTGTATTCCGCTCAAATGCATGTAATACCAAGATAATACTGCTAGAGGTAATAGAATATAAAACTTAGTTATACGAAGTTGAACTATTACTGCAAAAATAGCAATAAATACCAATGAGATGAATAGTGAAATGAAATCCAGGGTTGTTGAATAGAATATAGCGATTACAATTATGGCTAGTAAATCATCAACTACTGCAAGCGTTAATAGGAAAGTACGAGCTGTTGGTGGCATTCCTTTACCAAATACTCCAAGTATAGCTACAGCAAAAGCGATGTCAGTAGCTGTAGGAATTGCCCAGCCATGTAAAGTCTCAGGAGAAGACATGACTAATTGCACTACAATGTAGAATACAGCTGGCCCAACCATTCCGAATACAGCTGCAAGCATTGGCAAGCTAGCCTCACGTATATCACGTAAAGCACCTGTAACAAATTCAGTTTTTAACTCAAGACCCACAACGAAGAAGAATATCATCAGCACTGCGTCACTTGCCCAGTGGCTAAGTGATAGTTTTAAGCGTATTGTTTCAAAACCAATTTCAGTATGTGCAAGTTGGAAGTATGCGTCACTTAAAGGCGAATTAGCTAATATTAAAGCAACTATAGCCGCAACGATTAGCAGCATTCCACCTACTGTTTCATCAGCTATTTTACGCTTTATTAGATGTAAAACATGTGGTGTATTTCTTGGTTTTGAAATAGAGTGTGCCCTATATCCAGGTCTAGTGGATGGTACATAATATGTTTTGTCAAAACGTTGTTTTCCGATACGATACTTAGACGTACGTATTATACTGCTTTGCACTGGACGTTTCTTATTTGACTTACTATTTTCCATTTACATACATCTCACTTTTTTATATTTACTCTTTGAAGAATATGTGTTAAAGTATTTGAGTTAGAGCAGTAATGCTCGCCCCCGTAGCCCAACGGCAGAGGCAGTCGACTTAAAATCGATCCAGTATGGGTTCGAATCCCATCGGGGGCACTTTTTATTTAAGCTTATATTTATAATACAATACTTTTTATAGTTACAATATCAACACTATTTATATGTGTAAACTGTAAAATATGAGAAAGTCTCATAATGTGGACTGGGTGTTGTCTGCTTTGTTATCAATTAGTTCATTTTCGTACGCAAAAATAACTGCTTGTATTCTATCTCTTAACCCGAGTTTAGACAGTATATTCGAAACGTGCGTTTTTACTGTAGGTGTTGAGACATATAACTGTTCAGCGATTTCGGCATTATTATAGCCGTGTGCGACAAGTTTTAGTACTTCAATTTCGCGTGTGGTAAGTTCTCTTAGTAAGTGGCTAGATAAATCTGATGTACTTTGTTTGGTTAGTAGGGTACTAGTCTCATCATTAGCAGTTTTAGCAGGAGTTTGAGGTGATGTGCTTTCGGGTAGCTTATTAGCAAATAGTTCAAGCATTTTCTTAGTAATTTTAGGTGATATGCTGGCATCACCTCCTGCTACTGATCTAATTGCCTCGACGAGTTGCTCAGGAAGCGCATCTTTGGATAAGAAACCACTTGCTCCTACACGTAAAGCAGCAAAAGCATACTCTTCAATATCGAATGTTGTTAAAACTAGTACTTTGGTTTCTGGGAAGTTTTGGGCGATTTGTTCCGTAGCTTCTATGCCATTCATATTAGGCATACGTACATCCATCAATACAATATCTGGTCTCAATGCACTAACTTGATTCAGAGCTATTTGACCGTCATTTGCTTCTCCAACGACTTCAATGTCATCTTGTGCTGATAAAACCATAGAAAATCCCATACGTACTAACGGCTGGTCATCAACAATTAGTACTTTTATTAGCTTGGTGCCATCCATGATCCAGATTCTCCTGTCTTATCATTTAAACGTAGGAATGCTTTTACTTGCCATCCATTGTCAGTAGGTCCAGCCTGCACATAACCATCATACACAGCGGCACGCTCACGCATACCAATTATACCTTTTCCGCTACCTTTCATTAAAGAAACGCTAGCTCCAGCTAAGTTCTTTACAACTATGCTTACCCCTCCGTGGAAACGATTTATAGTCACAATCACGCTTGGAGAGAAAGGTGCGTATCTCAATATATTTGTCAACGCTTCTTGTAGTATTCTGTATACGGTTAGCCCTAGAGCTGAGTCATTTTCAATTGACGTACCAATATAAGTATACTCTATAGGTAAGCCAGCATTTTTAAATTCCTCTATTAATGATTCAATTGTTAAAGAAGTAGGTTGAGGAGTCAAAGGTGCTTTTTCTTCTTGCTGATTTTCCTCATACTTTGCTGGAGTTGAATCTTTTGCTACATTTCTAGGATTTTCTAACTTAGGGGAAATCATGCCTTTACTGGTTTGTAATTTAGTTTTTTTAGGAATAATTTGGTTCAATCCGCTTGTTGAAGTTTGAGTATTAAGCTCATTCGTAAGTTCTTCTATTTCTTCTTTATTTATCTGTGTATTTTCTCGTAATATACCAACTACTCGTCTAGTTTCAGCTAAAGCTGAGCGTCCAGTTTGGGCTATTTGATTTATTGCTTGCTTAGCTAGTTGTGGATTTTTTTCAATCATTGCTTCAGCACCATCAGCCATTGTTATCACTATTGCTAGAGAGTGAGCCACAATATCGTGCATTTCGCGTGCAATACGAGTGCGTTCGGCTGAAATAATTAACTGTTCATGTTGTTTTCGTTCTAGCTCAAGCTGTTTATTTAGGTGTTCCAGCTGAATTATTCTAGAACTATGGAACTGCACAGTAGAACCGACTAGTGTAGCAATTATAAAGATAGTTATATTTATCACTAGAGGTGAAATATTGTTTAGTAGTGAATTGTTTATTAGTACTTCTAAGGAAACTACTATTGTAGATACTATAGTGGTGCAGAAAAAAGTTGTTTTCAATGAACATTTTGTCCCAATAGTATACAAAAGAATAGACAGCGCAATTGGTTCCAACATTGAGTTAAAAGTCAGTAAAGGTAAAGTATTGGGATCAAATGGAGAATTTTTTATTACAAGTATTTGTATGATTGTAAGAATTGAGGATGTAGTTATAGCTATGGCTAAAACTGGAACAGGATATTTGTTTCTAAAGAAAATAGATAACGTCATTAAAGCCATATTTATGAAAGTAAAGTAAAAAATATGTTTTTCTTGTTGTATATGATAAATCTGCATAAGTTGAATTACACAGAACACTACATACAAAATGGTGACGAGAAATTCCATTAAAGCCGTATGTTTTTTACGAAAGGCATAGTAGGAGTTAAGAGATAAAAGATTTTTCATTTTCTTTTGTGTATTCATCTTTATCGTTTCCTAGTGTGAATCTACTACGTCTTAGGGATTAGCTACCTTTTAAATCATACCTTAGAATGATTACTTTCCTATAATGCTTTTTATTAGTATATCTGTATAAGCCTTTTATATGTTTTTAGTGTATATGAAAGAAGTAGACGTGTTATCGTGTCGGTCCATAAAGCCATAATGTATGGGCCGACATTTTTATGGAGTTATAAAAGTTTATTGATATTATTAAAAATTTAGAAATAACTAGATGTATATAACTGTTATAATATTTATAAATGTGCTCATTTATGGAAAGGATAGTGAGTATGCAGAATCCAGTTTTTTCAAAAAACTCTAATTTTGTTAAAGAAACAAATACAACTCCTGCTGGATATCCTACAATGCCAGGTTATGATGTAAATACTTCATATTCTAATGAAAATAAAGGATATAGTCAGTCTGCTCCTTCATCTATAGATGAAGCTTCTCGCTTTGATAAAATAAAAGATAGCTACTATCAAGCTTCTGCTGATTCAGTAGATACTAATAGAATGACTTATGATGATGTCATTGTTAAAACAGGTATAGTCTTTGCTTTATTGCTAGTTTCTGCTGCTGCTAGTTGGTATGTTGCTTTGAATATTCCTAGTGCATCAGGGATTTTTGTAGTTGGTGTAATAGGGGCTTTTATTCTAGGAATAATAAATTCTTTCAAGAAAGAACCTTCACCACTTTTAATTAGTGCTTATTCCATATTTGAAGGTGTTGCGCTAGGTGGAATTTCAGCTTTCTTCGAAATGAGATACCCAGGAATTGTTTCTACAGCAGTACTAGCCACATTGGTTACTTTTGCTGTTTGCTTGGGATTATACAAGACTAGTATTGTCAGAGTGAACGCTCGTTTTAAGAAAATTTTAATTATTGGTCTAGTTTCATATTTAGTATTCATAGCTGTTAATTTCTTATTGACAATATTTGGTGTATTGGGTGCTGGAGGTTTAAGATCAGTAACAGTTGCTGGTATTCCACTAGGAATCGCTATCGGTTTAATTGCTGTCTTATTAGCTTCTATGTCTTTGATTAGTGATTTTGATTTTATCCAAAAAGGTGTTGAATCAGGTATTCCATCTAAGTATGCGTGGACTGCAGCTTTTGGTTTGCTTGTAACATTGGTATGGTTATATTTGGAATTCTTGCGTTTAGCAAGTTATTTCTACGATAGTGAATAAGTTAGGCAAATATGAATAAGTATGTAAAAGTTACTGGTGAATTCGGTGAAAAACCACAGATTGAATTTTTGGTTGACGAACTTCCAGATGAACTAATAGTTGAAACACTTTCAGAAGGTGAAGGGGTTTATATTGAACCATCACAAGTAGTTGCTTTTGACTATTTAGGTGCTGTATTTGGTGGGGAAGAATTTGACAATTCTTTCGACAGAGGTCAGCCTTTGGTAACACCAGTGGGTGTAGGACACTTGATTCGTGGATGGGATATCGGTTTACTTGAACAACGAGTTGGTTCTCGTGTGTTGCTAATTATTCCTCCAAGGCTAGGATATGGAGAAGATGGTGTACCGCAAGCTGGTATTCCAGGAAATGCTTCACTAGTCTTTGTTACAGATATTGTTTCTATAATGTAATACATTAAATATTTTTGGGGGACTTATAAAAGTCCCCCAAAAATATTTAACGCTCTTGTTTATCCTACAAATGGTTTAGCGTCTAGAATTTCGACTTCGAATTCTTTACCATTAGGTGCTTTAAATAAGACTTTATCACCAATCTTTTTACCATTTATGGCTTTTCCTAATGGGGCTTCAGGGGAGTAAACATCCAAGTCTAATCCTTCACCAGATTCACGAGCTCCCAATAGGAAAGATATTTCTCTTCCTGCTAAATTAGCGGTAACTACCATTCCAGGTTCTACGACACCATCATCTTCTGGAATTTCACCTACCTCGCAGTCTCGTAATAATGCTTCTAATTGAACTATACGTGCTTCATTTAGGCCTTGTTCTTCACGAGCAGCGTGGTATCCGCCATTTTCTTTTAAATCGCCTTCTTGACGTGCTTCATCAATTTTGTTAGCGATTTCAACACGTAAAGGACCTTTTCTTTCATCTAGTTCTTTTTTTAGACGATCGTATGCTTCACGTGTGAGCCATGTTGATTCAGACATGTTACTTACTCCTTATATTCCTATGTTGTCAAGAAGTTGTGTATCGTAATATGTTACCCTATTTATTTATATATATAAATAATCATTTCTAATTTCGTGTATTTGGGTTGTTATAAGATATTTATAGTTTTAGTATATTTATAGTTGTTTTATACAGAGGATTAAATTGCGTAATTTACTTTATGGTATTTATCAGAAAAATCTGGAAAGACTTCTTTTTGCTGAGCCTTCCCATATTCCTCACCACATAGGTGTTATTTTAGATGGTAACCGTCGCTGGGCTAAATCTGTTGGCGAGAATGTGAGTTTTGGTCACCAAAAAGGTGCTGATAAAGTTTTTGAACTTTTGGATTGGTGCGGAAGGTTTGATGTAAAAGTTGTTACTCTATGGATGTTATCTACTGATAATCTTAAGCGTACCTCACAAGAATTATCTGGCTTATTTGAAATTATTGTAAACACTGTTGAACGTATTGCTAATTCTAGGAAGTGGAAAATACGTATAGTAGGAGCCTTGGAATTATTGCCTGAAAACGTTGTAAATAGGTTAATGAAAGCGCAAAATGACACTGATCACATTACTGGAATTGAAGTAAATATTGCTGTTGGCTATGGCGGTCGTCAAGAAATATTAGATGCTTTTAAATCTTATATGAGTGCTAATCAAAACGAGGGTACTTCATATGAAGATGCTTTGGCAAGTTTGAGCATAGAAAATATTGATGAGCACTTGTATACTGCTGGTCAGCCTCACCCTGATTTAGTTATACGTACTTCAGGGGAACAACGTTTGTCTGGTTTCTTATTGTGGCAATCAGCTCAGTCTGAATTTTACTTTTGTGAAACGTATTGGCCATCTTTTAGATATGTTGACTTTTTACGAGCTTTACGTGATTATGCGCAGAGAGATAGACGTATGGGTAAATAATAACTTTTGGTATTATAAATTTATAAAATATATATTGAATTGTTGACATATTGATTTTTAATATTGGGACATATAACAATTCCTATACCAATTTCTACAAGAAAAACTCATAACATTTATGGTTTTACGTAAAGTATATGTTGTAAAAATAAACTTATTCTAATGGTCGTATTATAAGTGCTTAGTTGAAACATATATAAGTGTCGCATTATGTAATTTATTCAAAAGCTACAATGGATAATACTAACCTGTGAGTATAAGTATTTACTGTACATCTAAGTTAATTACTTCATGTAAATACGGTAAATCAGCTCCATGTCTAGAAACTGTTATAGCTGCAATCTTTGAAGCGTGGACAATAATGGTATCAAGAGTTTTCTCATCTATGGAGGCTAATTTTTGTCTGTTAGAAGCCCCTAGTAAACTATGATCCCATAACCCGTTTATTATTCCAGCCATGAAAGAATCACCAGCACCTACTGTATCTACTAATTTAGTAGCTAAAGTCGGATAGTTTTTCTCTATACCAGATTTTGTGCAGACCCACACACCTTTTTCAGCACGAGTTATAGCGACAATTTTTACGCCTTTTTCAAGTAATGACTTTGCAAACTCTTGATAATTTTTCTCAGGTTCAAGCCACTTTACATCTTCATCAGAAGCTTTCACCACATCTACTTTGCTAATTATATCCATTATGTGGTCATATACGTTTTCTCGTTCACCCATTATACTAGGTCGTATATTTGGGTCGTAAGTCAGTGTGCTGTATTTGCTGTAGTCTTGTAATAGTTCTAGTACTGTTTTTGCGCCAGGTAAAAGGGTAGCTCCTATGGAACCAGTATGTATTACTAATAAATTATCAATTTTAGGCTTTATAGGATCCCATTGTATTTTGAATTCGTAACTGGCATTCGAGTGTTCATCGAGCGTGGCTTTAGCAGTAGAAGTCCAGCTCGCTTCACTACAGCCTTCAGTTAGTTTTACTTTACTTTCTTGTAAATAATCTTCAATAAATTTTCCGTGTGAGTCTTTGCCAATCCAAGCAGTTAGGTTAACGTTTTTGCCTAATCGTCCTAAGCCTAATGCTACATTTGCTGGAGATCCTCCACATACCTCTTTAGCTGGTTTATTATGCGAAATAACTATATCGACGAGTGCTTCTCCGATAATTAATGCTTCTTCTTGAGTATTTGACATATTTGCCTCTAGGTCGAGTCACTGTTCAGACTGTTCAGATTGTTGATTTAGCTTTTCTTCAACTTCATTATGGTATTTTTCTAGAAAAGCTCTGCATTGAGTTACTAATGTTTCTCCTCTTTTCCATAAATCCATTGAAGTTTGCAAGTCTAAATTGCCATTTTCTAATTTATTGACTATTGCTATAAGCTCTTCTCTTGCTTTTTCATAAGTGAAGTTATTTTCTTGTGAATCACTATTAAGTTCTTGGTCATTCATTACTTTTCCTCCGTAGAAGTAACTTGGGCTTTGGCAGTGCCGTCTACCAAATGTAGCTCAATGTTTCCTGCTGATTGTATATCTTTTATAGATTTTAGTATTTTTCCACTAGAATCTGTTGTAATTGAATATCCGCGTTCCATTGTGTGTTTTGGAGATAATGCTTGAACTTTTGAATCTAATGCTAATATTATTTGATTTTGGGTTTGTAAATGTTTTTGTGCCAACACACGTAAATTATAAGCGTATTGTTTTAGTGTAGTTTCATGCTTTTCTATTACTGTTGCAGGATTTAATAAACTCGGCCTGTTAACGTAATTTTCAAAATTTTGTTTTTCTCTGACAATAAGATTTTTTACTTTACTAGCCATAAAGCTCTGAGATTGATTGATTAGATTAATTTCTTCATCGTAACTAGGTACAACTTTTATTGCGGCGTCAGTTGGAGTAGAAGCCCTATAGTCAGCAACAAAATCTAGTAGAGGACAGTCTGTTTCGTGTCCTATTGCTGAAATAACTGGTTTTTTACAGTCAGCTACTGCACGCACAAGCACTTCATCAGAAAAGGGTAGTAAATGCTCTACACTTCCTCCACCTCTGGCGATTATTATTACGTCTACTTCGTCAATTGTTTCTAGCTCTCTGAGGGCAGCTAATACTTCTGTGACACAGCTTTGCCCCTGTACAGCAACTTCTCTTATCTCAAATTCAGCTTTCCAGCGCAAAGTTGAATTTTCTATAACGTCATATTTTGCTTTAGCTTCACGACCACATATTAAGCCTATACGGTTTGGTATAAAAGGTAGTGGAATTTTACGATCAGCATCAAATAGTCCCTCAGCAGCAAGAGTCTTGCGTAATTGCTCTACTTTTAATAGAACCTCACCTATACCATCTACTTTGATTTGGTTTATTCTCAGTACTAGGTTTCCATTTTTCTTCCAAAAATCTGGGGTAACTAGTGCTGTAATTTTAGAGGATTCCTCTACTTTTACAGGTGAATTATCAAGAGTTTGTGCAAATGCGTATGCTTGTATTGATGCTTGTTCTTTAAGATCACGAAGTGATATAAAGGCAATGTTTGTGCCGGGACGAAGATTGAACTCTACTACCTCTGCTTCTACCCAAAAAGATGGCAACTTTCCTATGTAGTTTTTAATGTTTTCATTTACTCTACTTATAGGCCAAGGCGTTTGAGGTGTAGTATCTTCTGCTTTTACTGGTATAATTTTTTCTTCCACATATTAACTTTGCCATTTATATTTAATATTATCTAGTCTAGCGGGGGTATTGTGGACACTTCAAAGAAAGTTTTTTTAGCTGCTCCTCGTGGTTATTGCGCAGGAGTCGATAGAGCTGTTGATGCTGTTGAAAAAGCATTGAAACTGTATGGTGCCCCTATTTATGTGCGTAAAGAAATTGTGCATAATAAATTCGTTGTGGAATCTTTGCGTGAAAAAGGGGCTATTTTTGTTGAAGAGACTGATGAGGTTCCACAAGGAGCTAGGGTTGTTTTTTCAGCACATGGGGTTTCTCCACAAGTACATGTGCAAGCTGAACATAGGAAGTTACTAACTATTGACGCTACCTGTCCTTTAGTTACCAAGGTACATCGTGAAGCGATCAGATTCGCTAAAGCTGATCACGATATTATTCTCATAGGGCACAAAGGACATGAAGAAGTTGAAGGAACTCAAGGGGAAGCTCCTGACCATATTCAAGTAGTTAGTTCTGAAGAAGAAATAGAAAACTTAGTTGTAAGAGACGAAAATAAAGTGGTGTGGATTTCTCAGACAACTCTATCAGTAGACGAAACTAACGAGTTGGTGGAAAAGTTACGAAATCGTTTCCCTAATCTTATAGATCCACCCAGCTGTGATATTTGTTATGCGACTTCTAATAGACAGATGGCTGTTAAAGAAATTGCTCGTAAATGTGATGTTTTGATTGTTGTAGGCTCTTCTAATTCTTCTAATTCTGTGCGTCTAGTAGAAGTTGGTAAAGAAGCAGGAGTAGAGTTTGCTTACCGTATTGATAAAGCTAGCGAAGTTGATCCAGTTTGGATTGAAAATGCTATGTCTATAGGGGTTACTTCAGGGGCGTCTGTGCCTGAAATTTTAGTTCAAGACTTACTTAGTTTGCTTGCTGAGTATGGTTTTAAAGATGTAGAAACTCTTGAGTGTGCTGAAGAAAAAATGACTTTTTCTTTGCCTAAGAACTTACAGTCTGATTTAAAAGCTGCAGGTAGTAATGATCCTAAATTATTCCGTAAGAGCTCTACACGGAATGTTTCACAGTAAATGAGTGCGTTATTTACAGCTATCTAGATGCAGGAAAAGTGGGTAAATTTTGATTCTAAGCATTTGAAATGTAAATATTTTGTTACTTTGTGAGAGCTATTTGATTATTTGAAAAGGTTTTTATTTCTTTAATACCATTTGTTTATACTACAATTGTTGATTTTTCTTGCCATAGTTTGTATCGTGTTTTAGTATCTATATTTATTTATATGTAAGTAGGAATTGTGTCTTTAACTATTGGTATTGCTGGTTTGCCTAATGTTGGTAAATCCACTTTGTTTAACGCTTTGACTAGAGCTACTGTTTTGGCAGCTAACTATCCTTTTGCAACTATTGAACCAAATGTTGGTGTTGTGCCTTTGCCTGATGAACGATTGAATAAATTAGCTGAAATTTTTGGCTCTGAGCGTATTTTGCCTGCTACTGTGTCTTTTGTCGATATTGCTGGTATTGTGCGTGGGGCTTCTGAAGGTGAAGGGCTTGGAAACCAGTTCTTAGCTAATATTCGTGAAGCTGATGCGATATGCCAAGTTACGCGTGTTTTTTCTGACCCTGACGTTGTTCACGTTGATGGCCGCGTGAATCCTGAAGATGATATTGAAACTATTTCTACTGAGCTTGTTTTGGCAGATATTCAGACTCTAGAAAAAGCTGTTGTAAGACTTGAAAAAGAAGTTCGTGGGAAAAAAGTTGAGCCTGCTGTTCTTGAAATGGCAAAGAAAGCTTTGTCTGTTTTAGAAGAAGGTAAAATTTTATACACTAACCAACAAGGGTTAGATTTCGATATTTTGAAGCAGTTCCACCTTATGACCACTAAGCCTTTTATATATGTGTTTAATGTTGATGAAGATGGTCTAAACGATGAAGAGCTTAAAGCTAAACTCGGTGATTTAGTTTCTCCAGCAGAAGCTATTTTCTTAGATGCTAAGTTTGAAGCTGATTTGGTTGAACTTGATGAAGATGAAGCTTTAGAAATGCTGCATGAGGCTGGGCAAGATGAATCTGGTTTAGATAAGTTAGCCAGAGTTGGTTTTAATACTTTGGGATTACAAACTTATCTTACAGCTGGTCCAAAGGAGGCTCGTGCTTGGACTATTCGTAAGGGTGATACAGCTCCTGAAGCTGCTGGAGTTATTCATACTGATTTTCAGCGTGGCTTTATTAAAGCTGAGGTTGTTTCTTTTGAAGATTTAGTTTCATGCGGAGGAATGGCTGAAGCTAAGGCGGCAGGTAAGGTACGAATGGAAGGTAAAGACTACGTTATGGTAGATGGTGACGTAGTTGAGTTCCGTTTTAACGTTTAATAAGTTTATTTTGAGGTAGTATCACTTCTATAAAATTTTTCTGTATGGGGTATCTCTCTAAATGGTATTTTTAGGAAGATATCCCATTTTTGATACCATTTTGTCATTTGTGTTTAGGTGTGAAAATTATTTACTTAATGACTTATTTACCTTTTCTTCTGAAGAAAGTTATAAAAGATAATATATTTTATTTTGAGAAGATGAGAAATTTACTGCAGTTATTTATAAGACATCATGGTAAAGCTAGTGTCATAAAAATTATTAAGTGTTGTAATGTAAAAGTTGGTTATAAATATATGGCTTTGTGATACTTTTCTTTTTTTGGACTATAAATACTAAAAAGTCTCATTATATAATCTTAAAATAAGTATTTTAATCTCATCATACGAGATTAAAAGGTAGTTTTTCTTCAAAAAATGACATTTATATCATTTTTGTAAAGCTTTAATATTGAAATAATAAAATCCGATAAGTATACTCTTGATTTACAAATATTGGAATATTTATATTTTGCTGTTATCTATGCTTTATAAAACGTTCTGATGTTGGTTATTCGTGATTGTTAGCGATGTTTTTATTTTAGGGGGTATATATGAAAAATAAACGCATTGCTTTAGTAGCTTCAGTAGCTACTTTGGGCTTGGCGCTAGCTGGTTGTTCTAGCAGCGGTTCAAATGAATCATCAGGCTCTGGTTCTTCAGATTATGTAGTCAAGGTTGATAGTGTTGAACCACAGGGTGGTTTAGTTCCAGCTAATATTAACGACGTCGGTGGCGGTTATGTTGTAACTTATATCTTCTCAACTCTTGCATATGCCGATGAAAACGGTGAGATTAAGCTAGATGACGCTGAATCTATTGAGACAGATGATAATCAGACTTATACAATTAAATTGCGTAAAGGTTTGAAGTTCTCTGATGGTAGCCCTGTTACTGCTAAGTCATATGTTGACTCTTGGAACTGGGGTGCAAAGGCATCAAATGCTAACCTATCAGCAGGTTTCTTCTCTTCAATTGAAGGTTTTGACGAAGAAAAAGACTCTGAACTAAATCTTGAAATCGTAGATGATTTGACATTCAAGGTTAAGTTGTCACAGCCAGAATTTGCTTTCAAGTCAAGCTTGATTTACCCAGCTTTTGCTCCACTACCAGAATCTTTCTTCAAAGATCCTAAAGCATTCGGTGAAAAACCAGTAACTAATGGACCTTATGTTCTAACAAACTGGGAACACAATAAGGTAATTGAAGTTCGTCCAAACAAGCACTACGATGGTCCTCGCAAGGCACGTAATGGTGGTGTAGATTACCTTATCTACCAGCAGGAAGATGCAGCTTATAACGATTTGTTGGCAAATAACCTAGACGTAATTAAGCAGGTTCCATCCAACCAGTTGGCAAACTTCAAAGCTGACTTGGGTGAGCGTGCAGTTATGAAACCATTCGCAGGTGCACAGTACTTTACTATTCCAGGTTACCTAGAACACTTTGGTTGGGATGAAGAAGGTCAGTTGCGTCGTAAGGCTATCTCAATGGCTATCGACCGCGAAACAATTATTGACAAGATTTTCAAGGGAACACGTAAGGCTGCTGTTGACTTCACTTCACCAGCTGTAGCAGGTTACGACGATAAAGTTCCTGGTAATGAAGTATTCAAATATAACCCAGAAGAAGCTAAGAAAGCTTGGGAAAAGGCTAATGCTATCAAGCCATGGTCAGGTTCATTCGAACTAGCTTACAATGCTGATTCTTCACACCGTGACTGGGTTGAAGCTGCTACAAACTCAATCAAGGAAGTCCTAGGTATTGATGCTAAGGGTAAGCCATACCCACAGTTCTCAGAACTTCGCAAAGAAGCTACAGAGAAGAAGCTTACTTCAGCTACTCGTTCAGGTTGGCAGGCAGACTACCCATGGGGTGGTAACTTCCTAAAGCCAATTTATATAACTGGAGTTGGTGGTAATGATGCTGTTTATTCAAACCCAGAATTTGACGCTCTAATTAAGAAGTCAGATGGTGAAGCAAATGAAGAAGCAGCTGCTAAAGACCTAAGCAAGGCACAGGAAATCCTAATGCGTGACTTGCCAACAATTCAGCTATGGTACCCACAGGTCGCAGCTGGTTACTCAGAAAACGTCAAGAATGTAAATTACTCTTGGAACTCTATGCCAATTCTATGGTTGATAGAAAAGAAGTAGATTTTCTCGAAGTTTTGAGAAATATTTACATATTGAATACAGGAAAAGGGACATGCTATATGTCCCTTTTTCATTTTAATAATACTGTTGTTTGTTTTATATTGTTTTTTACATAAAGCATATCTTGCTTTAATTGTTGTCTAATTTGAATAATGTAATTTGTTATATTTGTATTTTATTGTTTTTTTCTTTTGTTACGTTGTTGTATAACTTGGTGAAATTGGATAACTTTAGCATGCGAAAGTATTAATTGTGTGTATATCTTTTGATTAAAAGACATATTACAATTTGATATTTGTTCAAAATGTGAGATTTTACGTTCATGTTTCGATAGTGACGTTCTGTATGTGATATGAGACCACTTGTTACTTATTTAAGGTTGTTTATTTTACCTTATCTTTACCATCCTTTACCTAATTGTTATTATTTCTCAATTTAGAATGAGTTTATGTTTTAGTTTTTGTCGTGTATTTACTGTTTAGTTTTTCCTTATTTTTCAAGGGTTTTCTATGCTTGTTCTAAGTGCGTGGAGATTTTCTTTATTTTTGAGACAAAAACTATTTATGTATTTGGCAAAAATAATATCTTGAAATATTAAAATTAAAGTAATAAAATTAGCTCAAACAATAACAATTATTTTTTGTGTACAATTGTTCAATACTGCACAGATTGTGTATGTATAGTCAGTGTCTAAAGTGTCTTCGGATATTTAGATACCTTGTCGTATTTTGGAGGTATTGTGAAGAATAAGCGCATTGCTTTGGTAGCACCAGTTGCTGTTCTAGCACTCACACTAGCAGGATGCTCTGCTGGTGGTTCAAACTCAGAAGGATCTGGTTCTTCAGATTATGTAGTTAAAGTTGACAACGTAGAACCACAGAGTGGGTTAATCCCAGCAAACGTTAACGAAGTCGGCGGTGGTCTTGTTCTAGACGCTATCACTTCAAACCTTGTCTACTGTGATGAGAACGGTGAAGTTAAACTAGAAGATGCTGAATCAATTAAGACAGACGATAACCAGACTTATACAATTAAATTGCGTAAAGGTTTGAAGTTCTCTGATGGTAGCCCTATTACTGCTAAGTCATATGTAGATGCATGGAACTGGGCCGCAAAAGCATCAAATGCTAACCTATCAGCAAGCTTCTTTGAACCAATTGAAGGTTTCGATGCCCAAAAAGATTCTGAACTAAATCTTAAAGTTGTAGATGATTTGACATTCAAGGTTAAGTTGTCACAGCCAGAATTCGCTTTCCAGAAGAGCTTGGTTTATTCAGCTTTTGCTCCACTACCAGAATCTTTCTATAAAGATCCTAAAGCTTATGGACAGAAGCCAGTTGGAAGCGGTCCTTATGTTCTAACAAAGTGGGAACACAACAAGAGAATTGAAGTTCGTCCAAACAAGAACTATAACGGTCCTCGTAAGGCACACAATGGTGGTATTGACTATGTTCTATACCAGCAGGAAGATGCAGCTTACAATGACTTGTTGTCAAACAACCTAGATGTTATCAAGTCTGTTCCATCTAGCCAGTTGGCAAACTTCAAGTCAGACTTGGGCGATCGTGCAGTTATGAAACCATACGCAGGTACTCAGGCTTTGACAATTCCAAGCTATCTAGAACACTTTGGTTGGGATGAAGAAGGTCAGTTGCGTCGTAAGGCTATCTCAATGGCTATCGACCGTCAGACAATCATTGACAAGATTTTCAAGGGAACACGTAAGGCTGCTGTTGACTTCACTTCACCAGCTGTAGCAGGTTACGACGGCAAGGTTCCTGGCAATGAAGTACTAAAGTACAACCCAGAAGAAGCTAAGAAAGCTTGGGAAAAGGCTAATGCTATCAAGCCATGGTCAGGTTCATTCGAACTAGCTTACAATGCTGATTCTTCACACCGTGACTGGGTTGAAGCTGCTACAAACTCAATCAAGGAAGTTCTAAAGATTGATGCTAAGGGTAAGCCATACGCACAGTTCTCAGAAATGCGTAAAGATGCTACAGAGAAGAAGCTTACTTCAGCTGTTCGTTCAGGTTGGCAGGCAGACTACCCATGGGGTGGTAACTTCCTAAGGCCAATTCACTCAACAGGTGCAGGATCTAACGATGCTGTTTACGCAAATCCAGAATTTGACGCTTTGTTAAAGAAGTCAGACGGTGAAGTAAACGAAGAAGCAGCTATCAAGGCTCTAAGCAAGGCACAGGAAATCCTAATGCGTGACTTGCCAACAATTCAGCTATGGTATGCTCAGGTTTCAGCTGGTTATTCAGAAAATGTTAAGAATGTTAAGTTCGGTTGGAACTCAACACCACTTCTATGGGCTGTAGAAAAGAAGTAAAATACTTTACTTAACTGGCTACTTTCTAATAGAATAGTGACTATGAATTTTTAGGCGAGTGAAGCGTAAAAGTTTCACTCGCCTAAAATGTAAGTATTAATAAAAATATGTGTACAAAAAAGTATACATATCCGTCGATTTAGAAAAAGTTCTTATAAAGGACTCTGTGGAGGGACCGATGCTCCGTTACATCGGACGTAGATTATTACAGTTAATCCCAGTTTTCTTGGGTGCAACGTTTTTGATTTATTTGATGGTATTTGCCTTACCAGGTGACCCAATTTTGGCGTTAGCTGGCGAAAAAGGTTTATCACCAGCAGTAGAAAAAGCTTTAAAAGCTCAATACAATTTGGACAAACCATTTATTGTACAGTACTTGTTGTACTTGAAAGGTATTTTGTCACTTGACTTTGGAACTGACTTCTCAGGTCGTGCAGTATCTGAAGTTATGGCAGGTGCTTTCCCAGTAACAATAAAGTTGGCTTTTATGGCTTTAGCCTTTGAAACAATATTCGGTATTGCCTTTGGTCTTATCGCTGGTTTGCGCAAAGGTTCATTCTTTGATGCAACATTGCTAGTTGTTTCTCTATTTGTTATAGCAGTTCCAACATTCGTTATTGGTTTCGTATTGCAGTTCTTAATGGGTGTAAAATGGGGACTCTTGCCTGTTACCGCAGGTAGTAATCCAACCTTTACTTCATTGTTGATGCCTGCTATGGTGCTTGGTGCAGTATCTTTTGCTTATGTATTGCGTTTGACAAGGACAACTGTTTCTGAAAGCACAAAGGCTGATTACGTTCGCACAGCAACTGCTAAAGGTTTGACTAGACGTCGAGTAATTGGTGTACACGTTTTACGTAACTCATTGATTCCTGTTGCAACATATATCGGTGGTGACTTGGGTTCCCTAATGGGTGGTGCGATTGTTACTGAAGGTATATTCAACATTAATGGTGTTGGTGGAACGATGTATAAGGCTATTCTTCAAGGTCAAGCTCCTACAGTGGTTTCATTTACGACTGTCTTAGTTGTTGTTTATTTGCTAGCTAACTTGCTAGTTGACTTGTTGTATGCAACTCTAGACCCAAGGATTCGTTATGAGTAAGAATATAGGTTATAAAGGACAAGAGCACTATGTTTCTGAAATTGATGAAACAGGTCTAGGTGCTGTAGATGCAGTTCGTGATGAATCAGCTCCACGTTCTATGTGGGGAGAAGCATGGCATACAATGTCACGTAGGCCATTGTTCTGGTTTTCAGCAGTCGTTATTGTATTAGCTTTACTGCTCGCCATATTCCCATGGTTATTTACATCTGTTAATCCGAATACATGTTTGTTAAAGGATTCATTAAAACTACCAACTGCTGGTCATATTTTTGGTTTTGATTTACAAGGTTGCGATATCTTTGCACGTACAATTTATGGTGCAAGATCATCTGTAACTGTGGGTATTCTAGCTACACTTATTGTTACATTGATCGGTACGGTCGTAGGCGCCTTGGCAGGTTTCTATGGCGGTATTTGGGATTCATTGTTATCTCGTGTAACAGATATTTTCTTTGCTATTCCATTCGTTCTAGCTGCTATTGTTGTTATGCAGATGTTCAAATCACATCGCACAATTTGGACTGTTGTTTTGATTTTGGCTGTATTCGGTTGGCCACAGATCGCTCGTATTACTCGTGGTGAAGTAATGTCTATCAAAAACGAAGAATTTGTTACTGCATCACGTTCTCTAGGAGCTAAGAAAATATCAACATTAGTAAGCCACATTTTACCTAACGCTGCAGCTCCGATTATTGTTTATGCAACAGTTGCGCTAGGTTCATTTATTGTTGCTGAAGCAACACTATCTTTCCTAGGTTTAGGCTTGCCAGTAGATGTTGTTTCATGGGGCGCTGATATTTCTCGCGCTCAAGTTTCATTGCGTAACCAGCCGTCAGTGCTATTCTATCCAGCTGGTGCATTAGCAGTGACAGTACTTGGTTTTATCATGATGGGTGACGTTGTACGCGATGCCCTTGATCCGAAGGCACGTAAGTAATGAGTGAAGAAAAAGTAAATAGTACAGAGGAACTAAAGCCTCTAATTGAAATTCGTGATCTTGAAGTAGCCTTTAAATCATCAACTGGTACTGTTCCAGCAGTCCGTGGGGCTAACTTGACAATCTACCCAGGACAGACAGTTGCTATTGTGGGTGAATCAGGTTCAGGTAAATCTACAACCGCACATGCAATTATCGGTCTACTTCCAGGCACTGGTAAGGTTACCGGTGGACAAATTATTTTTGATGGTAAAGACATTACTAATCTACCGTCTAAAGAAATGGTTGCTTTACGTGGTAGTGAAATCGGTATGGTTCCTCAGGATCCAATGTCTAACCTAAACCCTGTTTGGAAGATTGGTTATCAGGTCCGTGAAGCACTCGTTGCAAACAACATTTGTGATAAAAAAGACCTAGATAAAGAAGTTGTAAAAGTTCTCGAACAGGCAGGTTTGCCAGATGCTGAACGTAGAGCAAAGCAGTATCCACACGAATTCTCAGGTGGTATGCGTCAGCGCGCTTTGATTGCTATTGGTTTGGCTGCTAACCCAAGACTTCTAATTGCCGATGAACCTACGTCAGCATTGGACGTTACTGTACAACGTACAATTTTGGATCACCTAGACAAGATGACCAAAGAGTCAAACACAGCAGTATTGTTCATTACACACGACTTAGGTTTGGCCGCAGAACGTGCAGAACATCTAGTAGTTATGCACCGAGGACGTATTGTTGAATCAGGTCCAGCTTTGGAAATTCTACGTCATCCAAAGCATCCATATACAAAACGTCTAGTTTCTTCAGCTCCTTCTTTGGCTTCAGCTCGTATCGAAACAGCTCGTGAACTTGGAATAGAATCAAAAGATCTATTGCACCAAGTCTCAGAGGAAGACACTTCTGAAGTAATTCGTGTTGAAAACTTATCTAAAGAGTTCCATATTCGTGGTGCTAAGAGAGGCGATAAGAAGAATTTCTTAGCTGTTGATGATGTTTCGTTTTCTTTGAAACGTGGACATACACTTGCATTAGTGGGTGAATCAGGTTCAGGTAAATCTACAGTTGCCAATATCATTTTGAACCTTTTGGAACCTACTAAAGGTAAGGTATTTTACGAAGGAACTGATTTATCAACTTTGTCTCCTAAACAACTATTTGATATGCGTCGTAAGATGCAAGTTGTTTTCCAGAACCCATATGGTTCCTTGGATCCAATGTACTCAATCTATCGTTGTATTGAAGAACCGTTGCGTATCCATGGCATTGGTACAAAGGAAGAACGTAAACAACGTGTTGCTGAACTACTAGATTTGGTAGCTCTTCCACGATCCACAATGCGTCGTTATCCTAATGAACTTTCTGGTGGTCAGCGTCAGCGTGTAGCTATTGCTCGTGCTTTGGCTTTGAAACCAGAGGTAGTTGTTTTGGACGAAGCTGTTTCAGCTCTTGACGTTTTGGTTCAAGACCAGATTCTAAAGCTTCTAACCAAGCTACAAGAAGAACTAGGTTTGTCATACTTGTTCATTACACACGACTTGGCTGTTGTACGTGAAGTCGCTGACGACGTAGTTGTTATGCAAAATGGTAAGCTAATTGAACAAGGTACAGTAGATGATATCTTCGATAATCCTAAAGAAGATTACACAAGGAACTTGATTGAAGCAGTTCCAGGACGCGATATCATTCTTGGACTTGACGATTAGTAAAAATCTTCTAAGTATTGGCTATCTTTCTAGATGGCCAATACTTTTTTAAAAAACTTGAAGCTCTGTCTTTCTCTTTTGAACTTTATCCTTCCTATAATTTCCCTCTTAAATTCCCCTGACACTTTTTCAATCAATATTTTATGAAATCACTAAGATACAATGCGTTCTAATTTCCTAGTTTTAAAATTGTGAAATATTGTGATAAACAAATTAATTGACACTTTACGCGGGAAAAAGAGAAGAGAAAAGTAGTGGCAAAGTAATACTTACTCATATGAGATAGTGAGTAAAATATTTGTTCAAGTAAAAGTTGTACAGTTTTTATGTAAAACAAAGCGACTATGGGATAAAGAATATATAAATACTAATAACTAGGATTTGTTAAACCGCTTATTAATTACTAGATAAGTGTTTAGAAAATAATTATAAAGTACTAAAAATAATGGTAGGAATAAATAAAATCGTCGGGTAAACGTTAATTGGAGTATTCATATAAATAGTTACTTATATCAATAAAATATCTAGATAGTAAAGGATATGTTTACTGTTAAATACGAATAAGCACTAGTAAAGTGAAGCTAATCTAAAGCAAACATGAAATAAGAGACTCTATGAATAAAATACGAAAAGTATTCTCGAAAGTGAGCAGAATACATAAACTGTTTTGTAACTAGGCTGAGATATAAAAGCACTTATGCCTAAAGTTGAAGGGAAGCTGTTTTCAAAAGTATAGATAATATAGGCGATTAAGGTTTTATATCAAAATGTTTACCAGCACAAGGAAAGATAAAGTGTTAGAAAGTAAGTAAACTATTGCTTACTAAAATACGGAAAATAAGATTCTTTTACTGAGGGAATGTGAGGATAATCTCTTTTTTAGTTTTTTTGGATTTTAGTGCGACGAATAAATAGTAAGTAGAGATGAATAAATTTTCAGATAATACTTTTGAATAAATAAGTAAACTTTTACATCAAAATACCTGATATATAGGAAAATAAGCCTTGCCTAAATACCAAAATAGAATAAAGTGACACAAATTTCTTTGTCTGAAATATTTGTTTACATAAAAGTCTATAAATAAAACATATAAGATAAAACACCTCTTAAATGAACCATTTTATAACCTGCTTTATAAAATCAATAAACCAAGAGCGCAGATTAAAAGAATTTATCAATAAAAATAATACTCGAGTATATTTTATTTAAATAATTTGATGAATATCACATTTAAATAATGCTTGAAAAGAAGTATTAGTGTAACTTTAAAATGCTCGTATCTTTATGAGCGAAGAATGTAATAGTATACAAGTGCTTAACATTTATTTTTTAGAAAGCAAGGTGGCTTTATGTCAAGTGAACTAACACAGTCCATATACGATTTGGATCCAGAAATTGCTGGTGTTTTAGATAATGAATTAAGTAGGCAACGCGATACGCTAGAAATGATTGCTTCAGAAAATTTTGTTCCTAGAGCTGTATTACAAGCACAAGGATCAGTTTTAACTAATAAGTATGCTGAGGGATATCCTGGTAAAAGATATTATGGTGGCTGTGAATATGTTGATGTTGCTGAAAGTCTTGCCATAGAGCGTGCGAAAAAAGTATTCAACGCCGAATACGCTAATGTTCAGCCGCACTCAGGTGCATCTGCTAATGCTGCTGTATTGCATGCTATTGCTAAACCGGGAGATAAAATTTTAGGTTTAGGCTTGGCTCACGGTGGACACCTTACACATGGCATGAAAATTAATTTCTCGGGATTAGTATATGAAGCATCTGCTTACACATTGAGTGAAAAAACTCACCGAGTCGATATGGATATGGTACGCGATATGGCTTTGAAAGAAAGGCCTAAAGTTATAATTGCTGGTTGGAGTGCTTATCCACGTCATTTGGACTTTGAAGCTTTCCGTAGTATAGCTGATGAAGTTGGAGCATATTTGTGGACTGATATGGCTCATTTTGCTGGTTTAGTGGCTGCTGGTTTACACCCTAGCCCGATTAAAGACTCACATGTTGTTTCAACTACCATTCATAAAACTATTGGTGGTCCTCGCTCTGGAATGATTTTATCCGGCACAACTGACTTGGAGAAAAAGCTAAATTCTGCTGTATTCCCAGGACAACAAGGTGGACCTTTAATGCACGTTATTGCTGGTAAAGCGGTAGCAATGAAAATTGCTATGACTGATGGATTCGTAGACCGCCAAAAACGTACACTAGAGGGTGCAAAAATTCTTGCTGATCGTTTGCTACAAGACGATGTACGTGAATGTGGCATTGATATTGTTACTGGTGGTACAGATGTACACCTAGTACTAATAGATTTACGTAATAGCGTTTTAGACGGTAAACAAGCAGAAAACTTAATGCACGATATTTCTATTACAGTAAACCGTAACTCTGTTCCTTTTGATCCAAGACCAGCAACTGTAACATCAGGTCTACGCATCGGTACACCAGCACTAGCTACACGTGGATTTGGCGCTAAGGAATTTACTGAAGTTGCTGATATTATTGCCACTGCTTTAATACAAGGTTGCAAAGGTGAGGTTGACTACACATCTTTGAAAGGCCGTGTTAAAGACTTAGCTGACGCATTCCCTCTATACGACTATCTATAAATATCGATAAGGAATAAAATGACAGCTATTATTTTAGATGGTAAAAAAGTCGCTAGTGATATTAAACTTCAGTTAAAAGAAGAAGTTAAAAACTTAAACGATAAAGGTGTTTTTCCAGCATTAGCAACTGTATTAGTAGGATCTGATCCGGCTAGTATATCTTACGTTAATGGTAAACATCGTGACTGTTTAGAAGTCGGTATTAAATCTATACGAGTAGAATTAGATGAAAATACCTCTCAGGCTGAATTACTAGAAACTATCCATGAGCTAAATTCTAATCCTGAGTGTACGGGGTATATTGTCCAGTTACCACTGCCTAAACATATAGATACTAATGAAATTCTATTAGCTATTAGTCCTGAAAAAGATGCTGATGGCTTACATCCAGTGAATTTAGGTAAGAGTGTGTTATCTGTTGCTGGAGATATAGATTTTCCTTTATCTTGTACTCCTTACGGTGTATTAGAGTTATTAGATCATTACGATATAGATTTAAATGGTAAAACAGTTTGTGTAGTTGGTAGAGGGACTACAGTAGGACGTGGATTACCAGCTCTACTTACTCGTAAAAATATAAATGCTACAGCAATCCTTACCCATACAGGAACTAAAGATTTACCTGCACATACTCGTGAAGCTGATATTATTATTGCCGCAGCGGGTGTTAAACATCTTATAAAACCTCAAGATATCAAAGATGGAGCCATTTTATTAGATGTCGGTGTAAGTCGTAGTTTTGATGAAGATAAAGGCAAATATGTCTTATGTGGCGACATTGATCCTGCTTGCTACGAAAAGGCTGCTTTTGTATCTCCTAACCCTGGTGGTGTTGGTCCAATGACAAGAGCAATGCTATTATCTAACATTGTATCTATTGCAAAAGGTTATAAGTAATAAGGATATAGATTTTGAAAATTACGTCTTTAAACTTGAATGGTATCCGTGCGGCTTATCGTAAAGGTATGACTCAATGGTTGGCTTACGAAAACCCTGATATTGTGCTAATGCAAGAAGTTCGTGCTAACGATAAAGTGCTAGAAGAACTCATTGAATCTGACTGGCATTTGGTGGCAAGACACTGTGATATTAAGGGACGTGCCGGAGTTGCTATAATGTCTCGTTTTCCTTTAAAAGATGTCTCACTGTCTTTAGACGATGAAGAGCCTGTGGACACTGGTCGTTGGATAGAGGCTAGTGTTGAAACACCTAAAGGAAATGAATTACGTTTAGCTTGCGCTTATTTACATGCAGGTGAAATAAATACAATTAAAATGGATCAAAAGTATGCTCACCTGGAAAAAGTAACTAAGCGTTTAGAATCTCTAAAGGAATACAGCCAACAAACAGGTAATTCAGTTGTTGTATGTGGAGATTTTAATGTTGTGCGTACTGAAAAAGACATTAAAAACTGGAAACCAAATCACAATAAATCAGCTGGTGTATTAGATGAAGAAATCGCTTACCTAGAAAAGTGGTTTTCATCTGGCTGGCATGATGTAACTCGTGAGTTTTACCCAGATACGCAAGGTCCATACACTTGGTGGTCTTGGCGTGGAAATGCATATAATAATGATGCTGGGTGGCGTATTGATTACCACATTACTCATGGAGACATCACAGATAGTGTGAAAGACGTTCAAGTTTGGCGAGCTCAGGAATATGTAGAGCGTTTTTCTGATCATTCACCTATTACTATTACATACGATTTCTAAAAGTAATTGTTTAAAATAGCTTACTATCTGCAAAGTTAGTAAGCTATTTTTATTTGGTTACTTACTTATCTGCCTGCTTATCTATCTATCTATCTGCTTATTTATTTATTTACTCAGTCACTATTAATTATTTAGCTAGTTTATAGTGTTTATAGCTAATAAACTAAAATATTTTTGTGTACAAATTTCACATAAACTTTAGAAATTAAACAGTGCAGTAGCTTCTTGCTCAGCTTGTGAATAAGTATTTGCCGCATTATTCAACTGGTGTGAAATTTGCAACAAACAATCTTCAACATTTATTTGTGCTTTATGCCAATTATCAGCTAAATCATGAAATTGCATACTAGCTTGCCCTGACCAAGAGTTTTCTAATTGATGTAAATAACTAAGCATAGTTTGTACTTGAGAGCGAATATTATCTGCGCAATTATTTACTAACACTGAGGTATTAGATAATTCGTTACTATCTACAGTAAAAACTGTCATTTTTCTCCTTAAATAGATGATTATTTAAAGAGTAACCTCAAAATTATGCTATGTTTTTAGAAAAAGTAAAATTGTGGATAACTCTATGTATTGTGTGTATTTGCATATACCACCAGAATAATACTTCAAATATAGTTAATACGCATAAGCGGTAGCTAAAAATAACTACTCAAATTCGATTTCTTTGACTGACTTATCAACTGGAGTTTCTTTAGAATCGAAGCAATCTTCTATCATTTCCATAGAGGAAGATAAATCATTAATCTTAGTTATACTTTGAGTATTGGAATTTGAATTATTAAAACTCAAGCTATTAGTCAAAGAAGTAGGTACTGAAGAAACACTATGCTTAACTTTGGAAAGCTTATCAGCTACTGACACTCTTCTAATCATTACAGTGTCTTTCAAAGTACATTCTGGGGAATCAGTATCGTTTTCTGCTTGTTCTAAAGCCAATATATCTTGAGTAGGAATATTAGCTATTTCTGCTTCCAATCTAACTAACTCTGCTTCTAAATTTTGTCTTGCTGGAATTTCCCAGCTTTGTCCAAGTGGCGATAAGAAAAGCTTAGGACGGGCAAGTAAACGTTTAATAAACCGCTTGCGTGTATACAAAACAAAACACATAGAAACATCGGAATATTCAGTTTGAGCAAGCTTCAAATAGTGCTTATATTCTTGAGGAGTAGTTGCGAAGACAGATATACTGCAATCGAAAAGTATTTGAATATCAATATCGTCACTATTGCTAACAGAATTACTTCTAGCGCCATCAACGATAGTACATATGTGCTGACAAATTTCTTCATCTACGCCCACAGATAATAAATCGTCCTTTAACAAATCTGAGGGATTTTCATTAGACAATGCTGGACAGAATCCGCCTAAATAAGAGTTATAAAAAACTCCATAGTACCAAGTAGCTATTCTCAAACAATCAGAACTATGAGCTGAATCAGCCAACTCATCAATCTTATTTAACACGAAAGAAAGGTAATTAACATTATGATATTGGCTTGATCTATTTTCCAGCTTACCTATCAGTTTAATAGCAAGTGCTTCAATGTTATGAGCAGGTGCTTGTGCTCCAATGTTTGTAACACTTCGTACAAACGAAGAAATTAGCCAACTTGGCAATCGGGCGTTCATATAAACCTTCTCTTTGTTAAAATAGACAAATAGTATATTAGAACTTAAAAATGTAATAGTCTAGTGATGGAATAAGTTATAGAGGACATATTGACTTAATAGCTCAGTTATAACACGCTTATGAATAAAAAATTATTGTATAATTGATAAACATTATACAGTTTAAATAAATGGATGCAAAATGAGTAAAAATTTTAACCTCAATATTGATGGATTGGACTATAAAAAAGTAGATCCTAAACTAAAGAAAGTAAGAAGGATAATACTGGCAGTATTTATATTAATAGGTATTATAGCCAACACTGCTTTCAACATTTCCATATTTTTTATAGACTCTTTTGGATTCTCAGTACTTATTGCTCCGATTGTGGTTTATATCCTATTAGTAGTATTTTTCATTTGGATGTGGTGGCTAATAGGTAGACAAGTAGATAACTACAAATATGCTAAAGCTGAAAAAGACATCGTCATATCTAAAGGTGTTTTATTTCGTAGAGTAGAAGTTATACCTTATGGACGTATGCAATTTGTTGATGTTCAGCAAGGACCACTGCTTAGATACTATGGTTTAGCTAGTGTCACTTTACATACGGCTTCTTCTGAATCATTGATGCCGATTATTGGTATGAAAGAACCAGACGCTAAAGCTTTGCGTCAAGAACTCATAGAGCTTGGTGAATCTAACTTGGCAGGTATATAAAAGATACGTGGATAACAAAAATATTTCTTTACAGCATAAGGATTAGGAATGGAAAATCAAGATAACGATATTTCACAACGAGATGCTAAAGACATTAGATGGAATAGAGTCCATTTTCTGACCCCTCTAATTATGCTTTGGAAAGCAATCTTAGCTATACTTGCCATTGTAAGTTATAGCACTATACAAGACCCTAACTTTTGGGCTAATTACAACCAATACGAAAGTGGGTTAAGTTTCTTCAAAGCCTACTTACTCATATTTGCTTTAGGGCTGTTGGGAATACTTTTACTTGCAATTTTATATTGTTACTTTGCTTGGACTCGTATTGGTTATAGTCTGGATGACTTAAATGTTTATTACAAGCAGGGAATATTTTTCAAAAATCAAAGATACATACGTTTATCTAGAATCCAAACTGTTGATATAGTTTATCCGCTAGTGGGAAGAATCTTTGGCTTAGGGCAAATAAAAATTGAGTCCGCTGGTTCTAGTGAATCGCACATAACTATTGCTTTTATGAAAGAAAAACAACTAGATGATTTGCGAAACACTATTTTAGCTTTAATGGCTGGTGTGAGCGTACAAAAAGCTGACTCTAATGAAGAGAATGTATTTAGCGAAAACGAAACTGATGATTCGAGCGCTAAAGAAAAACTAGGTATACACGATTTAGAATTTCAAGCTAGTAGAGCTCCTGAAAAAGTAGTTTATGAAATTGACTATAAAAAATTTATAGTAGCAATAGTAATTCATGCACTATATTCAGTTTTTCTATTTCTATTTTTTGCTCTACTATTCTTGACGGCTGTCTTCTGTATTGTAGTATATTTTCATGGTGCTCCAAAAACTTTAAGTGAAGTAACGGCACCATTCATGGAAGAATCACTTGTAACTAAACTACAAATGTTAGCTCTGCCTATCTTAGCTATCGGTGGAATAATTACAAAAGCTGGACGAGATGCATTAGATAAATTTGGTTATACTCTGAAAATAAGCCCAGATGGATTTAGAACTAGAAGTGGACTTACATCTTTAGTACATGAAACTATTCCTCCAAATAGAATACACGCACTAGTAATAAAACAATCACTAATGTGGAGATTGCTAAAGATTTGGGAAATAGAAACTGTAAAAGCTGCAGTTTCACAAGCTGACGCAGATAGTTCAAAGAGTGAATCTTTTGCTCCTTTAGTTGAAATAGATGAAATAGATAGCTTAGTGCATTTAGTGTACAAGAAACTATCAGACGTTACATCTCAAGAAATAGATAGAGAAATAATTATTGAAGGTTTGACTGGCACTAAAGAAGGAAAATACTTTAAACGAGTATCACCGGTAGCAAAATTCTTACATCCTTTCCAATATTCAAGAATGGCATACTGCGTAACAGAAAATGTAGTTCTTGTAAGACGAGGATTTTTATCTAGAAAACTAGCAATTATTCCTCACGAAAGAGCACAGTCATTAGGAATAAAACAGTCTTTCATCGGATATAAGTTAAAAGTAGCTACATTATCGCTACATCTAGTTAAGATAAATCACATGATGAATTTGGCATGTTTGCCAATTAGTGTAGCGAAAACTACTTTGCAAGAATTATCTGATATGTCAGGAGTAAAACGTCTAGCTGAGCCAAATGAAGAATGGATGAAGCGAGTATATAAGAGTGAGTAGTAAATTCAATATAGGTATAGTTGGTGCTGGAAAAGTAGGGTCAATTCTTGGCAATGCTTATAGGAATTGTGGGCATAATATAACATCCATATATACGGCTGATAAAGAAAATATTGAGCGTAATGAAATACTATTACCAGGTGTGCCGGTATGTTCTATTGAAGAAGTGATAGCGAAAAGTGAAATAGTTTTCTTTACAATTCCAGATGATGAATTAGCTCCCACCATAGCAGGTCTAGCTAAGCTCAATGTGTTTAAAAAAGGACAAATTCTAGTACATACAAGTGGTCGATGTAAACTAGATGTATTTGAACCAGCAGTCGATACAATAGGGATGAGCATACACCCAGTAATGACATTTACTGGAACAAGTTTGGATTTACCTAAACTAAAAAATGCTGCTTTTGCTATAAATGCTCCAAAGCTTATGCTCCCTATTGCTCAAGCTTTAGTTATGGAGTTGGAAGCAAACCCGATAATAGTTGATGATGATAACAGAGATCTTTACCATCTTGCTTTATCACATGGAGCAAACCACTTGAGTCTGATAGTTAATCAAAGCTTGAAAATGCTTGATAAATCTGGAATACAAAATCCTCAAGATATCGCAAAACCACTATTTGAAGCAGCCCTTGAAAGAACTTTTATGCAAAGAAATAAAGGTATAAGTGGTCCGGTACCAAGAGGTGATGTACAAACAATTCAAAAACACTTCCAAGCCTTAAAAGAAGCACAAATGTATGAGATGATACAGATATACGCTCTTTTGAACAAATCTACAGTTCAAGCATGTTTGGAAGAAAAAATAATAAACGAAAATACTGCTAATAAAATTTTGAAAGTAGTGGAATCATATTTGTAATAAAAATTATAAAGTGTATTACTCTTCTAGAATTATTTCTTTTGTTAAATACTATTGGAAAGAGTGTACTTTCTAAAATATAGCTAAATAGGGCATTCGAACCCTAAATTTCCAGACTCTTTATATAAGGACAAAAGGTCAGAAATATTTTCACAACATGTAAGTGATGGTAGAGATAGGTTGAAATGAAAATAGTAAAAACTAAAGAAGAGCTAAAGTCAAATATTGATAGATCAAAGACAATAGCACTAGTAATGACGATGGGTGCATTGCATGATGGACATATGCATTTAGTTAAAGCAGCCAAAGAAAAAGCAGAGCAAGTAATAGTTTCAATCTATGTTAACCCATTACAGTTCGGTAAAAATGAGGATTATAGTAAATATCCACGCACCTTAGATAAAGATATTCAAAAATGTGAAGAACACGGTGTAGATGTGGTTTTTGCTCCTAGTGATGAACAAATGTATGGTGATACTAGGCAGATAAGTTTAAAAGTAGGAGTATTAGCTGAAATATTTGAAGGAAAAACTAGGCCTGGGCATTTTGACGGTGTCTGTCAGATAGTTTGTAAAGTGTTCAATCTTGTAAGACCTGATTACGCTTTCTTCGGTCAAAAAGATGCTCAGCAGTTAGCTGTGATTAAAAACATGGTGCAAGATTTAGATATGGGAATACAAATTTGTGCTGTGCCTATCGTACGTGAACCATCAGGGCTAGCTATGTCCAGTAGAAATACTTTTTTGAGCAATGATGGGAAAAGAACTGCTAGCCAAATTTACAAGGTTTTGAACTTTGCTAGAAATAATGTGATATGCGGAATGCCCCCAGAAGAAGCTTCAGAGTTTTACTATAACAAGTTGAACAGCATTGAGGGGATAGAAGTAGATTACTTTGAGATAGTTGATCCTTACACATTTTCAGTTCCTAATCCGTCAAAGCAAATGTTAATTATTTGTGCTGTAAAAGTAGAAGGTGTGCGTCTTTTGGATAATTTGCTGATAGGGTAGTAGGATAAGAGATAAAGTAGCTCAAAATATTATATAGTGCTTGTATAAGTGTTATATGTGAATGTACTAGCTTTGTTACGTTGTGGGTTATTCGTACATCTGTCTAGTGGCTTTGTTGTTTAACTTCTTGCTCTCAAAATATTATTTTCTTTTAAAGCCAATAAGTATGCTTACTTATATTTGCAGTCTTTTGAATTGGCGAAACATAAAGTTTTTATCAGAATATAAAATAATTCCTTAGCATAAAGTTTTATTATATAAGCAAAATCTATTTCAAAGCCTTAGTCAGACTACGCTTAAAAACAAAACAGGCATCCTAATGTTTAATACGGATACCTGTTTTATATGAAACACCATACAAGGTGTATATCACAAAGATAACATCACTTTATTCTTCAATGTTATCTTCGGATTTGTGAGATTGTTTCACTTCACGTTTTACTAGAGGGAAGGTAATAGTTTCACGTATACCATAGCCTGTTAGAGCCATTAGTAAGCGGTCAAGTCCCATTCCCATACCACCAGCTGGAGGCATTCCTTGTTCCATAGCTTCTAAGAAATCTTCATCTAATACCATGGCTTCAGGATCGCCCTTAGCGGCTGCTAAGGCTTGAGATTCAAAGCGTTCACGCTGTACAACAGGGTCAACTAGTTCTGAGTAAGCTGTTGCTAGTTCGAAACCACGTACGTATAAATCCCATTTTTCAACGATACCTGGTTTTGAGCGATGTGCTCGAGTTAGTGGTGAAGTATCGACAGGGAAATCACGAACGAATGTTGGCTTATACAATTTATGTCCAACTAGTTCTTCCCAAATTTCTTCAACAATTTTACCTGGTAGGGCGTGATCTGCTATTTCAATTTCTAAGCGAGATGCTAAAGCACGTAGATGTTCTTCAGAGGTTTCAGGAGTAATTGTCTCTCCAACCGCTTCTGACAGAGACTCATACAAACTCAAATTATCCCATTCACCGCTTAAATCATATTCAGAACCATCATTTAGAGTCACTATTTCAGACCCAAAGACGTCACGAGCAACTTTTTGTATGAAATTGCGTGTCAAATCAGCCATGGTGTTGTAATCACCGTATGCTTCATAGGCTTCTAGCATTGTAAATTCTGGTGAATGAGATGAGTCTGCACCTTCGTTGCGGAAGTTACGGTTAATTTCAAAGACCTTATCAATACCACCAACTACTGCTCGCTTTAGATATAGTTCTGGAGCAATACGTAAGTATAGTTCAGTGTCGTAAGCGTTTATGTGAGTTACGAATGGTCTAGCAGCAGCACCACCATGCAAGTTTTGTAACATAGGTGTTTCGATTTCAATGAAATCTTTGCTGTGGAAGAAATCACGTAGAGAACGCACTACTGCTGAACGAATACGTACAGTTTTACGTGCCTGCTCACGCATAATTAAGTCTAGGTGACGGCGACGTATACGGCTTTCCTCTGATAAAGATACGCTTTCGCCTTTTTCATTGACGTATGTCTTAGGTAAAGGTAATAGAGATTTAGCTGCAATTTGCCACTGTGAAGTAAATACTGACAGTTCTCCACGTTTTGAAGCAATAACTTTGCCATGTACGAATAAATGATCACCTAGATCAACAAAAGTTTTAAAATCGCTAAGTGAGTCAGCACCAACTTCTCCAGCTGATAACATAGCTTGTAGTTTATTTCCTTCACCATCTTGCAAAGTAACGAAACAAAGTTTGCCTGTATTTCGTAGGAATACTACGCGTCCAGCTAAACCTACAATATCATTAGTTTCTTCGCCAGCAGCTAGTCCTTCATGCTTTCGTCTAACTTCTTTAATTGTTGAAGTTATAGGTAAAACTACTGGATATGGGTCTATCCCATTATCTAGCATTGTTTGACGTTTATTTGCACGAATGCGTACTTGTTCGGGTGTGTCGTCAATAAGAATATTTTCTGCACTAGTTTCTTGACTCACTGCTAACCTTTCATTTTTAGACGAGTATATCTATTCTAATAGAAATAAGTATTTTTGGGGATAGTAATACGTTATTTAATTACGTTTTTATTCATTTTTTCTATAGTTAGGTTATGGATTATACTGGTTTAAAATGATTGATTTTACTGTAATTAAAGTTTAGTTTAGCAATATTATTGTCGTTTACGTGTTAAATACATTTTGTATTGGAACTATTTATATTAGTAATGTTATATACAGTGATGCATTTACAAAATTATTTATATGAATATTTTTACGATTTTATATTCGAGTACTCTTATAAGTTGATTTTTTACTATAAAAAAAGAGCAGTTTAGTATTTTGGGGAAATAAATATTTGCCAAAAGTCTTAACTAAAAAAGACGGGAGCAAGTTGCTCCCATCTTCTGACTGTACAGGTGGAAACTTTAGTTTCCACCTAACATTTTATACTATAGATTTTCATATCTAAAATATTTTTTTGAAAAAAAATTTGATTTTGTAAATAAAAATTTTCTATAAGAGTTTTTTCGTAGTAAATGTGTTGTATTCCTGTTGTTGATGTTCTGATATTAGTAAATAGTCATTGTTGACTGCTTAATAATATTTATAAAACTAAAAGATATTTATATTGAATTGTTATATTCGAATATAATCATGCTTATAAATATTATAGAAATTTTCAAAAAATATAATCTAGCTAAGATTCAATCTTTAATGATATGGTGTATGGGTAGGTATATGTATACGTAAAGAATTTTATCTATTTTGTATGTATAAGAGGGAAAGTAAATGACAAAGGTGTCTGTGGTAGTACCCGTATATAATGCTGAAGATTTTTTAAGTGATAGTTTAAATAGTATTGTAAACCAAACATTAAAAGATATTGAGATTATTTGTGTAAATGATGGGTCAACTGATAACTCGTTACAAATATTGCAAGAATATGCTCGTAAAGATGATAGATTGATTGTTATTAATCAAGATAACAAAGGTGCCGGATATTCACGTAATGTAGGTCTAAAAATTGCTAAAGGTAAGTATTTATCTTTCTTAGACGCAGATGACATATTTGATGAAACAATGCTTGAAAAAGCCTACGCTACAGCTGAAGAATATGATGCTGAAATAACAGTATTTAAATGTGATATATTTGATTCTAATACACGTAAAAAATTTAATTTTGATTTATCATTTAGAGAAGATTTAATGCCAGAGGGTCCTTGCTTTTCTTCAAAACATCCAGATGCTAAAGACAATATATTCCATATGTTCGTAGGGTGGGCTTGGGATAAATTATTTTTGAAGGAATTTATTGTAAGAGAAAATATTACTTTCCAAGAACTACGCACAACAAACGATATGTTTTTTGTGCACTATGCTTTATCTAGGGCTGAAAGAATTGCAAAATTACCAGAAGTTTTAGTGCATCAAAGAATAAATAATTCACAATCTTTGTCAAATACTCGTGAGAAATCATGGGATTGTTTCTATAAAGCTTTGTTGCTTTTAAAACAACGGCTAGAGGAATCCTCAGAATTTGAAACTTATAAACAAGCTTATACAAACTGGGCTTTAAATTTATCTCTTTGGCATTTAGCTACGATTGGGGAAACTCGTTGTTTAAATGTTTTACATTTATTTAAAACAGGAGTTTGTTATGAACTAGGAGTGTTAGGTCATAACAAAGACTATTATTATGACGAGAATGAATACAACGATTTACAAAAATTGATTAATATTAGTGATGAAGATTATTTATTGGAAAAAATCTTTGCTCTAAAAAATCGTGTTGCTGTACTTGAAAGAGAAAAAGAAAGTGTTATTCAAGAAAGAGATAATACGGTACAACGTTTAACTAATAAAATAAATAGCATTTATGAGTCTAAAACTTTCAAAGCTGGTTTAACAGTTTTATATGTACCTAAGCTATTAGCTAAACTTATAGGATGTAAAAAGAAAAAGTAAAGATATGGCTAAAGTTTCAGTAGTTATACCAGTATGCGATGTTGAACATTATTTAAGACAATGTTTGGAAAGCATTATTAATCAAACTTTGTCTGATATAGAAATTATATGTGTAAATGATGGTTCAACTGATAACTCGCTGAATATTCTAGAAGAATACGTAGAAAAAGATAGTCGCATAAAGGTATTCAACCAAACAAGCTGTAACCTGTCAATCGCTAGAAATAACGGCTTTAAAAGAGCTAATGGTAAATATACTATTTTTCTTAACGGGTATGACTTTATTGACACTAGTGCTTTGGAGAGGCTGTATACATTTTCTGAAGAAAAAACTTTGGATATATTATTTTTTTCAGCAGGTATTCTACCAGGTCAATACCAGTTAAACGATACGCTCACTTTCTCTTACAGAAACCACGTTTGCAAAGGCGAACGTGAAGAGGTAAAGACTGGTAAAGAAATGCTAGTTGATTTGTGCTCTCAAAGAGATTTTTTATTTGCCACTCACTTAGCCTTTTTTAGAACATCTTTTATGAAAGAAAATAACATTGCTTTTCTACCTGATGTTTACAAAGAGGATACCTCCTTTAATTTTACTTGTCTAATGAAAGCTCAAAGAACTTATCGTATAAAAGATGTTTTATATTACAGCCATATATATGAACATTTTGTTAAAGACAATGACCAAACTTATATAGATTTACTAGGACACTACAGATGCTTTATAACTGTATATGATGTCTTACTTAAAGAAGAGTTAAGCGATGAACAATACCAAGTTGTAAACGAAATTACTTTAGTTTTACTCCGAGATATATACAAAACATATACATTATTGAATGAAAAAGAACGCAGTTTATTTTTTAGTAAATTACAATATCGAGATAAATATTTGTTTACGATGTTACTGAACTCACATATTCATGGTGTAAATACTAGCTATCTTTATTTACAAGAAGAACAAGATTATTTGAAAAATGCAATAAAGAGCAAAAAAGAATCGAAATCATATAAGATAGGTGAAAAAATAGCTAAAATTTTTAATAAAAAAGTTACACTATCTGGTTCGAGAAACACTATTGATAAGTGAGTTATACAAAATGTACAAAGTTTCAGTTATTATTCCTGTTTACAATAGTGAAAAGTTCTTAGCGCAATGCCTAGACAGTGTAGTTACCCAGAGTTTATCTGACATACAAATTATATGTATAAATGATGGATCAACAGATAAATCGGCTGATATTTTAGACAACTATACGCGTAACTACCCAAATGTAAGCGTAATTACTCAAGAAAATGAAGGTCCATCTTCAAGAAACAAAGCTATAGATAAGGCTGAGGGAAAGTACATATATTTCCTTGATAGTGATGATATTATTACGGTGAATGCTCTTGAAAAACTATATGAAATATGTGAACAAAAGGAATTAGACATATTGTTTTTCTCAGCAGATACTTTCTTTGAACAAAATAAATTGAAAAAAACTCATATTGATTTTAAAGGTAGATATCTACGACAGGGAAAATATCAAGAAGTTAAAAGTGGTGTTGATCTACTAGTTGAGTTAATATCAAATAAAAAAGCTGATGGTGCTAGTAGTGACTACATAGTTTCAGCTTGTTTAATGTTTGTTCGTGCAGACTTGTTAAACACTCATAATATACGATTTATGAGCGGAGTTTACCATGAAGATAATTTATTTTGCTTTGCTTGTTTAATGAAGGCTGAAAAAGCTTATTGTGTAAACGATATTTTCTATTTTAGGCGGATAAGATCTGGGTCAATCATGACAAATGATGAAACTCATATTAACTTGCTTGGATATTATAAGTGTTTTATTAACCAGTACGATATAGCTTATGACAAGAAGTTAAGGTTACAACAGCAAGAAGCTGTGCAGGAAATATTGAGCGTATTATGTTTTCACATCAGTCGAATATATAAACTTCTTGACGTAAGTGAAAGGGAAAAATTCTTAGATAAGTTAACTAAAAAAGAAAAATATTTCTTTACAACATTCTTTGAAGCAAATGTATTATTTGAGCTTGAAATAAGGGAAAAATTTTCCAGGGAGAATGCTATTTTACGCGCTGAACTAAAAGAGATAGATGACAATATATTCTTTAGGATTGGTAGAGTAATAACTTTTCCTATGCGTAAGCTCAGAACTACAGTCAAGGTTCTAAAAACTCGTGGAATAAGTGGGATTGTGCAAGTTATAGTATACAAGTTCAAAAGGTAGTTTTGCTGTTAAAACTTGTGTATAAAAGTTTAATAATGGAGGAAAGATGAAAATTACAGTTGTTGGTACAGGTTATGTGGGGCTGTCAAACGCTGTTTTATTAGCTCAAAATAATGAAGTTGTTGCAATCGATATTGACAAAAATAAAGTGTTGAAAATAAATGAAAAAATTTCTCCTATTGTAGATAACGAAATACAAGATTTTCTATCTAATCGTGAATTGAATCTTGTCGCTACTACTGAATATGAAGATGCATATAAAAATTCAGATTTGGTTATAATTTCAACACCTACTAATTACGACACAGATAAAAATTATTTTGACACGTCTTCTGTAGATGCTGTAATAGAAAAACTTATCGAATTAAAGTCCAAGGCTACTATTGTAATCAAATCTACTATTCCAGTGGGATATACCGAATCAATTGCTCAAAAGTACGGTTTGGATAATATTCTATTTGTTCCAGAATTCTTACGTGAGGGTAAGGCTTTATACGACAACCTATATCCTTCAAGAATAATAGTTGGCATACCTAAAGGGAAAGATAATTTGCGTCCATGGGCTGAAAAATTTGTTGAATTGGCTGTTGAAGGAGCTGCAAGCAAAAATATTCCTGTTTTATATATGGATTCAACTGAGGCTGAAGCTGTGAAACTTTTCTCTAATACCTACCTTGCGATGAGGGTTGCCTTTTTCAATGAACTAGATACGTACGCAGAACTTAGAAACTTAGATACGAAAAACATTATTGATGGTGTAGGGCTAGACCCGCGTATTGGGTCACATTATAATAATCCTTCTTTTGGATATGGAGGATACTGCTTACCTAAAGACACTAAGCAATTACTAGCAAACTATGATAATGTTCCTAACGAAATAATGAGAGCTATTGTTTTAGCTAATGCTACGAGGAAAGATTTCGTATCTGAAAGAATAATAGATAAAGTTAAAATTAATTATGCTAATAGGAGCGATAATTCTAAGGGCTCTAGACCAGTAGTTGGAGTATACAGGCTAGTTATGAAAGCATCTTCAGATAACTTTAGGCAAAGCTCAATTCAAGGTGTAATGAAGAGAATAGCTAAAGAAGATGTCGATATAGTTGTGTATGAACCTACTCTAGCTGAGGAAAGTTTCTGTGGTTTTAAAGTGATAAAAAACTTAGAACATTTTAAAGAAATATCAGATATTGTAGTGGCTAACCGCTTAGATTCTAATATTAAAGATGCTGAATCCAAAGTTTATACTCGAGATATTTTTGGTAGAGACTAAGAAGCTGTTGTAGAAAAATTTAAGTTGGGCTGTGGAGTATTTAGTCCAACTTAAGCTGATATTGATTTATGTACTTTGGAGTATTTTGAATAACACCATTGCTTAGCCGTATCGAATATTGAGTGTTGCTGTGTGTCTTATAAAGATGTCTAAAAAATATACAAGTCAGAGGAAAGGTTAGCCAAACAAACTCTAGGGTTTTAGCTCCTAACGCTTAGATAAGTAAGTGTTAGATTTTGTGTGATAATTACTGTGGGTTAGATTCTTCTTCGACTAGCTCTTTCAAATTATTCAAATGCTCAATCTGCTGTATACGTAGCTCTTGTAGCTCTTCAATCAAATCTCGTATCTCACTGCGAACAAAATCTCGAGTAGCTAACTCAGAAACGCTTGCTCTTAGGCTAGCAATTTCTCGTGTTAGATATTCTGTGTCAGCTAGGTTTTGTTCAGCACGCTGTCTGTCTTGTTCAGCTGTAACCCTGTCACGGTCGTCTTGCCTATTTTGAGCTAACAAGATGAGTGGAGCTGCATAAGAAGCTTGAGTGGAAAAAGCAAGATTCAGCAAAATAAACGGGTATGGGTCAAACTTATAACCGTAAATACCTATTAAATTTATGGCAATCCAAATTACAACGAATACAGTCATGTATAGAATGAAAACGGGTGTTCCCATGAAAGTAGCAAATCTTTCAGAGAAACGACCAAAAGTCTCAGTAAAAGAATTATGAGAATTAAACTGTGGAAGCCATTTACGACGATTTGTTACTGGTGTGTCTAAACGATCAGCCATTTGCACTCCTTGTCACTGCTTCATCAGTAATTTCATCTTCTGCGCTACGCCAGTCATCAGGCATTAGGTTGTCTAACACGTCGTCAACAGAAACAGCACCTAGTAAGTGGTTATCTTCATCTACCACGGGGATAGCTGTAAGGTTATAAGTTGCCAATAGACGAGTTACAGTACCAATCTGAGCGTCAGGATAAATACCATCAAGATCTGTATCAATTATATTTCCGAGCATAGTTTGAGGTGGTTCACGCAATGCTCTTTGGGTGTGTACAACCCCTAAAAATTTGCCAGTAGGTGTTTCTAGAGGAGGACGTACAACACATACTATCGCAGCTAGTGCTGGTGGTATGTCTTGTCTGCGTACGCTGGCTAAAAGAGTTGCAACGGTTGCATCTGGAGGAAGAATAACTGGTTCTGTGGTCATCAAACCACCAGCTGTATACTCTTCGTAAGCAAGCAAACGGCGTACGTCTTCAGCTTCCTCAGGTTGCATAAGATCGAGCAAATGTTCAGCTTGAGCTTGCGGTAATTCACTAACCAAGTCTGCCGCATCATCAGGTTGCATAACGTCTAGAATATCAGCAGCACGATCTACATCAAGAGATGACAAAATATCTACTCGGTCATCTTCACCCAGTTCTTCAAGCACGTCAGCTAAGCGTTCATCAGCTAGTTGATGAGCAACCTCAATACGCCTTGTCGGTGTAAGCTCATGCATCATATCAGCGATGTCAGCTGGTTTCATATCCTCATAAGCAGCCAGCAAACTAGCAGCATTATTAGGCAAAGTATTTTCACGCAGATTGGCCACTTCTTTTGGTGAAAGCATGAGCGATTCTCCAGTGCGGCGTATCCCTAACGCAGTCACTCTTGAGCGAAGTAGGGCTAGCTGTGTTACTTCCCATTCTTTAGCTTTATTCTGTTCAATAGCGACATCAACAATTACTGCTTGTCCGCTACCGTCTTTTAAAGTAACGACTCGATCAAGTAAATCAGCTACACCTAAGATTTCTACATTTCTTTGCGTGAATCTACGGATGTTTACTATTCCTGTGGTTATTACAGCTCCCGGTTCAATTGCTGTAACTTTGGATAAAGGTAGAAATACACGTTTTTTACCAGGAACTTCAACTACGAGACCTATTGCTTTTATAGGGGCTGATCCATAAGAAAAGTGTAAAACTATATCGCTTACAAATCCAACTTTGTCGCCTATGGGGTCAAATACAGTTGTTCCTGCTAATTTTGCAATAAACACCTTGCTAGGCACGTTTTTAATGGTACGGTTTTTAAACATATATTTCCCGTCTCAGTCTAGTTTTGGATTTACAGCCTAATCTATTATACAAAATATATTTTTATTACATCGTATAAAATATGATAAAGCTTTAAGTTTGTGTTGTATGTATTCATTTTTATGCTTAAGAAGTAGAATATTTAAAGTATACGATTTTATTGAGAAGGTCGTTATGGGTAAGGATAAAAAAGTTATAAACACGCATTGCCATAGTAAAATGTGCGATATTGATGAGCATGAGATTAACGCTATTTACGAAAATACCACGTTGAATAAAGGTAAGAGTGCTTTGCATTCCCATAAGACCAGTAATGTTAGAGATGATGAGAATTTAGAAAATTTAGCTTTTTGTAATTCTGATAATGGTATCGAGGCTAAGGATGAGGCTGAGCTGGTTTTAAACGGCGCTAGAGGGGAAGAAAATACTACAGAGAATTCTCGTGGTAAAGCTGATTCTTTGTTAGCCCATGCGCAAAATACAGGAGATGATTTTTCTTATTCTTCTAAAGATTCCGAGTGTACTGGCGAGGAAAGAAAATCTGATGTTGCTGTTCCCGTGAACGGTAAACACCATTTGTCTGCTCGATTTGATCATTCAGATACTTTGGAAGATTCTTACTCTCACGAATATTCTAGCCATAATCACTCACATGGAGAAAATTCTCATACCCACTCACACAGAGTAAGTTCTCATAACCATTCGCATGGATTAGTAGGGCATGACCATTCACATGAGAGTATTGAATTTGTAAAGCATAACAAAAATAAGCTACGTTTGACTTTAGTTTTACTGCTTACTTTTGGTGTAGGAATTGCTCAAATAGTTGTCAGTTTTTACTCTGGATCTTTAGCGTTGCTAGCTGATTCTGCTCATATGTTTGCAGATAGCGTAGGTTTGCTGTTTGCTTTGGGGATAGCTCACGTTATGACTATTCCTAGTAACGAGAAGCATACTTGGGGCTATGCTCGTGCTGAAATTTTAGGGGCTTTAGGTCAGGCAATTATATTGTCTGTTATAAGTGTTTATATACTTATTTCAGCTGTTGGACGAATTTTTGACCCTACGCAAATTGAAGCACAATCTATGGGAGTGATGGGGCTTGTAGGTTTACTTGCAAATGCTATTTCTATTCTGATTCTAATGTCTAGTCGCAACGAAAATATGAATATGAGTGCAGCATTTTTAGAGGTTTTGGCTGATACATTGGGCTCTGTTGGCGTAATTGTTGCTGCTTTGTTTATTTATTTTAAAGGAATAGTTGTTATTGATGTTATTGTTTCGTCAACAATAGCTATTTTTATTATTTTTAGAGCTTTTTCTATGGGAAATAAGTCGATAAAAATTTTGCTGGAGTCTGTGCCTGATGGTATAGATTTACAGAGCATAAATGAACATGTTCGTTCAATTGATCACGTTGTTGGTATACATGATGTGCACGTGTCTATGATTGCTACGGGATTATATGTTTTAAGCGCTCATATAGTAGTAGAAGAAGAGTGTTTTAGTGACAATCATTCTAGGGAAATTTTAGATCAGGTTCAGCATTGCTTGGCTAACCATTTTAATATTCCTATTAAGCACGTAACGATTCAGCTAGAGTCACCAAACCATATAGTTCATGAATATGATCCGTGTAATAAGTAAACTGTCATTGAATGTAATGTTATAGTTTCGATTTCTTTTTGTGTGCTGGGTATTTACCTTACTAGATAGCGCTCTCTCATTCAGAAATAATGTTTAGGGTGCTTACAACTAGATTGAAGCTTTTATCTTTTGGTGTATGAGCATAAGCTATGCTTTGCTGGTAAAGAAGGCGCTCATTAAACTGTAGTTATTTCCTTGTAAGATGAATAGCTATATGAGGAATTTGTTGGGTAAAGTTACGATATACACTTTTTCTTTGGTTTTTAGGAAGAAATAGGTTACTGGATAAAATTTAAAGTGATTTTATCTTTAGAAGTTTTATGTTGAAATTATAGGGTTTAAAGAAAATATGTGAAAGTGGTATTTCTTACCCTATTGCTATTATAGTGTTTACTTTGAGTAACTTATAAAGTATGTGTACCTAAAAATGCTATATGTTTTAAGGTGTTAGTAATCGATGTATAATATAACAAAATGTAACAGTATTATATAAGTGTTAGCAATGGGGCTTAATTGATATTGTACATAGCTATATTGGTAAGGGTGGTAGCTATGGAAAACAAGGTCGAAAAGTTTTTGATATTTTGGTTGTTTTTAGGATGCGTATTAATATTGATATCTTTCTTCTTTAGAAACAATTCTTATGAAAGCATACTAGATAATTTTACGATAGTGGAGTTCACTACAATTATTATTTCTCCAATTATGGGGTTTGTAGGAGCTGTTATTAGTATAACTATTAAAAAGTACTTTTATCTAATTCCTAGTTTTTGTTTGATACTGGCTTTTCCTACTGTTTGGTTAGTAATTTATATACTAGAATACTTTGGTATTTAGTAATAAAAAAGTTAGCTAGTGTTTATAGAGATTCTAGCTAACTTTTGTAAGTTTATACGTGCCATATATTCAAGTGAAGAAAGCAAGTTTTAAGAAAATGTTATCTTGGTTATCTTGCAAAAATGTGCATACCTTTTGAAAGTTGCAGAATTACTTTATGCTTACCCCTAGGCTCATACCAGCTAATCCACGTTTTTTCTCAGCAAGCTTATTGGCAACTTTCTTTAACTCAGAAATAACTTTAGATTCTTCCTCTTGGGTAGTTTGAACTTGGTGAGTATTCAAATCATTAGATGTGGAGTTGTTTTCAGCATCAAATACGATAGGTTCACCTTTATCAGAAGCTATGCGTAAGTTTATATCCAAAGGTATTTGCGCCAGTAGTGGAACTTCATATCCTAGTAGCTCAGTTAGTTGCTTACTGACGTGTTTTCCTCCACCTTTGCCGAATAAGTCAATTTTTACTCCAGCGGTGTCAATTAGGTAAGACATATTTTCTATAACACCTACAACACGCTGTTTTGTTTGTAAACCGATAGCTCCAGTTCTGCCTGAGACTTCAGCTGCAGCAATTTGTGGCGTAGTTACAACTATTAGTTCGCTGTGAGGCAGTAGCTGTGCTATAGAAATAGCGATATCGCCAGTTCCGGGTGGTAAATCTATCAGTAGAATGTCTATGTCTCCCCAGAAAACGTCTCCTAAAAATTGTTGTAAAGCTCTATGTAACATTGGTCCACGCCAAACAACAGCTTGAGATGGAGAAACAAACATACCTATAGAAATTACTTTTACACCTTTAGCTATTGGGGGAATAATCATTGAGTCTACAGTTGTTGGCTCGTGATCTACGCCCAGCATTCTAGGTATGGAAAAACCATATATATCAGCGTCCATTACGCCGACTTTCAAGCCTTTTTGAGCTAATGCAACAGCAAGATTGGCTGTTATGGAAGATTTACCGACTCCACCTTTGCCAGAAGAAATAGCATATATTTTAGTTGTATTGCCAACCTTAGTGAAAGGAATTTCGCTTTCTACTGTTCCTGATAGTTTTTCACGCAGAGCTTTTCTTTGCTCAGCTGACATAACTCCCATTACAACTTCTACTTTAGAGACATTTTCGACAGCAGAAACAGCTTTAATAGTGTCAGCTTTAATGGTGTCTTTTAACGGGCAGGTAGCCACTGTTAAATCGATGTGAATTTCTACAGTATTATTTTCTTTATATACTACTTCTCGAACCATTCCTAATTCAGTTATGGGCCTTCGTATTTCAGGGTCAATAACTGTTTCTAGAGCTTGTAAAATTGCTTTATTATCAATGGTTTCCATGGAATTTCTCACCTATGTATTTTTTCTAACTGTTGCATTTGAAACAGGTTTTTATTTTAGATAATTATATTCTTATATTCTTAATTATACTAATAGTTTTAAGAATATTTTTTAATGCTATTTTTAAGCTAAATTTGATGTTAATTTTCATTGTATTTGTTGCCTGCGAATGCTAGAATTTTTTCTTGTGTGATAGAGAGTAGGTCGAGTGAATTGTCGTCTGAAAATTTTGTAAATCTTGCCACTTCAAAAACTAATATTTCAACTGTAAGTGATATGAAACATAAACCTAAAAAATACAGGGTTCGTGGCTTTGATGGCATACGTGCTTTAGCATGTATAGCTGTTCTTATTTATCACTTTATACCAGGTAAACTTGTAGGTGGATTTTTAGGTGTAGATGTCTTTTTTGTGTTATCTGGGTTTTTGATTACAGCTATCCTGATAAAAGAACTAAATCGCAAAAACACCATAGATTTTAAAAAGTTTTGGATAAGACGTACTCGTCGTTTGTTGCCTGCTGTTTTTGCGGCAGTGCTGTTTATAATGCCTATTGCTTCTTTACTAGGAGGCGATGCATTAGTAGGTATAAGACGCCAAGTTATAGGAGCTGTTACTTTTAGCTATAACTGGGTACAAATTTTTTTCGGTAGTAGTTATTTTGCTCAACAAAGTCCAGAAATTTTCACGAATATTTGGTCTCTTGCAGTTGAACAACAATTTTATATTATCTGGCCTTTAATACTACTTATAATTTGGAAACTACCTCGGAAAATTCAGCCTTATACTGCTCTTACGCTGGCATGTTTGTCTGCAGTAGGAATGTATGTTTTGTATGATCCGACCGTTGATCCTTCTCGTGTTTACATGGGTACTGACGTACATTCATTTGGAATCATGCTTGGTGCTACAATGGCTTTGATAATGCCTAACGCCTTAGATTATGCTAAAACTGGTTCTAAAATTGCTGATCTTCGAGCAGTAATTGGTTGGCTGGGAATAGTTATAATAGCTATCTGTTTTGTCTTTATTCATGACAAGAGTGCATTTACTTATCCTGTGGGAATGTTAATAGCATCTTTTGGTTCACTTATGGTCATGCAAGCTTTGCAAGACGATGTTGTTTCGTATTCTAAAACGGGTAGTGTATTAGCGGACATACTTGACTGGAAACCTCTTGTTTGGTTTGGTGAACGTTCTTATGGAATTTACTTGTGGCATTGGCCTTTATGGGTTCTAACTATTTATGCTTTCCCTAGATCAAATATCTACGTAGTAGGTGTAGTGGTTACAATAGTTACAATTGTTGTTTCTGAACTCTCATATAGGTATATTGAGACTCCTATGCGTGATAAAGGTATTTTTAATACCATATCTGTATGGATATATGTTGATAAGAAAACTGGGATAATAGGAGCTTCAGAAGCTAGTTTCTTCAAAAAGCTAGTTCCGTTGATTGTAAGTGGTATATTAGTGTCCTCTACATCATATGCTTTTTATAAGGAACCGGCTCAAAGTAGTGCGCAAAAGTTATTGACTGATACACAAAAAGCCCTGTCTGATAAAGATAAAAATAAAGATAAGCAAGCTGATAATAGTGTTAACTCAGACAAGAAACACAAAAATGAAGTTAAGAATGAAATAGTTGAATCTATAGATGGGTCACAAATAATAGTCATAGGGGATTCAGTTACTTTAGCTTCAAAGCTATCGTTTGAAAAAGTAATACCTAATGCGCTCGTAGATGGTGAAGTTAGCAGATCTATATTAGTAGCAACGGGGATTATAAATAAATATGCTCAAGAGGGAGCTTTACGTAAAATCGTTGTTATTTCTTTAGCTACAAATACAGCTTTGATTGAGAAGAACCTTGATGATGTACTAGAATCCATTGGCCCTGACAGATTGCTTGTATTAGTAACAGCATTTGGACCAGCACATCTAACTAATATTACTAGTTCAAACCAAGTAATTAGGGACTTTGCTCAAAAACATGAAGATAGAGTAAGGGTAGCTAATTGGGACAAAGCTATTTCTACGCATACTGAGAACTTGGCTGGTGACTTAGTCCATCCTGACGGTATTGGCGGTGAAATATACGCTAATGAAGTTTTGGAAGCTGTGAAATCTTTTGGTGTTAAGAAACTTGGAAACGTTGCAATAACACAAAAACGCTAATTGCCTCGAGAAAGTTTTATCCTAAAGTTACCGCTATAGATTTTTACTTTTATAAAATATGAGTTTTTATTTAGGTGAAATATTTTATATTGTATATTTGTTATAGTAGATAGAAGAAGTTGACCAAGGTAGATGATGCTCATGTACCTTATAATTTTAGGTGATGATATGAGACGCAAAGTATATGATGTTTACGCTGGTGGATGAGCACAATCTGTGAATAGTTTAATATTTTACGGGTTGTATATAAAATCATAATTATTAGGTACAATTAGTTTTTCTCTCAGAGAAAAATATACGTTAATATCGTGAAAAATATTTTTATTTGCTATATTTATCTGATAGATGAATATATTTATTTGTCGTTTTATTTAAGGAGAAAAAAGTGCCAAGCGGTAAAGTGAAATGGTATGACGGTGAACGTGGTTTTGGCTTTATCACATCTGATGAAGGCGGCGAGGTTTTCTTGCATGCTTCTGCTTTGCCTAAAGATGTGCCTAATCCTAAACCTGGTGCAAAATGTGAGTATTCAATTGTTGAAAGCTATAAAGGTCCTTCAGCGATGAATGTTACTTTTTCATCTGATCTACCTTCAGTTGCTCTGAACCAACGTATGAGTGCTGAAAACATGGTAGTTGTAGTTGAGGATTTAATTAAAATGCTCGATGTGGCTTCTAATAGTTTGCGTCGTGGCCGTTATCCAGAAAATGGTAAAAAACTTGCTCAAGTAATGCGTGTAGTTGCTGATAACTTTGAAGCATAAGGTAACTACTGATATTTGAACATAGTAATTAAAATAGAGAGTAAAATGCAGTCTGTAACAAGTATTCAAAATATGCATTTCACGGATATCTTATCCATGGAAGCTGTAGAGGTAGAATATAAAAATATTTGTAAATGTGATGACTGCATTTTCGCTTTTAATAAGATGCGTTTACTTATAGAACAAGAGTTTAATACACGTAAAGCTAACATAAATGCTTCTATAGAAACGATGAAAGATGCTTTTGATATAGCTATTGAAGTTTTACGCGAGTATAAAAATGATGAAATCGGCAACTATATTGGTAATGAATTAACTGACGATTTTGTAGTAAATCACTATTATGAATGTTTGAAAAAAGGGTATAAAGGCTGGAAATGGGCTGTTAGTGTTGCATGCGTGGAAGATCAAGATACAGCCACTGTGTGCGAAATTGATTTATTGCCTGGCGAAGATGCATTGCTAGCCCCTGAGTGGATTCCTTGGGAAAAACGCTTATTGGTAAGTGATTTTGCTCCTGGAGAATATGTACCTGAAGAAATCGTTGAAAGAACTAAGAATTTAATCGAGAAAAGAAAGGCAGAAAATCTGCCACCAAAATTAGTTGAAGGAAAAGGTATTTTTTCAGCTAATTGGGAATAAAACAATTGGGGTGAATAAACAATGAGTAGGGTTTTTTACAAAAATGCCCGAGTTTTCACTGGTGAGAGCGAAACAGACTTTGTTACAGCTTTCGCAATAGAAAATGGTAAGTTCGTCTGGGTTGGGGACTCTAGTGAAGTTGATTGCGAAGATGCAATTGATATGCATGGAGAATTGATATTACCTGGTTTTATTGATGCACATACACATCCAACTTATATTTCTATGTTGGTTGATGCTATTCCTTGCACAGTTCCTGTAGTTAATAGTATTGAAGAAATGATAGCTGCTTTGCGCAAGCATCCAAACTTCGGTAAAGGCGAAAATGCTTGGATTGAAGGCTGGGGATATGACGAGTCAAAGCTAGCTGAAGGTCGTACTCCAACTACTGAAGACTTAGATAAAGTATCGACAACTCAGCCAGTATATGTTTTGCGTTCTGACTGTCACTCAGGTATTTGTAATTCTAGAGCTCTAGAAATAGCTGGTATTACTAAGGATACTCCTAACCCTCCAGGTGCAGAATACGGTCGTTATCCAGATGGTCGCCCTAATGGTATTCTGATTGAGCATGGCGCTAATCAAACTGTTATGCAGGCTAAAGGCTCTTCTGGTTTTGAAGCTGAAGTTGAGAAACTAGTACGTACTTCTGAGCATTTATCTGAACGTGGTATCGTCGCTTGTGCTGATATGTTTTGTATACCAGCAGAGTTTGAGCATTTAGATTTGTACCGTGAAGCTGAAAAACTTGGATATAAGCAGCTAACTCAAGTATTCTACGATTTTGCTTCACTAGAACAGTATCCAATTAAAGAATTGAGCCAAGACCGTAAAAATGGGCGCACATTTGTTGGTGGGTTGAAGTTATTTATGGACGGTTCAATGTCTAACCGTACAGCATATATGCACGAGCCTTATCCTGATACCACTGATAACTTTGGTATGCGTACTGCTTCAGATAAGATTATGCAAGAAGCCCTAGATTTTGCTCGTGAAAATCAAATACAGATAGCTTTCCATGGTATGGGAGATGCGGCTATTGAGACTATTATCGATTTCTATGGTGATGTTGAACCATGGATGGGGCAGTATCCATCTGTTCGTATTGAGCATGCAACTTTGCTTGATCCTCGTTTGATTGAGAAGATGAACTCTAAGCGAATGAAATTCGGTGTTGTTTCTAATATTGATTTCTTCTTCGCTGAGTGGGATTCGTATTCTGTGAACTTATCTCCTGAGCAGTATGCTCGTACCTATATGGTTAAAGAGATTTATAGAGGAATTGAAGCGAGTGCGATGAGTTCAGATTGCCCAGCAACGACTTGGGCAGACCCTGACAATGTATTTATGTCTATAAAAGCAGCTGTCACACGCCGTGCATATAATGGCGAAGATATTGTACAAGACCAAAAAATTACTGTTCCTCAAGCATTGTTGATGTATACAGGAAAAGCACATTTAGTTGGAATTATGCCTACTGTGGGTAAAATTGCAGTGGGCTACGAAGCTAGCTTTATTACTTTATCTCACGATATATTTAGTGTTGACCCAGATTTTATTGACCAGATTAAAGTCGCTAAGACTTGGATTCAAGGTGAATTAGTTTGGGAAAAAGATAAAAAATAAGTTTTAGTATAAGAGTTGTTATGGTGATAGTTTTGCCATAGCAACTCTTTTTTTTTGTGATAAACATTATGGATATAGTGTGGATTTTTATAAATAAATAGCCATAATTGTTTAGAATGGTTTTTACCAATACCAATACCAATACCAATATTAATGACAATATCAGTAAAATTTTACAATTTGTAGAGGTTTAAATATCTATTGTTCGATACGTGAACTGCATATTTTAAGTGTAGAAAAGTTTAAAACAATCTTGCTTGAATTTTACTTACTTTTTGTTACGCATAATAAAGGTAATGCTTATCTCTAAAATAATAGGGTATTTATTTCAAAATATGGTTTTTAGTCTCATAGAATGAGAATTTGTGTGTAATTTTAATTTTTTCTGAAACTCTTTTGAAAAATTATTAAGTTTTTGTAATAAAATATGTAATTTTTATTACTTTTACAATACATTCATGTAGAATTTTTCTGTGAGTACTACATCCCCAATCGCTATGAGCGAAAAAACAGGTATTATGGGTCGTATCGACCGTTATTTTGAGATTACAAAACGCGGCTCAACATTTGGTCGTGAAATCCGCGGCGGTATAGTAACTTTCTTTGCAATGAGCTATATCCTCGTGTTGAATCCTATTATTTTGTCCGCCGGTAAAGATTCCACTGGTTCTTTCCTAGGTGGAGGTAGCGCACCTAATATTGCTGCAATTTCTGCTTCAACAGCATTAGTTGCTGGAATTATGACAATACTTATGGGCGTGATTGCTAATTTCCCTCTAGCTTTAGCTGCTGGCATGGGTATTAATGCAATGGTTTCCTTCTCCTTAGTTCTAGGTTCAGGTTTAACTTGGCAAGAAGCAATGGGTATCATTGTTCTTGAAGGTGTCTTTATCTTATTCCTAGTTTTAGTTGGTCTTCGAGAGGCTGTTTTTAGGGCAGTGCCAAGTCAGTTAAAAATGGCTATTTCTGTTGGTATTGGTCTATTTATTACTCTAATTGGTTTGATCGACGCTGGTATTATTCGCCCAGGTGGAACACCAATTCAGTTAGGTATCAACGGCTCCTTGGCTGGTTGGCCAGCATTAGTGTTCGTATTTGGTCTATTTGTGACCATTATTTTGTTCGTACGTAAAGTAAGTGGTTCCATATTAATTGGTATCATTTCTTCTACAGTCTTAGCTATGGTAATTCAATACTTTGCTGGATTACCTACAAAATCTGATAAAGTCCCTACTGGTTGGGGTTTGAATATTCCTGAATTCAAGGAATCACTCATCCAGCTTCCAGATTTTTCAACTTTGGGACAGTTCGATATTGTTGGGCCATTTACCCGTCTAGGCGTTCTAGCAGTAATTCTTATTGTATTCTCTTTGATGTTGGCTGACTTCTTCGACACTATGGGCACAATGGTTGCTGTTGGTGCTGAAGCTGGTTTGCTAGGCAAAGATGATGCTCCTCCAAGGACAACTAGAATTTTGATTATTGACTCTTTAGCTGCTGTAGCTGGTGGTGCTTCAGGTACTTCTTCTGCAACTTCCTATGTTGAATCTTCAGCTGGTGTTGCTGATGGTGCTCGTACTGGTCTAGCATCAGTTACTACAGGGCTTATGTTCTTGTTGGCTACTTTCTTTGCTCCACTTGTTGAAGTTATTCCTAGTGAAGCAGCATCAACAGCTCTTGTAGCTGTAGGCTTCTTGATGATGACTCAGATTGCTGAAATTGATTGGAAGAATTGGGAATACGCTATTCCAGCTTTCATGACTATAGCAATGATGCCTTTTGCTTACTCAATTACAGTTGGTATTGGTGCAGGATTTATCACTTACACCATTATTCAATTGGCAAAGGGAAATTGGAAGCAACACTATTTAATCTGGTTCACAACAGTACTATTTATTTTGTACTTCGTAATAGGTCCTATTCAAGGTTTATTCCAATAACATTCAAAATTTTACAGTGGACGGTATTTCTAATATCGTCCACTGTTTATTTGTATTAAAGTTATGTCGAAAGAAAAAGAAATATATAAGAAGTATAAAAATGAATAAAATATTAACTTTAATACCGGCTTATAATGAAGAACAAAACATTGCTAAGGTTATTACGGAATTGAAAGCTGATTTTTCAGACAGTGATGTTCTTGTAATCAATGATTGTTCAAAAGATAATACTCTTAAAGTTCTTCAAGAAATAGATGCTAATTATATTTCTACTTCTTATAACTCAGGGTATGCCGGAGCTTTGCAACTAGGTTTTAAATATGCTGTTGCAAAAGGATATAGCTATGTTATTCAGTTCGATGGTGATGGACAACATGTAGCTAATCAAGCAAAGAAATTATACGAGGCAGCCAAAGATACTGATAGCGACATAATTATTGGTTCTAGGTTTCTAAAAAAGACTAATTATAAGCATAGCTTTTTCCGTAAAGTTGGTACTAAGCTTTTCTCACTTCTAATAAGGATGATTAATCGAGTAAAGATTTCTGATCCTACTTCAGGTTTTCAAATCCTAAACAGAAAGACTTTCACTCACTACTCAAAGATGGGTAACTTTCCAGAATATCCAGATGCTAACTTGCTTATAGCTATGCTTTTGGATGGTTATAAAGTAAGTGAGGTCTCTGTTCAAATGCGTGAACGAGAGTTTGGCGAAAGTATGCATGGTGGAATAATAAAGCCAATAAAGTACATGATAAAGATGATTTATAGCATCTTTGTTATTTTGTTTATTAGATTCATGAAGATTTTCCAAATAAGAAAGTAAAAGGGCTATGAAGAATTTGTTATTTGTTTTTATCGGATTACTATTTTTCATAACTACTTATCGGAGTGTGAAAAAGAATATCTTCTCAGAAAAAGAAAGTTTCTTCTGGATTATTCTTAGCTGTCTCTTGATAATTTCTCCAGTTTTTGTGCCAGTTGTAGATTATGTTGCTCATAAAATAGGTATTGATTATCCACCTGCATTGCTATTTCTGTTGATTTTTGCTTTTTGTTTGTTGCTGATATTCAGATTGAGTAAGCATGTTTATATTCAAAATGAGAAGTTACAGGAATTGTCACAAATTGTAAGTTTGTTACGTAAAGATTTTGATGACAAAAATAATGCTGATAAAAACACTGAGTCATAACACTTAACTAAAGTAACTGTATTTAAGTAAGGTATGCATTTCCTTATTAATCCTATATTAGTTAATAATAAAGAATTTATAAATATTTAATTACCTTTAAATACTGTTGATAAATCAAAGTTTTTCTTTTGTATTTATAATATTTCAATTTTTTATTTATATTCTCTGATACCTTATATTCAACGCAATTATTAAGGAAAGTGGGCAGATGTCAGATATTGTAGATACTACTGAGATGTATATTAAAGTCATTTATGAGCTAATGGAAGATGACGTTGTGGCAATGCGAGCTCGTATTGTTGAACGTTTACATCATTCGGGGCCGACAGTATCTCAAACAGTTGCAAGACTAGAACGTGACGGTTTGCTATATATCGATTTTGATAGACAACTTAAATTGACTGACGAAGGAATGAAACTAGCACGAAATATTATGACTAAGCATAGGTATGTGGAACGTCTGTTAGTTGATGTTCTTAAATATCCTTGGGAGTTAGCTCATGAAGAGGCATGTAAATGGGAACATGTAATTGGAGATGAAGTGCTGGAATATTTGAGGAATTTTCTAGGTAAAATTGATACAGACCCTTATGGTAATTTAATTCCTATTACAAGTGAAGCTCTAAAACATGGAAAATCTCTTGTTAGTATCATTTTAGATGAGGAAAAAGAAGTCGAAATTTTGCGTATAGGTGAGCCTGTTCAAGTTCATGTTGATCTACTGAAACAGTTTTTACAAAATAATATTCTTCCAAACACTAAAGTTAATGTGAGTGTTCAAGGAGAAGAATATATATTATCGAGTGAAGATTCTTTGCAATCTCTTAGTATAAGTAAAACATTGGCGCGACATATTTTTGTGAAATAGTGTCTAATATTCAGCTATATTGCTGAATATTTCGTAATATTTTTTCTTCGTGTGACTTTTTTCTAAAAATTATGTACAATGTAAGGTAGCTTCGATTAGAAAGATGTTGAAGCTGGTAAATAGTTATCCAACCTCATCGCTATTTATCAAAGAAAACAATAGATGAGGGCGGGGAAACCAAATATGAACTCATTTGAGTTCTTGGGGTGAAAACAAGCTTTGCTTGTTAGGTAAGTCTCTACCGAATCCGACAGCTAACCTCGTAGATAATATAGGAGACAAAATTGGCTAATTCTAAAAGACGCGGTCGCCATCGTGCGTCTGCTCGTCCGGTAACTCCATTCACTGGGTTGGGTGAATCTATTTCAAAGCAAGCTCGTCGTAACGTTGCAGCAGTTGCTTCAACAGGTTTGGCTGTTACGATTATGGCTATTCCAGGAGCTAACGCTACTCCTACTCCAGTAGATGCAAAGTCTGACTTCGAAAAAGCCGAGATAAAGGCAAATCCTAATGTATCTGTAACTGATGATACAAAGTGGGATATGGACGCAATTGCGGTAGATCGTATTGAATCTAGAGAAGTTACTCGAAACGCTACTGATGATTTGCGTAATCAAGGTCGTAATGGACAAGGAGTCGATTCATCACTTCTACCAGCAGCACCAGCTGGTTCTATTATGGGTGAAGCTACGCGTTATATCGGCGTACCTTATGTATATGGTGGAACAACTCCGGCAGGTTTTGACTGTTCAGGTTTTGTCCAGTATGTATATCGTCAAAATGGTATTGAGCTTCCACGTACTTCGGGAGCACAGGCATCTGTTGGTGTCCCTGTATCACTAGCAAATGCTCGTCCAGGCGATATTGTATCTTGGGGATATCACTCAGGTATTTATGCTGGAAACGGCACAGTTCTACACGCTTCATCTCCAGGAGCTCCATTGGGATATTCACCTATGTGGGGCGGATATACAATTCGTCGTGTAGGATAGATAAGATTTCATGTGAGGGAGTATCAATTGGATGCTCTCTCATTTTGTTTAAACGCTTATTTTGTAGCTACCTTTCTAATTTTTGTATAGCCTATATTTTTTATTTACCTTATACCTGTTTTAAAATACACAATATTGTTTTCTTTGTGTTTTTATTTGTAGGATTCTGTCTTTTACTACAATTAAATACTTAGTTTTTTTGTTTTTATAGTGATGTTATATTTAATACATACTTTGTAAAAACCTTATAAAATCAAGGGTTTTGTAAAAGTGTAATTGTAAAGTAAGTATTGGTTATCGAGAATCTTTTTTAAATAATAGCTTTAGTGTCTTATAATTATAGTAAGTATTAAATAGCCCCCTTTAGGAGAGTGTGATGAGTAAAAAAGAAATTATTTTGGTTGGGGTTGATGGCTCAAAGGAGAGCTTAAACGCAGTTAAATGGGCTGCTAGCCGAGTAAAAAAAGCTGATGCAAGGATGCATATAATATGTGCTTATTCTTTGCCGAGCTTTACTCCTTCATCGCTTGAAGGTGGATATGCAACAATTGATGATGTATCCATAAAAGAAGGTGCTCAAATTGTAGTGGATGAGGCAGTAAAATTAGCAACTGAAGAAGGTGTTGAAGTAACATCAAGTATTGAAGTTGGTGATCCTGCTAGAATTCTTGTTGAATTGAGCAATGAAGTTTCAATGATTGTGGTCGGTAAATCTGGTACAGGTGGTGGAATTGCTGATAGGCTTTTGGGATCAGTTTCTTCTGCACTAGCTTGCCACTCATGTTGTACTGTTGTAATTGTTCCTTTTGCTGACGAAGATAAAGATTATTCTGAGATAAATGAAATTGTTGTTGGTGTTGATGGTTCTGAATCTTCACGTCTAGCTTTTAAAGCTGCTATTTACGAAACAAAAATGGACAATGCTCATCTAACAGCAGTTATGACTGTACCAATGACTAATAGTCTAGGAATGTTTACTTGGCTTCCTTTTACAGTTGAAAAAGAAGTTATATTGGAAGATGTTTCAAACAGTCTAAATGAAGTTATTGAGACTGAATTAGCTGGAGAAGAACTAGAAGTAACTCGTTATGCTTTAGAAGGACATCCAACAAAAGTTTTGACTGAATTTTCATCTCGAAGTGATTTATTGGTAGTTGGGACTCGTGGTCGTGGTGGTTTTACAGGATTACTATTGGGATCTACTTCTCAAAGTTTGTTAAACTATTCTGAATGTCCAATAATGATTGTTCCGTCTACTTACGAGGGATAGAATTATTTACTGAGCGAATATTAAAATGTACATGAAGGGTGTGTGTCTATTACAGGGTATACACCTTTCATTATTTTAATATTACAAAATAGACATACTTATTTTATATATTTTTTGTTTGTGGTACACTTCATTTATTGCCCTCGTAGCTCAGGGGATAGAGCACCGCTCTCCTAAAGCGGGTGTCGGACGTTCGAATCGTCTCGGGGGCACTTTTTATTGTCTTACTTTATTTGTTTTTAGAATGAAATCGTATTTATATATAACTTTGGGTATATGATTTGAATATATTTGTAAGTACATTGCTTAACTATAGTTAATACACGGGTGAGGTAAACGTAGCATAAAACTTTATGTGCTTTTGATATTTGTAACTATTTTAAGAAAAATATCTAGTATATAATTCTTATTATTTGTTGATAGGAGAAAGTTTAAATAGTTGAACTTTTAGAAAATTCTTTAGTATTTTTTACTTCTATAATATTATTTTTACTAGCTTTACTATAATTATTGAAAACTAGGTGTGAAGTAAAAATTTAAGTATTGTTTTTACTTCTAAGAATAAAGGATGATTTTACTCTTATTGATAAGAATAGTAATAATATTTCGAATTTGTAGTAATATTCTTATAAAATCTTACGGTATTGAGTTTAGTAGATTTTAGGATTTACCTATTAGACAAATATATTGTATATATGTAATTGTTTATTTTTAATTTTTATTTATAGTCAATTTTGATAATTTTGAAATTTACTCGTTAAAAAGTTTTTGCTTGCATTTACTATTAAATACAAGCAAAAACTTTAGCGTCTGTACGTATTGGTATTACATTGTTTTCTTACTTCTACGTGAGATAAGAATTATAGCCACACCTGGTATAGCTGCAAGTCCTACCATTGATAAAGCATAAGAATTTAGACCAGTTTCAGCTAGAGGGCTAGATTTCTTTTTCAAGACTGGTTTTAGAGCCTGCTTATTGTCATTTTTATCTTTACTTTCTGTCTTAGCGGCTTGTTCTTTAGATTTTACAACTACCTTCACATCTTTAGTCGCAACTGTGAAATCATTTTGTTTGAAAGTGTAACGTACTTTATATATTCCAGGTTTGGAAGTATCTACGTTTGAATCTATACTTACTCGTGGATCAGTTAGATCTACAGAAGTTGGAGTTTTTACATTGTACTCATGGATTGAGTCTAAAGTATCAGCTGGTGTGTATTTATCTCCAACTGTAAGTTCAGTATCATGAGCTTTTATATACTGGAATAGTTCTACATATAAGGTGCCTAGCGTATTTCCGTTAGAATCTGTTGTTTCTCTAGGAATAGGATTACCGTTAGCATCTGTTAGTTCAGCGCCTTCTCTGGTTGTGTAAGTATAATAAGGTAATCCATTAGTTGTGTAGCCTGTTCCCTCTAAAGAAGCACGAATGCGTTCTAGCTTTATTCTATAGAAACCGCCCTGATATAGGGTTGGATCTGTTGTCGCATCGGTCCAAGGTAAAGTGCACTTTTTGAAGAATTTTTCAGCACAGAAGAAGTCGTTAGCAATTGTGTAGTCAGACAAATCTTGGTGTGGAAGAACTTTTTGTATATCAGCTGGAACTGCTGAATATTTTTTGGCTCCAGGTTCAGTCATGACTGTGCCAATATACTGTCCTTTATTACTTAAAATAGGATTACCTGACTTATCTTTTACAGCTTGTGTAAAACGTATATCTATGGCAACGTTTGGTCCTTTTGCAGATCCAAATACTAAGTTTATTATGCTGAAATAATGACCATCAGTCATTTTCATTTTATCAGCATTTATAAGCTTTAGAGGAAGCCGAGCGGTTAGTTTAGTGCCAGGAGGAATTGGAGCTTTGCCTATAAAATGAACTTGTTCGACATTGCTGTACTCAACAGCTTTGCCAGGACCAACTTCATTTGCTTGTTTGCCGTTGTATGTTGAATTTGTAGCAATATCGGAATTTGGATCTGAGAAAATCATCTCTCCAGCCATTTGAATTTGTGCTGGGTAGCTTTTGTTTGCCTGAGTTGGGTAGCGTCCTGGTAAATAATATAAATCACTTACTGTGATAGGTGAGGAAGAAGTATTTTCTAGTTCAAACACCATGGATAGAGATTGCATGTTACTCAAGTCAATCAAAGAACGGCCAATTCCATCTAATCCAGCAGCATTTGTGCGGTAAGTTTTTCCGTCTTTGCCAACTACTTCGTAGTAAATTGTTCGTTTGTATCCATCATTAGATACTACACCCTGAGTATTCACGTTTTGATCATTGCCGTTAATAACTACAGGATTATCAGCAGTTTGAGCAAAAGTTGGGGTTTGAAACCCTAAGATTAAGAGTGTAAATGCTAGGAAAAAGTATAGTGTCCTAGACTTTGTATTTTCGATATTATACTTCATTTTAAACATGGGTATGATTAAAACATATAATGTAATTGTTAGCTATATTGTGAGTTTCTATAATAGGATACTTTATAATAATGTAATGTTTAACTTTATTTTTCTTTTGAACTTTAATATATATTGCTAGACTTTTTGATTTGCTGTGGAATGTGTATTTTGCGTTAGTTTGAATATTTATTTTTTCAAGGTTGGAATTTTACTTGCGACTAAAAGATTAAAGAAAATTTAAATTGACTTTTATAAAGGTGCAAGGTGGTTGTTTGACTTAGTTAGTTATGTAGGGGCTAGTCTTGTATGAGACTATGGAATGTGTTGTACTTGCATTGTAAAGAAATTTTGGTACATATAAGTTACGTAAATAAAATTTTATAAATCTTTTAGCGTATTTGAAACGCCTTTTGTGAGGTGAAAATTTTCTATTCTTTAAGATTGTAATGATAATTTTATTATATTTAGAATTCATAAAGATTTAGTAATTAAAATATTGCTACTGGTAAAGATGTATAATGTATGAGAATAGTGTTTGTGATATGTAACTAATAGTTGAAATCATTGACTTTGCTAGATAAAGACAAGGGTTTTATGTATATCACTTTGCTATGTTGAATTATTCGATTAACATGTAAAACCAATAAACAAAAAAAGAATTATTACATAGTAAGGTTAACTATTGAATGAATAACTTTATATTTAGTTAATATTAAACTACTCATTCTAATCTGTGTCACCTTATATTAGTATAGTTTTTGAAAAAAATGTTTTACAATTGTCGCAACAGTGCATAGGGGCACTGCCATCAGTAATTAACAGTGCATAGGCGCACTGTTATCAGTAACACATGAGGGGGAAGCTATGAAAGCTTATACCTATATTAAACCAGGCGAAGCAAAGTTTGTTGATGTTGACAAACCAAAGATAATCAAGTCGTCAGATGCTGTTGTTCGTATGGTGAAAACAACTATTTGTGGTACCGATTTGCATATTCTTAAAGGTGATTGCCCTGAAGTTGATAGCAACCGTATTCTAGGACATGAAGGTGTTGCTGTCGTCGAGGAAGTTGGTGAAGGTGTTACCAATTTTAAGAAAGGTGATAAAGTACTAGTCTCATGCGTATGCGCATGTAGTAAGTGTGATTTCTGTAAGAAAGGTATCTACGCTCACTGCGAAGACGAGGGCGGTTGGATTTTTGGTTATATGATTGATGGAACTCAGGCAGAATATGTACGTGTTCCTCATGCTGATAATACTTTGTACCATGTTCCAGAAGGCGTATCTGATGAAGCTCTTACAATGTTGTCAGATATTCTTCCAACAGGTTATGAAATTGGTGTTATAAAGGGTAAAGTAGAGCCAGGTTGTAATGTTGCAATTGTTGGTTCCGGCCCTGTAGGTTTGGCAGCATTGGTAGCTGCTCAGTTCTACTCACCAGCAAAAATCATTATGGTTGACTTGGATGATAACCGTTTGGAAACTGCTTTGGACTTTGGTGCTACTCATAAAGTTAATTCAAGAGATGCAGAAAAAGCAATTGAAGAAGTTTACAACTTGACAGATGGCCGTGGTGTAGATGTTGCTATCGAAGCAGTAGGTATTCCTGCTACATTTGAATTCTGCCAGAAAGTTGTTGGTGTTGACGGTACAATTGCTAATGTCGGTGTTCATGGAAAGCCAGTCGAATTTGCTTTGGATAAGTTGTGGATTCGTAACGTTAACGTTACTACTGGTTTGGTATCCACAAATACAACACCTCAATTGTTGAAGTCTCTTGTGGCTGGAAAGATTAATCCAGAGAAATTTGTTACACATCATTTCAAACTAAGTGAAATTGAAAAAGCGTACGAAGTATTCTCTAAAGCTGCAGAACATAACGCTATTAAGGTAATTATTGAAAACGATATTACAGTAGAATAAAGCATTCTAATTAGGGTGGAAAGTTAGAAAACTTTCCACCCTAATTATAAAAATCTTTTAGTTGTATAAACATTTTATAATCAAAGTAGTTTTTCTGACGTTCATTAAAAATTTTCTAGTTTATTTGTATTTCAGTTGATGTTTTACGTGTTAATAGGTATGTATAAAATAAGAAATTCTCTGAATTGTTGTAATAGTGTTAGTACATCTAAAAGTTATTGTTGTTGGTTTTGTGATCTAAGATAGAGTTCGCAAGGTGTCGTATTATGCAAATTTCAAGTCGTTTTACAATTGCTGTTCATATTTTTGTGTGTATAAATACTTTTGAATGTAATGAAAAAGTTACAAGTAAGTTTTTAGCAGGTAGTATAAATACAAATCCTGTCATTGTGAGACAAATTGTTTCTATGCTCAAATTAAAAGGATTAGTTAATTCTAGTAGAGGTAGTTCTGGTATTACTATTGCTAAAGATCCGTCAGAAATTACTTTATTGGATATTTTTCAAGCAGTAGATCTTATCGATAATGGTGAGTTATTTAATTTTCATGATAATCCTTCTCAAGAATGTCCAGTTGGAAAAAATATTCACAGTATATTGGATGATAAGTTGTGCTGTTTTCAAAAGGCATTAGAAAAGAAGCTAGAAAGTGTTACTTTAGACGATTTATTCGAAAGTGCTAAGACATATATAGACCTTTAGTTTTGTATAAATGTATAAAATAAAAGTTGTAGTATTCAATATTGTAACTTTTGTGTCTTTTTATCATAGTTACTAAAACTTATGGTTACTAGAATTTATTAAGAGATATATAACGGAAATAAAGAATTCATAAGTGTGTTTGTATATGGAAATGTGTGAAAGTTAGAGAACTTTTATACAAGAATTTATATTTTTATACTCAACATAATCTTGCTCTTGTAATCGTTAAATATACTTATTACGAAGACTGTTTAATGTTTGGTATTCCCTGCAAAATGTAGAGATTGTAGGGTATTCCAAGATTACGAGAAAGTTTTTGCGTAATGGTATACATGCTTTGTCAGACAAAGTGACCAAGTAGCATTTTATATTCTAAGCTTTGGATATGAAAAAATCATTTATTATTGGAATAATGTTGAAGTATTTTTTTCGTAGATTTGGCAAAATGAAGACAGAAATTTTAGTTAAGATTACTAGTAACTGCTTGGTTTATGTTGGTTATTTTCCTATATTATGCAATGTGAAAAACTAAAAGGAATAAATTAGATTTCATTTGTAACATTATATAATAAAGTGATTTTGGGGTTGTTAGAAAATCTGAACTATTGTCTTTAGCGCAAGAAGACAAACGAGACAAAGTGAAAAACCGTATTTCTTAATTACTTACCTATTCAAGGAAGGAAAAATTTGAATATATAGCCATATCCCCCCCCGAAAAAAGAATACAAACCAAACTTTTAAAGACTAACTAATATAAGTATTTTGGGAAAAGTGAGCCAGAATTTATAGAGATTCAAAACCTATTTTTACAGCAAAAATTGATAAAAAGAATAGTTGATAGTCAGATTATACAGGATACTAGTCTAATATATTTTTGTGAAGAGGCTGTAAACAAAGTCTTAAGTTGAAGCAATTGTAAATTCGGTAAATTCGACGTTGTTGAAGTGTTGTGCTCCTAACCAATATTGTTTTGATACTGCACTCACTCATTTGTCGGTACTCAACTGTATTTTAAGCGTAACAAGAACATGCTGCATAAAGGTGCAATAAAATCGGCAGGGAAAGTTGGAATATATTTGTATATAACTTATCTAGTGATTATGTAGTATATACACTAGGCTCAATAAGTGTTGATGTATTTTTCTAAGAAGAATAATTACTAGAATCTTGCTATTTTTTATCAAAAATGGTTGATGAAAAGAAAACTGACTTTATTGTTTTATATAAATGTCAACAGACAAATTTTACTTTTTAATGAGAAAACTCATAAATTTTGTTATATGAATTGTTATAAGAAATATTCACAAGATAGCTAATAGTTAAATAAGGTAACATTTAGTGTTTTAAAAGACAAAATAAGAACATATAATAAAGGTACATAAGTAACGTAAAACACTTCTAAGTGTGTGTAAAAAGTTGAGTTTGGCAAGAAACGTTAATACAGGTTCATTATAGATTAATCCAATGTGGTTACCCATGTCATCAGAAAACTTATATAAATGAGCTAGAAATAAAAGAGATAATTCCTCCTAAAAAGCATGAAAATATCAGCCTAACATACTTATATTCTGATTTATAAAATTTTAATTACTATGAAAATACGTATAGATAATAAGTTGTATTGAAAATAGAGAAATAATAAAAGTTGGAGAGTATAATACTTGTTTTTTTAGAAGAAAACATAGGGATAGTAACTGTGTTTTTTGGAACTAGATGTTGAGTGGAATATTTATGGAAATATTTAAATATTCATTTTATAAAAATGACTTATGGTAATGAAAATTAATTTGTGAAAACAATGTTTCTCTTTAAATAGAGTGTTAAACCACTAGTGTAATAGTGAATAATGACAACGTTATTAGAAGAAGTATTTAATAGTTTTGATAACTAATAAGTAACAAAATAATTAATTATTGAAAAATTTATAACAAGAGATACTAGTTCGTGTAGACTAGAATGGTAAATTTACAACAATAGTAAGGATTGTATATAGTAACTGGCAAGTCTGTGTAATAGGAATACTACAGTTTGTAAGACTAGTATTTTATGTGAATATTACGAAGTAATTTTTACATGCAACTAATATTTAATATTATTTATTTCTATCTTGAGTGCCTATTTTAAACGTACTGTATGCTTTCTTTCTTATTATTTTGTTTTTAAAGGAGATACTGTATGGGTAAAATGAAGAGGAAACTCAGTTTCAAATATTTTATGGGATTTTTTCTTGCATTCTTAACAATGGGAATGGTTTTTCCCACTATGGCTAATGCCGAAGATGGTGTTGGAGTAACTGTTTCTATTTTATATCAAGGAAATTTGCTTACAGTTCCTAAAGGAACAGAAGCAGCTGATAAAGTAGCCATTCCTGAAGGATTACGCGATATACGTTTTACTTTGACAAATACAAAAGATCCTAGTAAAACTTACACTACTACACTAAATAGGGGTAATGCTGGTTTCCCATATACAGGTGCATTCACAGAGTATCCTAAAACAGTTCCATTTGGCGACTATACTTTGAGAGCAGATAACTATGATGCTGATAAGTATGAAGTTTATGGTCTAGGTAGACCACAAGTTAGAGACTTTAGAGTAAAAGTTGGGAAAAATACTCCTAACCAGCTAGTAGGTATTTGGGCAAAAAAGACTATTCAAGGAATAGTTAGCGTTGATGGTAAAGAAATAGTTACAAAAGATCCTTCTGTAATTCCAGAATCTGCACTTCCTAAAGAACTAATAGGAACTACTGTAACATTGACTAAAGGTTCCGAATCATGGACAGGAACTTTAAATAAAGCTACAGCTGATGGAAAATTGTCTTTAGATTTTGGTAATACACTATTTTCTTCAGGTAAATATGATGTAAAAATCAATTTCCCTAAGAATGTTACCCAAATATATAAGTACACAGGACCTACTTCTCTTTTAGCATCATATGACAAAGACACCTGGGATATACCTATGACATTTGAAAAAATTGATTCAGAAAAGTATAACCCAACTTACCCTAGCGAAGGTGTAAAGGCTGAGAAAGAAAGTACAACAGAAGCTGATGTTTCAGTTCCTGAAGGACAACAATTACCTGATGGAACTACCTTTACTCCTGCTGGTAACGTTCCTGGCTGGGTAAATATTGATAAAAAAACTGGAAAAGTTACCCTAACTCCTGGACGTGATGTAGAAGTTGGTGAACATCCTGTTACTGTTACTGTCACATATCCAGATGGCTCAACTAAAGATATTGTTCTAAAAGTAAAAGTTGTTGAAAAACCAAAGGCTGATGAAAAATCAAATGCTGATGAAAAATCAAAGACACAAATAGATTCTTCAAAATCTGGTGTTAAAAAAGTTAAGCTTCAGAAACGAAGCGCTTTGGCAAGCACAGGTATCAACGACTTATTCATGCTACTTACCCTAGGAGCTGGTACTCTAGCTGCAGGAATGTACTTGAAAAAGACTGTTAAGAAGTAATATTAACTAAGTTATATAGATGGTGAGATATCATTTTGGTATTTCACCATCTATCTATTTAAATAGATAGTAGGTAAAACGAACTGCTGGCGAAAATAAAGAATAATCCACCGACCATAAACTGAACTAACTTATTTGCAAAATATGGCTAATATATTAAATATTATTAGAAGTTATTCCTCACGCATTCCTTATTCTAATCAAAACATGAAAGTGTTAAAATACAGATACTTAAATAATGCTTAGACACACAAACACTAAGGAAAATGATGAACGTTGAAAACTTATTAAAACAAGGATTAGTTGATTACTTAGAAGTTGATACGTTGCAAAGAAAAATTCATCAAGAAGTTTTAGAAGGTACTAGAAAAAGCACATTGATAGTATCCCAGTTCAATAATGTTTACACAGCTGGTAGCAAAACTAAAGAAGAGCATTTATGTGGACTAGATAACTATGTTAAAGTTGACCGAGGTGGATCAATAACATGGCATGGACAGGGGCAACTTGTTATTTATCCAGTAGTTAAGCTGAAAAATCCCTCTGATGTGATTTTGTACATTCGCACAGTTGAAAAAGCTGTTTTAGCTGCAATTCGTGAAGAATACGGTTTGAATGTGGAAACTATTGAAGGCAAAGCAGGGGTGTGGCTACGAAACCCTGATCGCAAAATTTGTGCAATTGGTTTAAAAGTGGCTAATGGTGTTACTTTGCATGGTTTGGCATTAAACGTGAACCCAAATCTTGACCATTTCTCTAGAGTAGTTCCTTGTGGGTTATATGATTGCGGTGTCTCATCATTAGAAAGTGAAGGTATCTGCGATAGTTTGGATAACTGTGCTGAAATATTACTGCGATATTTATCTGAGCACTTAGAAGCGATTTTAGACCATGCTTCAAAATAAAATTTAATGTATTTTTAGATTTGATTTGTGTGGTTTCCTTTTTTTTGAATGAAGTAAAATAGATGCTTCATTCAAAAGATGTTTGATGAAAAACTATATATAGATTTAGAAATCTAACAGAAAATGTATTTATTTTTTACAATATTGATATTTTGTATTTATAGACTAATGAATTTTGTATTTTAAATATAGAAAATATATACAATATTAATAAAAATAAAGTTATTTCGAAGTGAAAGCTTTAGCGGTTGAAATAAGTTAAAAAGTAGTTTAAGGCTTTATATAAAGAAATAAAATATAAGATATCTGTGTTTAAAAATAGTCTATAATTAAAACACTTTTATGATTACATTTATATATGAACGGTTGAAAACAATAGGCTAAGCGTAACAGAAAGTTGACAAAATGAGTACTATTCCAAGTCCGCAGGGTAGGAAACTTTTGCGTATAGAAACACGTAATGCTCAAACGCCTATTGAGAAAAAACCTGAGTGGATTAAAACCAAAGCTGTATCTGGTGAAGAATATATGCAAATGCGTTCTTTGGTCTCAAAGGGCAACTTGCATACTGTATGTGGAGAAGCTGGTTGTCCTAATATTTATGAATGCTGGCAAGATCGAGAAGCAACATTTTTGCTCGGAGGGGCTTTTTGTACTAGACGCTGTGACTTTTGCGACATAGCCACTGGCAAACCTACTGAATACGATAAAGATGAGCCTAATCGTATCGCGCAGTCCGTAAAAGAACTAGACTTACGCTATGCAACTATCACAGGTGTTGCTCGTGATGATTTACCTGATGGTGCTGCTTGGTTATATGCCCAAACTTGTAAAAAAATTCACGAATTATGCCCTAGTACTGGTGTTGAATTGCTTGTGGACGACATAAAAGGGGAAAAGAAATCCTTAGATTTGATTTTTGACTCGTCTCCAGAAGTATTTGCTCATAACTTAGAAACGGTTCCTCGTATTTTTAAGAAAATACGTCCAGCTTTTAACTATGATCGCTCTTTATCTGTAATATCAATGGGACGTGAAGCTGGAATGGTAACTAAATCTAATCTTATTTTAGGTATGGGAGAAACCAGAGAAGAAATTGAGTCTGCTATGCGAGATTTACATTCAGCAGGATGCGATATTCTCACGATTACACAGTATTTACGTCCTTCTAAGCTACACCATCCCATAGATCGTTGGGTTCATCCTAAAGAGTTTGTTGAGCTTAGTGACTATGCTAAAGAAATTGGGTTTTCAGCTGTTATGGCTGGACCACTTGTGAGGTCTTCATATCGTGCAGGCTTTTTGTGGGGTAAAGTCATGAAAATGCGTGGGGTTGAGGTGAATCCGAATTTAGGGCATTTGCTAGAAGATAAATCTTTGCGACAAGAAGCTAAGACAATACTGGAGACTAAACCATCTTTATGTCACAAATAACCTTATAGGTACATACTGGGGTAAACAGTAGTATATTTAGCATAAGTCTGTGTTTAAGCTCTAAATATAGCGGGTATAAATTTCTGTAAGTCTATTGGTATCAATTTTCCCATTAGGTAGCAAAGGCATAGAACCCAAAATAATTATTTCCTTAGGTATCTTGTATTTACTTAGGGTAGTTTTTAGATAATTTTTGATACACAAATAACTTTCACTATCGTCTTTTAGTAAGCATGTTTTTTTATTTATGAAACTTTTATATTCTTGTTCAGTAAGTTTGTTTATGAAACTTGTATTTTGCAAGTTGTTACTTTTAGTTATAGTAAAGTTGTTTTCCTTATCTAGATTTTTATGCTTAACGGAAGAGATGTTGTCTTGTAAAACGTAATCGTCTTGAGAAGGGATTGTAGGTACTATTGCTGAAATTATTTTTTCTCCCCAATATTTGTCAGGCACTGAAAAAGTTTTGGACATTGTTATTTCTGTATGAGATTGTAAGATTTCGTCTATTTCATTTGGAAAAACGTGTTCACCGCCACTTATGATTAGCTCACTTTTTCTTCCTGTTATTTGTACAAATTTATCTTCAAACCAACAGCCTAAATCCTTAGTTAAAAGAAAACCGTTGTGAAAATGCTCTTCGTCGTGTTCAGTGTGGTTTAAATAGCCGCTAGATACTGACGGACCTTTTACTGCTATTTCGCCGATTTTACTATTTGTAGTTATTGGTTTTTTATCCTCTAAGGAAAGTATTTGTATATCGACATGGGGGAAAGGTAAACCAACATTATTAGGTTTTTCAGTGACTAAATTTTGAGGCAAGTAAGTCCCAGAAGCAGAAATCTCAGTCATACCCCATACCGGTAATAAGTTTAAACCGTGATTTTTAGCTTTTGAAATCAAAGTTTTAGGTACAGGACTACCTCCAGTTAAGGGTAAACTCAAATTTGATAAATCCTGTGAAGTATGAGCTAGTAAGATTTTTTCATATAAGGTTGGTACTGCAAACATCAGTGTAACTTTTTCTTTTTCTAAAATATCTAATAAGTAATCTGCTTGCAAATTTTCAGCTATGACTACTGTTCCTCCATTTATAAGCAAGTCAATCGTACAACCATTAAAGCCCCCTATATGAGACATCGGGGCAACCACTAGCGCGATATCTTCATAAGTGTATTTGAAGCCTAAACGCAAATTTTTTGTGCCCCACCATAAATTTTTATAAGTTAGTTTTACTCCTTTAGGTTTACCTGAGCTGCCAGAAGTATACAATATTGCCCCAATATTATTTACTTTCCTCTCAGAAGGATTTTTTATCTTTGTAACTGTGTCATCTATTGAGGTAGTGTGATTTATACTTTCAAAACACTTGCTGTAATACTCATCTAAATTTTGGTCAGTGATGTGTAACAAAGGTTGTAACTCATTGAAAATATTACTTTTATCTCTTTTTGATAACAAAGGATTTATCGGAGAAAAACTTAATCCTAAATATGCGCAGGATAAATAAGAAATTAATAATAGAGGATGATTTTTAGCGCTATATAACACATTGTTACTTAAATGCATGTTTTGATTTTGAATAAAGTAAATGAAATTATGTACGAGTTGTAAAACTTCTTTAGCAGTATAAGACTCTTCTTTGTAAACTAATGCTTTTTTATCAGATGAAACACTACATGTGTCTTTAAAAATGTAGTAGGGGTTATATTGAGTATATTCCAAGTCGTATGAGCTATTTTTACTCATATCATTTGTTATATTTTCACCCATACACTATCTCTTTCTAAATTTAGTTTTAGGTTAAATAGTTTTAATCCATGTAATATTTTCTAATTATTTATATAATATAGTCTAGGATAATTTTAGCTTTTAGTAGAGAGTTGGCGAGAATAAGTGTCACCATTATTGTTTTCAAGAGGTAATTCACGCAAACGTGAAGAAAATAACGAAGTAGAAACAGTAGAGCCAGTTTTTTCTCCTGAACAGCTCCGTGCTGAAAATATTAGTGCTGCCCTTGACAATTGGATAAGCAAGATCGAAAAATCTAGTTTAGGCAACGCTCTATCAAATATATCTATACTAGGTGAAAACATTATCGACATTACAATGGCTCATCCATCTGGTATTGCACAACTCTATAGTGATAGACCTACACCTTTATCTAATATTATCCGTGAACATGATATGTTGGCTCGCACTCGCGTAAAAGCTCGTTTAGTACATAGTGAAGCTGACACGATTTCCCAAAAACATGGTGTATGCCCAACTTACTTAGCAATAGGTTTAGGGCGTTGGGTAGATAAAGCTGAAGAAGGTAAAGTAGTTAATAGATATGCACCTGTGTTATTGCGTCAAATTTCGTTAAACACTGGTAGTGGCGATGATATAGTATTTTCTTTAGAGGATTCTTTGGAAATAAATCCAGTACTACTTGAATCGTTTAGAAAAGCAGGGGTGGTATTTGACCCTACAGAAATAATACGGTTAGCTTCTGTGAACCAAGGTTTTTCTCCTAAAAATGCACTAGATAGAATATCTCAAATAGCTAAAGAAACATTCGATTATTTCGTTTTAGAAGATAAATTACTCGTAGCTTCTTTCACATCACCATCGCAAATACTTATAGATGATTTAAACGAACTGAGATCTAAAGCCATATCATCAACTTTAGTTGGAGCTTTAGCTGGAAATGAAAGTGATATACAAGAGCTATCCAAACCTCTTTTAGATCCTAACCCACTTGACCGTAAACCAAACTTAGAACGTGGCATTGGAGACCTTGATCCAGTGCACCAAGATGTATTGGACAACGTTTCTAGAGGAACTTCAATGGTTGTTGACTGTCCGCCTGGTAGTGACAAACTAAGCATGATTGTTTCTTTAATGGTTGACTCAGCATTACAAGGACGTACAGTCTTATATGTGCCAGGAACCTCGCGTATCGGTAAAGAAGTCGTCGAAGAGTTCAAAAAACACGAATTAGACGAGTTTGTGATGAATGCTGTTAGTGTTAATAAGTGGCGTAATAATATTGCTGACGGTTTGAAATATGCTCTATCACGTCAAGAAAAAAGCTACGATAAAGCAGCTGTAAATGGTGTACGTTTAAGGCTAGAACAAGCTAGATCGCAACTGGGAGAATACACTGCTCGTCTACACAAAATTCGTAAACCATGGAATGTGTCTGCTTGGGAAGCTCTGCAAGCATTAACTGATTTAACATCAGCTAACCCAGGACCTCGCACTTGTGTTCGTTTTACACCAGAAGTTTTGTCTCATTTGAGTGAAGATAGTTGCAAGTCAGCACGACAAATACTAGCTAAAGCTTGTGATTTACAGATATTCTCACAACGCAAAGTAGATAATGCTTGGTATGGGGCTGTGCTAACTAATGATAACGCTGTTGAAGGTCTACTTGAATGCGTTGCTCGTCTATGTGAGGAGACTTTGCCTACTATCCAGCGTCATATTGCTATGGTTGCTGCTGATACGGGGTTAACGCCTGCTGACTCATTTGAAGCATGGGAACATCAACTTGAACTACTTCAAGGTGTTGCTTCTTGTCTTGAAATTTTCCAGCCTCAAATATTTGAAAATAGTGCTGCTGATATGGTTATTGCTACTTCTTCTAAGCAATGGCGTAAGGAACACTGCATAAATATGAAACTAGGAGCTCGTCGTGCTTTGGTACGTCAAGCTAAAAGTTTAGTTCGTTCAGGTGTGAATGTGGTTGACTTAAATGCTGAGCTGATTCGTGTTCAAGAAAAACGTGAAATTTGGAAGAAATATGCTTCAAATGACACCAGCTATCCTCGACTACCAGTTGGGTTAGATAAAATCCAAGAAGTATTATCTAACGCACGAGCAGATATGAATAAGCTAATTTCAGTTCTAGGCTCAGCCCATCATGATATCGAAATTATGCCTTTAAATGAACTTATATCTTTGCTAAATGACTTAAAGTCAGATCGCACAAATGCTTTCTTACTACCTGCTCGTGTACGTGTGTTGAAAGAGTTACATGACAATGGGTTGGACGAATTAGTAGAGGATTTACGTGCAAGAAATGTTAGTAATGACATTGTTGCCAGTGAACTAGAACTTGCTTGGTGGGCTTCTGTACTTGGAGCTATTTTGTTAGAAGATCCACAGCTAGCAGGTTACGATGGTCAATCTTTACAGACTTTGGCTTATCAACTTCGACAGCTAGATAAAGCGCAAGTTAACTCACTTACTATACATGCTCGAACAGAGCTAAATAACCGTTCATGTGTATTTGTAAAAGACCGTCAAAACGAAGCTATACAGTTATTTGAAGCTTTAGATTTATCTGCTGGTTTGCAAACTGTTCGTGAATTGTTATCAGCTTTTCCAATTACCAGAGTTTTGCAGCCAATGATTGTAAGCCCTCCTATGATTGTTCCACAAATAATGGGAGCGGATTACAACTTAGATTTATTAGTCTTAGACAGTACTAATTTTATGTCTATGGCTGAGCTTATTCCATTGATAGCTAGGGCAAAACA